>JAZQAZ010000050.1:0-14695 GCA_045545475.1 Clostridia bacterium | reverse complement strand
CTTAAAGTGTTCTGCCACCTTTTCAACATCGTTTTCAGACCAGAGTGTTTCAACATCGATAACACCCTTAAGGTCAACAAAGCTTATATGCTCTGTCGCATAATGCTCCTTGATGTAGGCAACAGTCTGTCTTCCTCTCTCCTCTGCAACCTCCCAGTTAAAGATACCGGGACGGGGTGTACAGTCACGTCTTAAGGGAACAAGTCCTATTTTTACATTGTAATCAAGCATAGTATACCTCCTATAACGTAATTCCTTTATCATAATGAGCAACGCGCTCGTCTATTTCCGTATAGTCAATTTCACCGGTTTTAATAAATTTTTCAAGCACCGGGAGTGTGGGAATTCCGCTTCTTCCTCCGGAGCGTGTGCATTTTATGGCAGATACGCCGGATGCATAAAGTGCCGCTTTTTCCACATCGAAGCCCTTAAGATAGAATACATCAAAGGCACCGTGGAAAACATCACCCGCACCGGTGGTGTCAACCACATCTACATCTATTGCCGGAATATCGAAATATTTATCCTCGTAAACGCCCTTGCAACCGTCAGGTCCGAAGGTGAATATTACGATTTCAGGACCGTAGCTTTTTAAAAGCTCCATATTTTCCTTAAAGTTTTCGGGATTTAATTTTTTATCTTCGCAAAATGCATTGTAGTACATTTCGGAGCCTATGAAAATGTCGATTTTATCGTAATAGTCGTAGGTATAGGGACGGTAGTAATTGGCATCTACGCTTATTTTTCCGCCTGCGGAATGAACCATATCGCAGGCCTTTGCCACAGCTTCGGTAATTAATGCCACGTGCATAATGCGAGTGGACCTGAAGAATTCTTCATCAAGCTCGCCTGTCTTTATTTCCTCAAAGTCACCGGGAGTGCTGATAAATTCCTTACCGTTTACGGCTGTTTCTGTCACACAGATGGAAAAATTGCTTTTTTTCCCTTTCTGTACACTCATTTTTGATGTGTCAACATTGTTATACTGAAGGTCGGAAAGTCCCACTTTTCCGAATAAATCATCCCCCACACAACCGATTAACGCCGTTTTTGCACCGAGTCTTGCAGATGCGACGCAGGCTGTGGGTACGTTTCCGCCACCCTGAAAGCCGTATTTATTTATGCGACAGTTGGTATTTGTTTCGGGGAGCTTATCTATTTTCAGCACAAGGTCTAAAAAGGGATCGCCGAAGCCTATCAGATCATACTTTTTTTCGCTCATAAATCCTCCGATATTTTACGGTATCATAGACAGGAACTTGATATCGTAGTATTCCTCTAGTGAATGCTTGGACTTGTCGCATCCGATACCCGACTGCTTTGCACCTGAATGGGGTGAAAATTCGCTTCCGATACCGCCGTTTACGAAAAATTCGCCTGCTGTAACGTTTTCAAAATATCTGCTCATTTCCTTTGCATTGTGTCCGAAGAAATAAGCGGACAAGCCAAAGATTGTATTGTTGCTCTTTTTAATTGCCTCATCCAAGGTCTTAAAGGGCTGAAGAGGAATGATGGGGCCGAAGATTTCCTCTGTTGAAACGCGCATATCGTCAGTTACATCAATAAGAAGCGCAGGTGTTATAAAGCTTCCCTCGGAAAATTCTTCCGGAACTTCTCCGCCCATAACAAGCTTTGCGCCTTTTTCCTTTGCATCCTCAATAAGGGAAAGCATTCTGTCCCTTGCCTCGTTGTTTATTACGGGACCCATTATATAACCCTCGTCCTTCCAGGAGCCGAGTTTAACCTTTGAAAGCTCACTTTTAACCTTTTCGCACATTACATCATAAATGCTTTCGTGGATGTAAATTCTGTTATAGTTAACGCAGGTCTGTCCTGCAAAGCCAACCTTTTTTGCAACGATGTTTGCCGCTGTTTCGTCAAGGTCAGCATCGGGCATAACCACAACAGGTGCGTTTCCGCCAAGCTCAAGAGAATATTTCTTTAAGCTTGTTACGCCCTGCTCCATCAGCTTAAGTCCCGTTTCATAGGATCCGATTAATGAAATAAGTCTCGGAATGGTGCTTTCGTTAAGGGTTTTTGCAACCTCGGAAGAGGGACCTGAAAGAATGTTTAATACCCCCTTCGGGAAGCCTATCTTTTCTGCGATAACGCCCACATAAAGTGTTGCAAGGGGTGTTTCGGAGGAAGGCTTTATGATGCAGGTACAGCCTGATGCTATGGCGGGAGCAAGCTTTATGCTGGCATTACCTAAAGGATAGTTCCAGGCAAGGTGACCAACGGTTACACCCACCGGCTGTTTTGTGATTATCTGATAGTTAAGCTTTCCGCCCACGTTTAAGGGAGGAATTACTTCGCCTTCAATTCTCTTTGCTTCCTCGGCATAGAAGGAAAGGCTTGTAAGAAGCCAGTCAACATCGCCGCAGGCAGCTGCATACGGTCTTCCGGATTCTGAAGCTACAAGCTCGATTAAATAATCTCTTTCAGCCGTGCAGGCTTCCTTAAGCTTGTAAAGCCACGCTGCTCTTTCATTTACGCTTGTTTTAGACCAGGTTTTAAAAGCTTCCGCAGCTGCGATGAGCGCTTCCTTTGTCTGAGATGCATCTGCGCAGCCCACAGAGTCAATTACCTTTCCCGTTGCAGGGTTATATACAGGCATTTCCCTGCCATTACCGTCAACCAGTTTTCCGTTTATATACTGTTTAAACATGAGATACCTCCTTATAATAATCCGTCGGCACGCAGAAGGTTTCTTTCGCCCTTAAGGCCGCGTGCACCGATGAATTTTGCAGATGCCCCAAGCTCTTCCTCAATTTCAAGGAAGCGGTTTCCTCTTGCGCCTATGGCACTTTCACGGATTGAGCCTGCATTTATACCCACCGCATAGTCTGCAATTGTTTCGCCCTCGCCACGGCTGTCGGAAGGCATAATTCCGTAACCGAACTTATAGGCATATTGTATCATTTCAAGAGCCTCGGAAATGGAGCCCACCTGATTAACCTTGAGAAGAACGGTGTTTGCCGCGCCCTTCTTTATTCCGTGAGCCACTCTTTTGGGGTTGGTGGTAAAAAGGTCGTCCCCTACTATCTGAATTCCGCTTTCCTTTGTAAATGCGGCAGTTGTATCATAGTCGTCCTCATTAAAGGGATCTTCGATTATAACAAAGGGATAGTCCTTTATAATCTGCATATAGAAGTCGTAAAGCTGTTCCTTGGTCTTGGGCTCCTTATCGAAAAGACCGTAGTACTTATCGTCTTCTTTGTTGTGATATGTATCCGTCGCAACGTCCATCTGGAAGCCGATTTTGCCTTCGTATCCCGCTTCAATAACGGTTTTCAGCATTTCCTCCCAGATTTCCTTGTCGCTTTTGAAAATTCCCGCAGGAATGGAGATAAAGTCGCGGATATTTGGAAGACCGCCAAAGAGCTTTTTCATTTTTTCCGCCCAGCGTGTGTGAATTTCCCAGCATGCATAAGATGCATCGGAAAACTTATCAAAGCCGTATGCCATAATTGACATTGTGGGTTTTCCGCCAGGGGTGGTGATTCCTCCGCCGTAGCGCTCATCCCCTGCCGCCATCGCAACGCCGGGAACGGGAAGATACATTGCACCTGCACCGCCGATATGACGGTATAAGGGAATGCCGAGCGATGCTGCACCTGCTTTAAGCACAGCCGCACTTGTTGCCGCAACCGCATTTCCGCCAAGGCGGATTTTTGCATCGGGGCAAATACCGAGGATTGCCGCATCAACCTCTGCCTGACGGGCTGAATCCATTCCGATAATTACGGGAGCGATTACCTCTTCAACCCTTTTAGCCGCACCTGTTACGCCTTTGCCGCCAAACTTTGTGCCGCCGTCAAAGGTAAAGTCAACCTCGTGGGTACCGATCGATACGCCCGAGGTGCACATTGCCCTTCCTTCGCTTCCGTTTTCTGTGGTTACTATTACTTCAACACCGGGCTTTCCACGGTTTGTATAAACCTGGTGTGCCCTTACAGATTTAATAATTGTACCGTACATATTTATTCTCCAATCAAAATTATTCTGAGATCAAGAGCCGAAATGCTCTTTTCCGCCCATACGCCGGAATCAAGTCTCCACAAGGGCTCGCTTGTTCCGTGGGTTTTAAGCGCATCCCAGAGATTTATTCCTTTTTCTTTCGCTTCTTCCAAGGTATAGCCGTCAACCACGGCACCGGATAAACATTCAGGCGCACCAGGATATGAAAATCCCCCGGGGCCGTCGGTACCGTCCGTATCAACAGCGCCGATTACAACCTTTTTGCTTCCTGCAATTTTCATTGCCGCGCCGATGGCATATTCCTGATTTCTTCCGCCGATGCCGCTTTCCTTGCCGACGGTTACCACATTTTCGCCTGATGACATAAGTACAATGGGGCCACGGAAGGGCTCGCCCAGCCTTTCACAGCAAAGGGCTAAATTTCCGTCCACAAAGCCTGCTTCCCTTGCCTCCGCTTCCATATACTCTGAAAGCATTATGCAAGGAAGTCCCATCTCCTTTGCCTTTTCCCTTACCGCCGGATAGATGGTGGAATCCTTGAAAACAAGACCAAAAAATCTTGCGTTAAAGCTTTCGTATTCATCCACCGACATATTTTCGTTATGACTGTCTCCCGCTAAAAGGTGGTTTTTTATAGACTCCGGGGTTTCATCCCAGGCATCCCACTTTTTTATGATGTCAAGGCAGTCTTTATAGGTTGATGCCGTTGCAACCGTAGGGAAAAAGGTGTTATGACAGAGCATTTCAAAGTAGTTTACCCTTAAAACCGGGGTTGACATTTTGGATGGGTCCGCCGTTACCATATTTACTATGGTGGCCTTCTTTATCATCCTTGTTATTCTTCCGCCCTTAAAACGGTCAATATGGGTTCTTATCTGATTTAAGTCACTTGTGGGAACGCCCTTTTCAATCTGCATCATATGGGTAAACCTTGAAATATCCTCCATAGTTATCCCCTCAGCAGGATAGGTGAAAAGGGAGCCGCAGCCCGAGCCGAAAACGGTTAAGACAAGGTCTTTTTCCGTAACATCAGAAAGCATTTCTTCAATTTTTCTGCAGCCTTCAATGCAGTATTCGTCGGGAACGGGGTGTCCTGCCAATGTCACGCCGATTTTTTTGCAAATAACATCTTCCCCGTGCTTTCCTATGACGTGACCTTCGGTAAGATAATCTCCCAACACCTCTTCTATTGCAAGGGCGGCTCTCTGAATTCCCTTTGCCGCACCGATTACAAATATTCTGTCAAAATCAGAAAGATTGTAGGAAAGTGCACCCGAATGGGGATCCTCCTTCATTTCAAAGCCCTCGGTATGAAAGATTAATTTACCTTCTTTTACCTCCATAAGCTTTTTTACCCTTAAGTAAGGGTCGATGGAGTCAAGCCCTGCATCAAGAAGCTCACTTACAATTTTTCTTCCCTCGATATTTCCGTGGGAGGATAAAGCATCCTTGTTTTTAATTCTCATAAAATCAACTCTTAGAACATTATATTATCGGGGTCGGGAGCTTCTCCGCAAACTCCCTTAAGATTTGATATAAAGTCAATGTCTTCCTTTGAAAGCTCAAAGTCAAAGATTTCTGCATTTTCTCTTATTCTCATGGGATTTGCCGACTTGGGAAGGGAAACAAACTCCTTATCTAAGCACCAGCGAAGACAAAGCTGACCAACGGTTTTTCCGTATTTTGCAGAAAGCTTTTTCATACCCTCGTTGCCGAATATCATACCAGTTCCGAAGGGGCTGTATGCTTCAACCACAATACCCTGCTTTTTGCAATAGTCAACGGTTTCGTCCTGGGTTACGCCGGGGCATAGTTTAAGCTGATTTACCATAGGCTTTATTTTTGCGGTTTTCATAAGTGTTTCAATGTGATGAGGAAGGAAGTTGCTTATGCCGATTGCCTTGATTTTTCCCTTTTCGTAAAGCTCCTCAAAAGCCTTCCAGGTTCCGGCCGTTGCCTCTTCCCAGTGTGTTCTGTACTGAATGGGGTTGGGCCAGTGAATAAGATAAAGGTCTAAATACTCAAGGTCAAGCTTTTCCATAGTGAGATTAAAAGCCTCAAGCGTCGCCTTGTAGCCATGGTCCGCGTTGCGGAGCTTGCTTGTAACAAAAATTTCTTCTCTCTTAAGTCCGCTTGCCTTTATTCCCTCGCCTACACCCTTTTCGTTGCCGTAAGCCGCAGCTGTATCAATAAGGCGATAGTCGTGGGAAAGTGCGGCAAGCACCGCATTTTTCGCCGTTTCGTCGGGGGACTGCCAGGTGCCGAGTCCCATGCAGGGAATTTCAACACCGTTATATATTTTGAAAGTATCTTTTACGCTTTTCATTTTCATTCTCCTTATAATACTGTATATCCGCCGTCAACGGGCACGCAGGTTCCTGTTGTAAAGGTAGATAAGTCGCTTGCAAAGTATAATACAAGGCCCACCATTTCGGAAGGCTGAGCCACGCGTCCCATAGGTGTTCCGCCAATCCATTTTTTAACCGCAGGATCGTCGGGCACGGAAAGTCTCTTTGCAGTAAGGGGTGTTTCCGTAAAGCCCGGAGCAATGGCGTTTACTCTTATGCCTCGCTCTGCCCATTCGTTGGCAAGCACCTTTGTAAGCATAATAACGCCCGCCTTGGAGCTGTTATATGCACACTGTGTCTGCGGAAGGGGGTTTACGATAAGGCCCGACATAGAGGCAACGTTAACTATGTTTCCGCCGCCCGCAGAAAGCATCCTTTTTCCCACCTCACGGCACATTAAAAATGTACCCGTTAAATTTACATCCATAATTCTCTGCCAGGTAGAAAGAGGCATTTCCTCTGCCGGTGCAAGCTTGTTGATGCCTGCATTATTTACAAGAATATCAATTTTTGTAAACTTGTCCCAGGCACTACTAACTGCATTTATAACAGATTCTTCATCCGCCACATCGGTGTGGATGCAAAAGCATTCTGCACCAAGGGCTGTTATTTCCTTTTCAGCATTGGGAAATTCCTCATCCATAATGCCTGCGATAACAATATTTGCACCTCTTTTTGCAAAGCCCTTTGCAATTTCAAGACCAATTCCCCGCTCGGCACCTGTTATCAGAACGGTTTTACCCTTAAAATCAAATGAGCAACTCATAAAAAGCCCCACTTTCTTATTTCGCTCTTGCAGCGAGAGAATCCTTTATTGTTCTTCTCATATTTTCAACGATTGCATCGTAGTTTTTGTCGTTGATTGCATTATTCTCGGCAAACATCCAGTCGCCGCCTGCCGCAAGCACGCTGTTGAACTTGATGAGGTCTAAATAGTTCTTGCCGTTAAGACCGCCGGTTACAACCCATTCAACCTTACCGAAGGGGCCGTAATAGTACTGGGAAAGGGTGTCTACTCCGCCCATCTGATATACGGGGAAGAACTTTAATATGTTTATTCCGTAGTTAAGTGCCATTGAAATTTCGGAAGCTGTTGTGCATCCGGGAAGGATGGATAAGTTGTTCTTTAAGCAAAATTCAACAACCTCGGGAACAAAGCCGGGAGCTACACAGAATTTTGCACCGGCATCTAATGCCTCCTGGGCATCTCTTAAAGATATAACAGTACCTGCACCGACAATTACCTCGGGTGCATTTTTAGCGATGTTCTTTATTCTTGTAACAGAATGCTCGTCTCTGTGAAGAAGAACTTCACAAACGGGAAGACCGCCCTCTGCAATTGCCTTTGCCGCATCAGCTGCAAAATCGGGATCGGGTGCCACCATAATGGGGCAGATTGCTGTTGTTTTGATTATGCCGTACATTGTTTTATCCATGATAATTCTCCATTCATATATTAAATTTAATTATTCGTAAATGTTAATTTCCACGCCTGTATCGGAAGAAAGCTTTGTAAGGGATGCCACCATAGCATCGGTGATTTCAATTTCACCCGAAGCAAGAGCTTTATCTCTCTTTTCCCATTCCATTTCACCGGGCATAAATATTCTTGACGCACCCTTTGCCTTTGGGCCGTTTTTAAGCTCGTCTGAGACCTGTTTCATTCTTGCATTAAACTCATCTGTGCCAATCATCTGAGCTACATCAACTGCAATAAATGCGTGTCCCGCATTATTGGTGGATGCAAGATCCAGATTCCAGCTCGCTATCTCAGAAAGCATACCCGCACCGGTTATTACCGAAGCAAGAATTTCGACCAGCACCGCAAGGCCGTAGCCCTTGTGTGCTCCCATAGGCTGAAGACTTGCATTTTTCGGGAATTTGTAAGCATCCTTCGTAGGAACGCCCTCTTCATCAACCAGCCAGGTGTCGGGAATTTCCTGTTTCTTCTCCTGCGCCATTATGACCTTAAGTGCCGCAACATTACTTAATGCAATATCTAAAAATACACTCTTTCCGTCGCCAGTCGGTGCTGCAAAAGAAAAGGGATTAGTACCGATTGCTTTTTTGCTTCCTCCGGGAACTGCAATAACCGGATCAGCATTACTCATAGATATGCCTATGAGTCCTTCCTTTGCCGCCAGATTTGCATAGAAGCCTGCTGCACCGAAGTGACAGCTGTTTTTAACTCCCACATATGCAATACCGACTTTTTTAGCTTTCTGGATAGCCATCTTCATCGCCTTGTATCCGGAAACCATACCTGCCGCCTTGTTTCCGTTTACGATTGCCCAGGCAGGTCCTTCTCTCACTATTGATGGCTCGGCTTCAGCATCTAATCCGCCCGCCTTCATTTTATCTATATACTGCCCCAGATTTTTTGTCCCGTGTGTTAAAACACCGAAAGTATCAGTTGTCATTAAAACATCGGCTATAATTTCTGCATTTTCTTCACTTACTCCCACTTTAACGAGTGCCTTTACGGAGAAAGCCTTAAGTTCATCAAGACGCACTTTTTTCATATAAATCCTCCAAAATATTTTTCTTCATCATTCTAGCCTAATCATAACATATACTTATATTTTTTTAAATAGACAAACACGACAAAACTTACACAAAAGCGACCTCTTAATTTTTTGATTCAAAAGGTCGCTTGCAAGACAATCTAGACTTCTGTGCATTTGTTTTCCCGCTTACACACGAAGTTTTTTGATCAAACAGGAAACTTAACAGTAATGGTCACTTTCTGCTCCGACTTATCCCAGATAACAGTCGCTCCGAGATTTTCAACTATAAAACGAAGAGGCATATATGTTCTGTCATTTTCTATAAACGCCGGAGAATCCAAGGGCGTAATTCTGCCGTTTACCAAAGCAGTATCTGAGTCAATGGTAATTTCAATTAAAAGGCTGTTTTTAGCAATAATAACCTTTCTGCTTGCTTCATCCCAGGTAACAGTAGCACCGAGGCTTTCTGCCACAAAGCGTGCCGGAAGCATTGTTCTGTCTTTTTTTCCCCACAACGCAACCTTAGGAAGCTCATTTAAATCGATTTGAAAACACTTCATACAAATCCCCATTTCCAACATCCGCTCTTCAATAACAAAATAACATACCTACAACGTTTTGTCCATGCACGTTTCAGTTATATAGGTGCACAATTCCCGTTTTTTTGCTCAATGAACAGTTCATTTCCAACGCACTGTTAAATCAGTTCCGCAATACTTTTATTTGTGCAGAATAATACGTTCCCGTGTTTTTGCAAAATGGTTGACGGTATCTGCGGCTGCGGTTTGTCGTTAAGTACATGCTTTAATATTCCCGGATGCCATGCCGCACCTGTCGATAAATAAATTCTTTTTGATTCCATTATCTGCTTCATGCCTATTGTGATACACCATTTCGGCATTGCCATAATATCTCCATGTAGATATGCGGCTCCGTTTATGGCTATTGTTTCACGGCTGACCGGGAGCACGCGTGTGCTGAGATTTGCAAATTCCTCACAGGTTATCGGATCATCCTTTTCTGCCGCCTCATTAAACGCAATATGACCGTTAATGCCGAGTCCCCCATAGCACACATCCGCACCACCGAGAGATTTTAAAAGCTCATCATATTCCTTTTCTCTTCCCGGAATCGGAAACAGCCTTTGTTCCTTCGGCATTATAAGCGCCTCATCAACCCGCGCATAAAATTCGTCATTCATGCGCTTTTTAAAGCTCAGAAAATGTTCGGACGAAATTGCTTCTGTCGGAGATATGAGATACTCGTCCATATTGAAAAACCATACGTTTTTTAATGAAATATTAAGCTTATTTACCATCGCCGCTAAAATCGAATACTGCTTTGTAGGTCCAACCGGTACAATAAATACTGTTCGCTTTCCCCTTTCATTATTTTTCATAATTTCCGCCAACATATCAAGCGCCATATCCAAATTGACTGCATCATCATTTTCTAAAACTCTAAGCTTAATTTTATTGTGTTCCATAATGTTCATTTCCCTTCATAAAATTTATTTTACTTTCTTTCCGTCCAAAAAGACCGAAACAATATCGAAATTTTCATTAAGCTCACAAAGATCAGCAGCAAAACCTTTTTTAACGCTGCCTATCTTCTTTTCACCTATAATACGTGCCGGCACCGACGTTCCCGTCTTAAACGCATCCACAACAGGAATACCGGCATTTATCAAATTTTTCACCATTTTATGCACACTTGTTATGCTTCCGGCAAACTTACTGCCATCAGCAAGCATTGCAATCCCGTCGGAAACCTTTACTTTCAACGATGCACTGTCGTATTTTGACCCCAGATTATATAAGCGTCCGTCTGCCGGCATACCGGCGCATCGCAGCGAGTCCGATACCACCGCAACATTATCAGCCCCCTTATACTTTAAAATAAACCTTGCCATTTCGGGAGTTATATGAATATTATCCGCAATAATTTCACAGGTGACGTTATCTGTCATAAGCCCATATTCCCTAAGTCCTATTTCTCTGACTCCTGCTTTTGTTCCAAAACCCGACATTGCACAATATATATGCGTCATGTGTTTCAAACCCGACTTAAATGCAGGAACAAATTCCGGATATGCACCGTCATCATGACCTCCCGACACCAAAATGCCGTTTTCAGTAAGCTCCCGCGTCATGCTCCCGTCCGTGTCCAATTCCGGCGCAATTGTAACTATTTTGATTATATCTCTGTTTTTAATAATAAAGCTGTAAGAATCTTTATTCGGATTCATAAGATATTTGGGATTTTGTGCGCCGCAGCCTTTCACAGATATAAACGGTCCTTCCAAATGCACACCAAGAAGCTTTGACTTCTTGGTGTGCGGAACCTCCATATATTCTCTTGCCTTGTCCATAAAACAACATATATCCTCATATGCCGCAGTCAGAGAGGTTGCAACCACCCCCGTAACTCCGTTTTCAAGCTGATATCCTAAAGCGGTGTCGAACGCATCGTCTGTCGCGTCCATAAAATCAGCACCGCCTCCACCGTGCGTATGGATATCCACAAACCCTGCGCTGACATAATTACCCTTCATATCATATACTTTTGCATACTCACTTGCTTCAAACCCGGCAATATCACTAATATCGGCAATAATACCATTTTGAATCAAAATACTGCTGTCTTCCCGGATAGATCTGTCTCCTATGATCCTACAATTTTTTAAAATAATGCAATCATTCATGAACCTTCACCGTAATTCCGCCATTTAATCTTGATTCTTCTGCACTGATTCCCATTAAATGAGCCTCTATAGAGTCCATGAGCGAGGTTCTGCCTTCCCCACCCCCGTTCAAAACAGAATACAAATCTTTTATTATTAGGACATCTCCGCCTCCGTGACTATGACCGTTCTCCATCAAGGTTTTAAATTCTATAACCTCTTTCTTCTCTCCGTAGCGATATACTTCAATAGTTCCATTTCTCTCATCCAAAAGCAACTCGCCGTGTGTACCGAAAATGTTAATTCGTCTTCCGGACTCGCCGGCAAACACCATTTTCAAAGTAGCCGCAACACCGTTTTTAAACATCATTTGTACCAACTGATGATCAACAACGTGTTTATTGCTTTCCACACCGCATCGGAAAACGCATTTACCAAAACAAGTATTACGCAGCCCCTCATAAAGAGCCTGCTCATCCGTAGGAATTTTTAAGGTTACCTTATTGAACGGCCAAACAAATTCAGGACATCCTCTTTCCTTCCATCTGTCTATATATATCCTTTTTGCACTGAAAGCACAGGTGTCGACATGAGGGCACTCCAAACACCGCTCCGTTGAATCCTTCGGCGCATTTTGAATTCTGAAAAATTTCAGATCTCCGACAGATGATACAGTATCGCATTCCGCCCCTGCATAATAGTGCAGCAAATCCAAATCATGACTGCATTTTGCAAGTATCGTCGGATGTGCAACATCATTAACCTCCGATTGTATTCTGACATAGGCTTGAGCCTGATGCCAATATGTTACACGTTCCATGGCATCGATTGCTACCACCTCCCCGATAACATTGTCGATAATCAGGTCGTGTAATTTATCAAACGCAGGACCATATCTGAGCTCATGGCAAACCATAACGACTTTACCTGTTTCTTTTTGTGTTTTAAGCAAATCATAGATTTCTTCCCTTGAATCGCTGATTGGTTTTTCCATAAACACATCATATCCCATTTTCATGGCTCGAACACATTGGCGAGCATGGTACTTGTCATGTGTGGCAATAACCATTAAATCAGCCCTTTTTTCCGAAAAAAAGCTTTCCTCATCTGAAAATATTTGTTCGTCAGAAAGACTAAAAAGCTTTTTTGCTTTTGCAAGCTGTTTGGGATTTATATCACAAACAGCCGAAAGTTCATAACGCTCGTTATCGTTTTGCACTTCCTGGCCAAACGCACATCCGCGCGAACCGGAACCAAGTATTGCAACAGAAATTTTCTTACTCAAGTTACTTCCTCCTTTATTTTGCATTATACCTTTAATCTATATTTTATAAAATGCAATCCGGATTTGCATTCTGCCATAATTATATAATACCATTAATACAAAAACAATGGATTATATACGCAAATAGTTGGACTTTTTCCGACCGCTCTTTACAATAAAAGATTTTCGTGTTATAATTGTGAAAACAATTAAACCATTATATCTTGGAGGTATTCAAAATGCTTCTTGATTTTTCTGAACTTAACCGATATTTTTTCAATATATCAAACATTTTCGCAAGCAGGCAGATCAGCAGCGGAAAAACAAATTTTACAATGTCTGCTCCGCGCCAAACAGATGCGCTTTTGTTCTTTTCAAACACCACCGGCGTTTGTTATCAAAATAATCTGCCTCCGTTGAATATTCCTCACGGAACTCTTGTTTACATACCTCAGGGGTGTCAGTATGTCTGGGAAAACTCTCCGTCGGGAAATGACAACTTCCAGGAAAATCTTTTATTTGAATTTACATTAAGTTGTATAGATGTACACAGGGGAGACACTCCCAAAAAAGCTTTTATATGTACACAAGACAGTGGCGATCACATCTTTTTTAGCAAAAATGTTATGATTGTTACCACACGCTACTCGTCGCTGTATAGAAATCTATTTCTATCTTTGATTGATGCATTTAATACTGAACATTCATTGCCATTGTCAGTATACACTGCCGCATATGACATATTTAACACAATAGCGAGTAACTGCCTTATAGAAAAAAATAGCTACTCGGATATAAGCATTATCGAAAACAGCATAAAATATCTTGAAGAGTGTTCATCGCCCGCAAAAAGCATTAAAGACATTGCCGCAAGCCACAACATAAGTATCAGCCATTACGAACGCCTTTTCCGAAATTATGCCGGAATATCGCCTGTGGAATACAAGAATATTCACAAAATAAATTGTATAAAATCATTCCTTCATGATTCAAAAATTACGCTTGATGAAATATCAGAAAAAATGGGTTATTGTGACAGTGGCTACCTATGCCGATTTTTCAAGCAAAAAACAGGAATGACTCCAAAAGAATACCGTAATATCTATATATCTCAAACCAGGAAAAGTCAGCTCAAATAATAAAAAGTTAAATTGTATGTATATAAAAAATCGGACTTGATAATCGTATTTCTATAGATTGGGAAAACACGTCCATCAACTAAAAGCAAAATCCTTCATCCCACTAAGAGCAAAAACAGCAGGAAACATGATTTCCTGCTGTTATTTTTTAACTTAAAATTAACTTGTCTCCTATATAGAAAGGATATCCTTGCCAAAAGCTTTGCAGGCGCCATATAATGAGTCGATACTTATCAAAATGCTGTTTTCTCATAAAATAAGCAATTCCGATTATTCCATTCACAGGACAAGCAAATACCCCTCTTAGCCAGTAAAGGTTGGCTAAGAGGGGTATTTCTGTAATTTCCCACGTGACGTGGAAATGAATGGTGGAGGCGACGCTTCACCTTTCATTATAGAGTCATTTGCTATATGGATAGCCTTGATATGTCGGGTGTGGTAGCAGATATGCCAAGGAAATTATAACGCCTTATTATTTTTATTTTTTCTGCAAAATTCATCCCGTTATAGTTTTTCCGGATATGTATTATAAACGGAAACATTCGACCTCCCAAGCCCTGCTATTTTTGATATATAAGTTTTAAATTCCTTTCGCTCAATCCGAGCTAGATAAGGTGAAGTTTATAGTTCCCGCCTCGCTTTGATTAAGCTTATCTGTTAAGAAACAGTCCTTGTGCACAGAAGGATGTTTCCCGGGTACAGTTTTATTTATGGTCTCAATAATGATATCTTCATAGATTCTCAGGTCTACGTCCCTATGAGAGGAGTCTGCA
>JAZQAZ010000049.1:0-2057 GCA_045545475.1 Clostridia bacterium | reverse complement strand
ATAGCTGTGGCTCTGGTGGGCATTTCCAACACATTCGCTGTGATGAACTGAAACAACCTCGCCGAGAGCACCGTCGTTTATGAGGTCTTTTATCTTACGGAAGAACGCAGTATAACGAAGCACGTGGCACACAAGCACCTTGACGCCCTTCTCCTTTGCCGCATCTGCTATATCTCTACACTCGCTGTATGTCGGAGCAACCGGCTTTTCAAGCAAAAGGTTATACCCAAGCTCTATCGCCCGCATTGCCGGAGCATAGTGCATGCTGTCGCTCGTGGCAATAACTGCAACATCTGCAAATTTAGGAACAGACAATAAATCCTTCCAGTCCTCAAAGCACATAGCACCAGCGATATTGTGCTTCTTTTTTATGTAATCGCGGCATTCCTTTATGGGCTCTGCAACCGCAACAACATTGAAACGAGAACCTGTCATAAAATCAGTGTAAATACGCCCTCGGCTTCCTGCGCCTATTAAAATAACATCAAGTGTTTTCATGCTTTTTCACCTTAAACAACATTTTACAAAATTAGTATAGCATTATTATAAAAAGTATGATATAATCAATTCACGCAAAAATATAAAAAATTCCGGATATTAAGGATGTGTAAACTATGCCTAACTTATACGCCGAGCCCGAAAACATCATACAGTCTCAAAGCGGCATCAATGTAGTTTTTATTGAAAGCCATTCTCCGGCCACAACCGCGATTGCACACATTCACAGTTCCATTGAATTTCTGTATTTTACGCGAGGGGAATTCAAAGTAACAATTAATGATGAGAGCTTTCTTCTTAATGAAGGAGATCTTGCCCTTTTTCCAAAACATTCCATACACTCTGCAACAGCGCTTTCCGACGGCGGTGGTTCGTATTACGTTTTCCAAATTCATCCGACAATAATCAAGGACATTGTGGAACCCGAAAAAGAAGATTATTTCCAATTCTTCTTCTCGCTTGATAATGCCGTTGCAAATTTTATATGGCGAAAAACTTCTCTTGAAGAAAGCGGGCTTGTTTTTTTGATACAGGATATAATCAAAGAATACAATTCCTATGATTATTTTTCCACGGCTGCACAAAAACTGAGCTTATTCAGGCTTCTTCTTGCGATTATCCGTAATCCACAAAAAAAGACTGTTGGTGTATTTGATGAGGTGAAAACCGGAACATATTCAATTTCATATGTTCATAAAGCCTATGAATACATAAACGCAAATTACGCCAATGATATTAAAGCTGAAGATTTGGCAAACAGTCTGAATATAAGCTATAAGTATTTTTTGGATTGTTTTTCACGTATTACAGGAGAAAGCTTTAAAACGTATTTAAATAAAACAAGGATAAAACGCGCAAAAAGCAAGCTTATAAATTCATCTTCAACCATAAGCGAAGTAGGATCCGCTGTCGGTTACAACAGCACCTCGTATTTTATCCTTGAGTTTAAAAAACAAACCGGGATGACTCCCCTGCAGTATGTAAAGAAATATCGCGATAAGGGCGTTGAGTTTTAGCTCTCTTTATATTGTCTCATTCGCTATACCGATTTGTAAACCGGTAATATTTGCTATAACAAACAACAGGCAACGGACATTCCAAACGAATATCCGTTGCCTGTTTCCTTTTAACATTATTTTCTTTTCTTACTCAATAACCACTCAAGAAGCCTTTCGTCGTATGCATTTTCCCAGACGTTATGTCCTACTCCGTCAATTCTTGTGTATGTAACGTCGGCATCCAGTTCTTTAAGCTTTTTAACCATTTCATCCGTCTGATAAGGGCTTACGACATCATCTTCCGATCCGTGGAACGTCCATATAGGCATTTCCAGCACTTCTGCGTTCCATGCCATGCCTCCTCCGCATACCGGAGCGATTGCGGCAAATAAATCAGGCCTTGCCATTGCCGTAAACCACGTCCCGTAACCGCCCATACTGAGGCCTGTGAGGCAAACTCTGTCTTCGTCAACATTATATTCCTGAATCAACTGTTCTATAAACTTTACAATTGATTCAACTCTTGCCGCCCAGAATGTATCAGGTGGGCATTGCGGCATT
>JAZQAZ010000048.1:0-54611 GCA_045545475.1 Clostridia bacterium | reverse complement strand
AATGAAATAAATCCACATTCGCGTAGCGAATATTTCATACACCGAAGGTGTATTTCACGTGCGAAGCACATTTCACAAATCCGCAAGGATTTATTTCGTTGAAAAAGCGACAGAAATCTGTCGATTACTGTCGCTTTTTCTGGCGTCGCTAAGAGGATTCGAACCTCCGACCTACCGCTTAGGAGGCGGTCGCTCTATCCTGCTGAGCTATAACGACATATTAGATATTTTACCCCAGCAACATCTTTTTGTCAAGACAGGATTGAAGTTTTTTAAAAAAACTCTTTATTTTTCTTACTTTAAATGATATAATATTATATTAAGATTAAAAGGGAGGAGTTTTCAATGAAAAAAATCAAAGGCTATGATATTTCGGACTATAAAATGTGCCTTAACTGCATATACTCAAAAGAGCTTCCCGATGAATACATTGTAATATGCCGAAAGCACGGACTTAAAAAAACTGATGATTCTTGCCGCCATTTCAAAACAGATTTACTTTCAATAAAGCCAAAAAAACTCCGCTCTTTCAAAACCACTCTTTCCGAAGAAGATTTTAAGCTGTAAGGAGATTATATTATGAATTATTTAAAATACGGTATTTTAGGTCTGGTTCAGGGTCTGACCGAATTTCTTCCCGTTTCAAGCTCGGGGCATCTTGCTATTTTCAAAGAAATACTGGGAGAAAGCTTTGCCGACTTGGGTCTTACATACGATATTCTTTTGCATCTGGCAACTTTAATTGCTGTTTTTGCAGTATATTACAAAGATATCTTGGATTTGATAACAGGATTTTTCTCTCTTGTTCGTGACATATTCAAAAGGCAGGTTGACCTTAACAAAAATACAAATCAGAAATTTGTCATTTTAGTCATCATCGCATCTGTTCCCGCTGCTTTAGTAGGATTTTTGCTCGGTGATGCCATCGAAACCCTTCCCCTTATCTTTGTCGGTTTTGCCCTTATAATAACAGCGATAGAAATGATTATAAGCAGCAGACTTAAAAGCGGAACCATTACTCTTGAAAACGCAAAGCTTAAGGATTCAATCCTTCCCGGTCTT
This sequence comes from Clostridia bacterium, assembly GCA_045545475.1. Taxonomy (GTDB): domain Bacteria; phylum Bacillota; class Clostridia; order CAKSNL01; family HGM11501; genus HGM11501. Next base: position 53,549 of record JAZQAZ010000048.1, on the reverse strand, counting down.
TTCCAGGGATTTGCCATCCTTCCCGGTATATCAAGAAGCGGAAGCACCGTAACCGGTGCATTCCTCGCCGGATTTGACAGAGCCTTTGCAGTTAAATTTTCTTTCATAATGTCTATTCCCGTAATTTTAGGTTCTGCACTCTTTGACATCATAGATATTTTAACAGGTGCCGCAGATGCACCATTAATCGGCCCCACTCTTTTCGGCATGATAATTGCCGCAATATCGGGATATCTTTCAATAAGATTTATGATTAAACTTTTTACGGGAAACAAATTCAGATATTTTTCATATTACTGCCTCACCGTCGGCCTTGCCGTAATTATTTGGCAGCTATGTTTAGTACTGTAAGATAAGAACTTAACGGAGGTAATAGCCTTGGCTCAGCAGAGAAGAACAATAAAAAAAGAACCCGCAAAAAATACTAAAACAACCGCACATGAAGAAAAAGTAAAAAAACCTTCTATGCCGGCAAGTACAAAAAAGGAAATTGCTTTTATAGCACTTTTCTTTGCTTCAATTTTGCTTATTTTAGGCATATACGGAACAAGCCTGCTTGAAAATGAAGCTACTTCGACCGTAGGTAAAATAACAGGCTCTTCAATCATAGGTCATCTCGGTGTAATCGTAAAATGGCTCTTTATGGGACTTTTCGGTCCTGTTGCCTATATTCTCCCTGTTTTATGCATTGCAGCAGGCCTCTATATTGTAAAAACCAGAAATTCCGAAAAATCAAGTAGCTCGGTTTATATTTCCGGAGCTATATTCACATTTTGCCTTTCAGCACTTTTTTATGTATACCAGTACGCTCCAAGATTCCCTGACTTTAATTTTGTCTCGTTCTGGACGGAAGCAACAAAAAACTTCGGCGGAGGTGCTATAGGTTCGCTTATAGGATTCCCTTTAGTATTCCTTGCCAAGCAGACAGGTGCTTCAATAATAATAATCGCCATCATGCTTATATCATTTATAGCCATGACTGACTTTGTCATCACTAAGAAAATTGCCTCTTTGGTTAGAAAATCAAGGGAAAGCGGAAGAAGGAAAGCAGACGAAGAACCCCTTCCCGAAACTGCTCCCAATCACCCGGTAACCGAGGATGTTTCGAAAAAGAAAAAGAAGAATCGTTTCACAGATGCTGCAGAAGACATTGTTCCCGGAGACACTGCTTCTTCTTATGAAAGTCTGCCCGATGCTGTGGAAAAACTTCCCAAAACCGGAGAAACTACCACAAAATCCGATTATGCTGAAATAAATATCTATACAGAAAAAAGAGAGAAACCTATAAAACCCTTTACTCCTCCGAAGGAAACGCCTATTGATACCGACATCATAACCCCCGACACCATTGAGAGCGAAGATCTTCCTGAAAGCGAAGTAATTGTAAAACCCAAACGCCTTGAAGGTGAAATACCCGTTGAAATCAACCGCGAAAATGTTGAAATCCCCTATACTTTCCCGGAAACAACATTGCTTAATAACGTGGATCCCGGAGATGACAGAACTAACCCTCAGGCTCTCCGTGAACTTTCAGTAAAGCTTGTGGAGACCTTAAAGAGTTTTAACATCGACGTTAAAGTGCTTGAAATAAGCAAAGGCCCCGCAATTACACGCTTCGAACTTCAGCCCACAGCCGGTGTGAGGGTAAGCAAAATAACAAGCCTTGCAGATGATATAGCATTGAGCCTTGCCGCAACAGCGGTAAGAATCGAAGCTCCCATACCCGGAAAAGCCGCTATCGGAATCGAAATCCCTAACGACAGCGTTGCAACAGTTTCAGCCCGTGATGTTCTTGAATCCAAAGAATTTGCCGAAAGCAAATCCAAATTATCCATTGCTCTCGGCCGTGATATAGCAGGTAAATGCATAGTAGGCGACATTGCAAAAATGCCCCATGTATTAATCGCAGGTGCCACCGGCTCAGGTAAGAGCGTGTGCATAAACTCACTTATTGCCAGCATTTTGTATAAGGCATCACCAAACGAAGTAAAGCTTATCATGATTGACCCCAAGGTTGTTGAGTTAAGCGTTTACAACGGCATCCCCCATCTTCTTATTCCCGTTGTTACAGACCCGAGAAAAGCAGCAGGAAGCCTTAACTGGGCAGTTCAGGAAATGACAACACGTTATAAATTCTTTGCAGACGAAGGCGTTCGTGACTTAAAAGGCTATAACGCACTCATGGAAAAGGAAGGCAGACCCCGCCTTCCCCAGATAGTTATAATAATAGACGAGCTTGCCGACCTTATGATGGTAGCTCCGAAAGATGTTGAAACCTACATATGCCGTCTCGCACAGCTTGCAAGAGCTGCGGGCATGCATCTTGTAATTGCAACGCAGAGACCTTCGGTAAACGTCATCACAGGTGTAATCAAGGCCAACATCCCCTCAAGAATAGCTTTTGCGGTGTCGAGCTACATTGACTCCCGTACAATACTTGATACCAACGGTGCAGAAAAGCTTCTTGGTCGTGGCGATATGCTTTATTATCCCATGGGTGCAAATAAGCCCACCAGAGTTCAGGGTGCTTTCATTTCCGATGAAGAAGTTGAAAGACTTGTTGAATTTGTAAAAAAAGATTCCGAGGCAGTTTACGACGAAGATGTTTTAGAGCAGCTTGAAAAGGCAGGCGAAGGCTCCTCCGACGGCCCTGAAGAAGATGAAGCAAAAGAAGCTGATTCTCTTCTTCCTCAGGCTATTGAAATTGTTATTGATTCAGGACAGGCCTCTGTATCATTGGTTCAGCGAAAGCTTTCTGTCGGCTATGCCCGTGCAGGCAGACTTGTTGACCAGATGGAGGCCCGTGGAATAGTAGGCCCTTCCGAAGGCAGCAAACCCCGCCGTGTACTTGTTACCAAAGCCGAATATCTTGCAATGCTTGAAGGCACGGGCTTAAGCGGAGCCAAGGAAACTCAAGAAGACGAAACAGATGGAGATGTAATCATCCCCGGCACATCGGAATACCATGCCGGAAATTCATATATTCCTAATGATGACGAGGACGATGAAGGTGATATAATCCTTCCTCCGACAAATATTTAAAGGACAGATTATGAGCTACGATTTTCTTCCCATTTCAAAAGAAGATATGGAAATGCGAGGCTGGGACTGCCTTGATTTCCTCATAGTTACGGGTGATGCCTATGTGGATCACCCTTCTTTTGGTCATGCAATAATATCAAGAGTATTGGAAAGTGCCGGATACAAGGTGGGTATTTTGGCTCAACCCGGCTTTTCCGACGAAAAAGATTTCCTGAAGTTTGGACGCCCCCGTTATGGTGTCATGGTGTCCGGCGGCGTTATCGACTCCATGGTCAACCACTACACTGCAGGAAAGAAAAAGCGTTCAGACGATTGTTATTCTCCCGGTGGCGTAGCAGGCCTCCGTCCCGACAGATGCGTTATAGTTTACTGTAATCTTATAAGAAAGGCCTTCGGAGACATCCCCATAGTCATCGGCGGTGTTGAAGCAAGCCTCCGTAGATTTGCTCACTATGATTACTGGTCCGATAAGGTCAGACGCAGTATCATTTTCGACAGCCGTGCTGATGTAATTTCCTACGGCATGGGAGAAAAACAGACCTTAGAGCTTGCCGCTTGCCTTGAAAAAGGATTTATAAGGGATAATATACCGGGAACATGTATAGTCTCCGACAAGCCAAGGAAAGATGCAATAATGCTTCCTTCCTTTGAAGAAGTTTCCTCCGATAAAAGAGCCTATGCCGAAGCGGCAATGATTGAATATGAGGAACAGGACCCTATCCGAGGTCACGCTCTATGCCAGAAACACGGCGATAAATACCTTATACAAAACATTCCCGCAATGCCCCTTTCAAGACGTGAGCTTGATAAAACCTATTCCCTTCCTTTCACAAGAGAATATCACCCATCATATAAAGCTCTTGGCGGTATTCCCGGACTTGAAGAAGTAAAATTCAGTATTACCTCGTCCCGTGGCTGTTTCGGTTCATGCTCCTTCTGTGCACTCACCATGCATCAGGGCAGAATTGTTCAGTCCCGAAGCGAAGCCTCCATATTGACAGAAGCGAAAAAAATGACTTTTGACCCCGACTTCAAGGGGTATATCCACGATGTGGGAGGCCCCACGGCAAACTTCCGCTATCCGGCCTGCGAAAAACAGCTTAAAGAGGGCACTTGCAAGGCAAGAGAGTGTTTGTTTCCCTCTCCCTGCAAAAATATCAACGCCGATGAAAGTGAGTATTTAGGGCTTCTCAGAAAGCTCCGCACTCTTCCCGGAATAAAAAAGGTGTTTATCCGAAGCGGAATCCGCTACGATTATATGCTTCACGACAAGAGCGATGAATTTTTCCATGAGCTTTGTTCACACCACGTTTCCGGACAGCTTAAGGTTGCCCCCGAGCATATTTCTGATAATGTCCTTAAATACATGGGAAAACCAGGCCGCAAGGTTTTCGAAAAATTCACAGATAAATATTACGATATTTCAAAAAAGCTGGGCAAAGAGCAATATCTTGTCTGCTACCTTATGTCAAGCCATCCCGGAAGCACTTTGAAAGACGCAATCGACCTTGCCTGCTATTTAAAATCCAAAAATATGCGCCCTCAGCAGGTGCAGGATTTTTATCCCACTCCGGGAACGCTTTCCACAGCAATGTTCTACACGGGACTTGACCCAAGAACGATGAAAGAGGTGTACGTTGCAAAAACCTATGAGGAAAAAGCCATGCAAAGGGCACTTTTGCAGTATACCAGACCTGAAAATTATGAGCTTGTGAGAAAAGCTCTGATAAAAGCCGGCCGAGAGGATTTAATCGGAAACGGAAGCGAATGTCTGATAAGAAACAAAACTGAAAGAAGGTTTATCAAAAATGATGTTACTGGACGGAAAAAAAGTATCGGCAAGGATAAAGGAGGAAGTGGCAAAAGAAGCTCTTCTTCTGGCGGAAAAAGGGATAAAACCGGGTCTCGCAGTAATACTCGCAGGAAATGATCCCGCAAGCCGTGTTTATGTAAATAACAAAAAAAAGGCATGCGAAGCGTGCAACTTTCATTCGGAAGAATATACCTTCCCCGAAAATGTAACCGAAAAGGAACTTCTTGATTTAATAGATGTTCTTAATAATTCAAAGCATATCCACGGAATACTTGTTCAACTTCCCCTGCCCTCCCATATAGACGAAAAAAAGATTATAAACTCCATCTCCGAAAAAAAGGATGTTGATGCTTTCACCCCTGCAAATGTAGGTAAAATCATGATTGGCGATTACGATTTTCTCCCCTGTACTCCCGCAGGCGTTATGGAGCTTATCAAGGAATCCGGAATTGAAATTTCCGGCAAGGAATGCGTCGTTATAGGAAGAAGCAATATCGTAGGAAAGCCTCAGGCAATGCTGCTTCTCCACGCCAACGGAACCGTCACAATCTGCCATTCAAGAACTAAAAACTTAAAAGAAGTTACCCGCCGTGCAGATATTTTAGTTGCCGCAATCGGAAAGCCTAAATTCGTAACGGCCGATATGGTAAAGCCCGGTGCCGTTGTAATCGACGTAGGAATTAACAGAACAGAAGACGGAAAGCTTTGCGGAGACGTGGATTTTGATAATGTCGCTCCCATCGCAGGTGCAATCACCCCCGTTCCCGGCGGTGTCGGTCCCATGACAATTGCAATGCTTATGAAAAATCCTTTGAAAGCTGCAAAATTATGAGAAATTAACCTAAAAAACGATTGAGTTTATCACTCAATCGTTTTTTATTACTTATACAAGGCCAGGTCTGTAAGTGCAACATGATTATAGCGTCCTGTTTTTACTTTTAACACTAATTGATTTATCCCCTTTACCTTTATATCAAAATCAAAGGGCAAAGAAGAAGTTACATTTGTAGCTCTATACAAAAGTTCGCCATCACCATATATTAAGACATCAGCTTCACTTACCTGACAATCTCCACTTCCCCATGATTTTGTATCAAACTTTTTAGGAAGAACAATTTTACCAACCAACTTATTATACTGGCTATTCAATGGATATGAAACCATAAAATCATATACGTCAGGATCTATATCTTTATTTATTCCTCCGCTATATCCTCTGTAAAACAATAATCCATTAGTATATGTGATATTATCAAAATCTGTTATTGTCCCGTTAATAATAGAAAAATCTCCGTCTACCTCTTTATAATCATTATACTGAATTTTATGAAGATAATTGTCGGGCTTTGTACTATCCTTTTTACCTATGTAAACACTTTGGGTTTCGCCATCCCACAAAACTTCTTTTCCGAATGCATTAGATACAGCACGAACAGGAAGATATGTGGTTCCATTATAAATGAAGGGTTCTACAATATTTCCGTTTGCATCTTTCGGAACAATTTCTCCTCCGTCGATAAAAATTTTTATATTGTTATAAAAAATCTCCGCCATTTCGCTTGCCTGCTTTGCAAATACGCTTCCGCTTACAGCCAAAGTTCCTGCAACAAAACCTGCTACTATTCCTTGTATTCTCTTTTTCATAAAACTACCTCTTCTTTCCTTTTTCATCATAATATCACAAATTGAGATATTTGTCAATATCTCGTTGTGAGATAACATATAATATTATCTGAAAAGGATGATTTTATATGAGATTACGAGATTTGAGAGAAGATTCTGACTTAAAGCAAAAGGATTTGGCAGAATATTTACACATAAAACAAAATACTTATTCACAATACGAAAACGGACAAAGACAACTCCCCATAGATGTGCTGATAAAACTCGCAAAATATTACAGCGTTTCTACAGATTACATTCTGGGGTTGAGCAAAGAAAAATAATATCTATTTCAAAGCACGCCTTATATGCGTGTTTTTTCTTTATTACACTACTTCGTTCAAAAGCTTTTATTTCTTTTTCAAAATAATCCTCATTATATTTTCCTTTTTACTTGACATTTTATGAAAAAAAGTATACAATTAATATAATACGGGGAATATTTGTTTTTTATGAGATGCACTTAAAAACTAACGCCCCGTTTCATATAAAGGAGGTCGAAAGACAAATGACACAGCTTTTCATTGGCCTCGGTATCGGATTGGCAATTGCTGTAATCGCCGGATTCATAATGTTCAAAGCCGGAATTACATACAATCGTAAAATATCCGAAGCTGAGATAGGCAGTGCCGAAGACGAAGCTAAGAGAATTGTTGATGAAGCAACCAAAGAAGCTGAAAACAAGAAAAAAGAAGCTTTGCTTGAGGCAAAAGAAGAAATCCACAGAAACAGAGCAGAACTGGACAAGGAAGTAAAAGAAAGACGAAGCGAGCTTTCAAAACAGGAAAACCGCCTTCACCAGAAGGAAGCGAACCTTGACAAGAAAACAGAGACTTTAGAGCAAAAGGAAGAAGCCTTAGCACTCAAATCCAAGGATCTTGATGCTGAAAAAGACAAGCTTATTGCCCTTCAGAACGAAGAGAGAGCAAAGCTTGAGCAGATTTCCGGACTCTCTGCAGAAGAAGCCAAAGAATATCTTCTCAAAAATCTCGAAAGTGAAGTTCGCCACGAAGCAGCAATCATGGTTAAGGAAATCGAGCAGGAAGCAAAGGAAAATGCTGAAACCAGAGCTCGTGAAATTATCGGATATGCACTTCAGAAATGCGCAGCTGACCATGTTGCGGAAACTACAGTCAGCGTAGTTGCTCTTCCCAACGACGAAATGAAGGGAAGAATTATCGGTCGTGAGGGACGAAACATCAGAACCCTTGAGACCATGACAGGTATCGATCTTATCATCGACGATACTCCCGAAGCAGTTATCCTTTCGGGCTTTGATCCCGTAAGACGTGAAATCGCAAAAATAACCCTTGAAAAACTCATTGTTGACGGTCGTATTCATCCTGCAAGAATTGAAGAAACCGTTGAACGTGCCAAGAAAGAAATCGAACGCACAATCAAGCAGGAAGGTGAGCAGGCAACCTTTGATACAAATGTTCAGGGACTTCATCCTGAAATCGTTAAGTTACTCGGTAAGCTCCATTACAGAACAAGCTACGGACAAAACGTGCTCATGCACTCCACCGAGGTTTCCTACCTTTCCGGACTTATGGCAGCAGAGCTTGGTGCTGATGTCACTCTCGCAAAGAGAGCAGGTTTACTTCATGACCTGGGTAAAGCAGTTGACCACGAAATTGAAGGCTCTCACGTTGCTATCGGCGTAGATATTGCCAAGAAGTACGGCGAAAGCTTCGATGTATGTCATGCCATTGAAGCACACCACGGCGATGTACAGCCGCAGACACTTATTGCTTGTATCGTTCAGGCCGCAGACGCTGTTTCCGCAGCTCGTCCCGGTGCAAGAAAAGAAAACATTGAAAACTACATCAAGCGTCTTCAGAAGCTTGAAGAAATCGCAAATTCCTTTGAAGGAGTTGACAAGTCCTTTGCAATTCAGGCCGGCCGTGAGATCAGAATCATGGTTAAGCCCGAAATCGTTTCCGACGAGGGAATGGTGCTTGTTGCAAGAGATATCGTAAAGCGTATTGAAAACGAGCTTGAATATCCCGGCCAGATCAAAGTTAATCTCATAAGAGAAACAAGAGAATCCGGCATTGCGAAGTAATTTGCTATAGTGAGTTAAAAAAGAGTGGCGTCGAGCCACTCTTTTTTCTTCGAAAACACTTTCATCAGATATCCCGGCCAGATTAAAGTTAATCTCATAAGAGAAACTGTCGATGCCGGCATTGCGAAGTAAATTGCTTTAGTGAGTTAAAAAAGAGTGGCATCGAGCCACTCTTTTTTAACGTTTATGTCATTCTTCCTCTTTTTATTGACTAAAGACCATTTTTGCCTTATAATATACCTATTAATCAGAGAGGATAAATTTATGAACATTCTTTTTATCGGTGACATTGTGGGGCGTAGCGGAAGAGAAGCCGTATTTACCCACCTTGATAGGATTAAATACGAATACGATATAGACTTTACCGTTGCAAACGGCGAAAACTCCTCAGGAGGACTCGGCATGAGCACCCGTGTTTATGAGGAGTTGTCTTCTGCCGGTATTGACTGCTTTACCTTCGGCAACCACACCTTCAGCAAGCCAGATGTGAAAACCCTTGTCAAAATGGGAGAAAATGTCGTTATCCCTTCAAACTATGAGGATAAGGAATTTCCCGATACACACGGTATTTTCCGCACCAAGGACGGCAGGAAAGTTGCCGTAATAAACCTGCTCGGAAGTGTGTATATGGATATTCCAGTGGAGAATCCATTTCACTCGGCAGATAAGCTTATTGAAAAGGTGAAAACGAGCACAAATGTCATCCTTATTGACTTTCACGCTGAAGCAACCAGCGAAAAGATTGCCCTTGGGCAATATCTTGACGGAAGAGTGAGTGCCCTGCTTGGCACCCATACCCACGTTCAGACCAATGATGCCTGCATTCTTCAAGGTGGCACAGCCTACATCACCGACGTCGGTATGACGGGCCCCGAAAACAGCGTACTGGGGCTTCGTAGTGACATTGCCATAAAAAGATTCCTTACGGGCGAAAAAGTCCGCTATGAGGCATCTAAAGAGCCTTCCCGCTTCCGTGGGGTAATAGTTTCGGTAAACGATGAAACAGGAATGGCGGAAAAGATAGAGACACTTTGTCTGTGAGAAGCAAAGACCTGCTTATAGTCAGGTCTTTTTAAGTATTGACAAATATAAAAAAATAATATACTAAAAATCAGGGATGTACGGTAACCACCGAAAGGTGTAATGCTGGGGCTTTTAAGCCAACATCTCTTTTTTATTTTATTCCGCAAGCTTTAAGAAGACATTCATATATTTCAAAGTTCCGATTTTCGCTCCTACCATACCGTGGATTCGCTTTTTTACGGGAAAGCCACGGGGTGAAAACATAGCTTATGCCCCATTTTATTTTTCAGTATGCTCCTTCGCTGTATTAATCGATGCTATAAGCATTTTGCGAATTGTTCCGCATTCATTGTATACAATCTTTGCAGTTTCTCTTTCCAGTATATCTGATTTCACAAATAGCTCTAACCAGTATTCTGTCTCGTAACATTCCTTTAAGGCTATCTGCAGTTTGGATATAAAATCATTCTTACTCTGTGCATAATTCGCTTCGTGCAGATTTGCGCCAATGGAAGTAGCACTGCGTTCAAGCTGATTAACAAGAGAATGGTGCCCTTTAACCGTTTCGCATAATTTTATTACCTTAACCGAAAATTCAACCGACAAGTCTCTAAGTTTTGATTCTGCCATAACATCATCTCCCTGAAGTCAGTATAACACATATATTATAATTTGTCTATTAGTGAAATATCAACTTCGTTGATGTGAAATAATTTCTTGCAGAAATCGTGAAATTTGATGCTTCGCATCAGGTGAAATGAAATAAACCCTCTCGTGCCCGCAGGCATTTCACATTGCGAAGCAATATTTCACACCCGAAAGGTATTTCACAAATCCTGAAAGGATTTATTTCGTTGAAAAAAGCACCGATTTTGAAACAAAATCGGTGCTTTTTCTGGTGGGGAGAGGTGGATTCGAACCACCGAAGCAAGAAGCAGCAGATTTACAGTCTGTCCCCTTTGGCCACTCGGGAATCTCCCCATATATGGAGCTGGTGATGGGACTCGAACCCGCAACCTGCTGATTACAAATCAGCTGCTCTGCCAATTGAGCTACACCAGCATTTCTTTCGTCAACAAAAGAAATTATACCATAATAAACGGTGCTTGTCAACACTTTTTTTATATTTTTTCGCACTTTTTTAATTTACTTATTTTCGCCTTAATTATTGACAGTTTTTGTTAAACAATGTATAATATTATTACATATTAAGAAAGGATGTCGATTAAATGAAATCTACCGGTATAGTGCGTGAAATCGATCCTTTGGGAAGAATAGTTCTCCCAAAATCTATCCGCAAAGTCTACAACTTAGAAGAGCGGGACGGCGTTGAAATTTTCACCGACGGCGATATGATTATCTTGAAAAAATACGCTCCTTTCTGCGTATTCTGCGGTGAGCAGGAGAATTTAATAAAATACAAAGACAAAAATATATGCAAAAAATGTGCAGAAGAAATTTCTGCGGAAGGAAAGGAATAGCAAGATGGATTTAGAAGCATTAAGAGCAAAAAAAGGCTTTATCTGCGATATGGACGGTGTAATCTATCACGGAAACAAAATTCTTGACGGCGTTAAAGAATTCGTGGAGTGGTTGTACGCCAACAACAAAAACTTCCTCTTTCTTACAAACTCAAGTGAACGTTCAAGAACAGAGCTTAAGCAGAAGCTTGCAAGAATGGGACTTGACGTGGACGAAAGCCATTTTTACACCAGTGCTCTTGCAACAGCAAAATTCATAAAGAGTCAGTGCCCCGGTGCAACGGCTTATGTAATAGGTGCTCCCGGATTGTACAACGCTCTTTACGAAGAAGGAATTACAATAAACGATGTTAATCCCGACTATGTTATAATCGGCGAATGCCGTACCTATAACTACGAAAGCCTGGAGAAGGCCTTATATCTCGTAATGAACGGTGCAAAGCTTATCGGCACCAACCCCGACCTTACAGGCCCTACAGAAAAGGGCATTGCTCCTGCCTGCAAGAGCCTGGTTGCCCCAATAGAGCTTTCTTCCGGTAAAAACGCTTACTATATAGGAAAGCCTAACCCTTTAATGATGAGAACCGGTTTAAAGCTTCTCGGTGTTCATTCCGACGAGGCCGTTATGATTGGTGACAGAATGGATACAGACATAATAGCGGGAATCGAAACAGGCCTTGATACTGTTCTTGTTTTAACCGGATGCAGCACAAGAGCTACAGTGGATGAATTCCCCTACACACCGAAATATATACTTAACGGTGTTGGAGATATTCCCACAAAATAACATTTTCTATACCAATATCAAAACCGTTGCCCAATGGACAACGGTTTTGATTTTTCTTAAATTATTTAATTAAGCTTTCGCCATTCATTTCAGCGGGCTTTTCAAGATTCATAATCTGAAGCATTGTGGGTGCGATATCGCAAAGCTTACCACCCTCACGAAGAGTAACGTCCTTGCCTACCACAATGAAGGGTACGGGGTTTGTTGTATGAGCAGTACACGCTTCCTTTGGCTCGGGGTCAACCATCTGGTCAGCATTACCGTGATCAGCTGTAATCATTGCTACGCCGCCCTTAGAAAGTATAGCATCAACAACCTTGCCTACACACTCATCAACGGTTTCAACAGCTTCTACAGCCGCTGAGAACACGCCTGTATGACCAACCATATCGCAGTTTGCAAAGTTTAAGATGATGCAGTCATACTTGTCGGATTCAATTCGCTTCAAAGCTTCCTCTGTTACTTCGTAAGCACTCATAGAAGGCTTTAAGTCATAGGTTGCAACCTTGGGAGATGCGATTAACGCTCTGTCCTCTCCCTCATATTCCTTTTCAACACCGCCGTTGAAGAAGAATGTTACATGAGCATACTTTTCTGTTTCAGCAATACGAAGCTGAGTCAATCCCTTTGAGCTTATATACTCGCCGAAGGTATTAGTAAGGCTTTCGGGCTTAAATGCAACATCTACGTTGGGCATGGTCTTATCATACTGAGTCATACACACATAGTAAAGAGGCATAAAGCCTTTTCTTCTCTCAAAGCCGGAGAACTCGGGATCCACAAAGGTTCTTGTGATTTCTCTTGCACGGTCGGGACGGAAGTTAAAGAATACGAAGGAGTCATTTGCATTAACTGTTCCAACAGGTTCGCCGTTTTCTGTAAGCACCATAGGACGGATGAACTCGTCTGTCAAAAGTGCTCCGTTTTCGTCCTTGGTTTCATAAGATGTCTTTATTGCAGCAAGAACATCGGATACCTTGTCGCCCTCTCCCATTACCATAGCGTCATATGCCTTAACAACTCTGTTCCAGTTGTTGTCACGGTCCATTGCATAGTATCTTCCGGTTACTGTCGCAATCTTACCAACGCCGATTTCCTTCATTTTATCGGAAAGCTCTGCTACAAAGTCAATACCGGATGTGGGAGAAACATCACGTCCGTCCATAATAGCATGAACGTAAACCTTTGTAAGGCCGTTCTTTTTAGCCATTTCAAGAAGACCGAAAAGATGCTCAATGTGGCTGTGAACGCCGCCGGAGGATAAAAGACCTGCAAAATGAAGAGCAGAATCGTTCTTTTTACAGTTTGCTATTGCCGCATTAAGAGCAGCATTTTCAAAGAAGTCTCCGTCCTTTATGGACTTTGTGATTCTTGTAAGCTCCTGATAAACAACTCGTCCTGCACCGATGTTGGTGTGACCAACCTCGGAGTTACCCATCTGACCGTCGGGAAGACCTACGTCCATTCCGGATGCACCGATCTGGGTGTAAGGGCAAGTTTCAAAAAGCTTGTCAAGATAAGGAGTTTTTGCACTCTTTATCGCATTGCCTTCGGTTGCATTATTAAAAGCAAAACCGTCCATTATGATTAAAGCAGTAGGTTTTGTCATAAAATCAATCCTTTCTTAAGATAAGCCGAAGCTTTTGCTCCGGCTTTTATCTTCATCTTTTATGCGTTAGCGATTGTTGTGAAGTCAGCAACCTTAAGGCTTGCACCGCCAACAAGACCGCCGTCGATATCGTTCATAGCGAAGAGTTCAGCAGCGTTTCCTGCATTTACGCTTCCGCCATAGAGGATTCTTGTGTTGTCAGCAACATCGTCGCCGTATACTTCACGAAGGCAAGCTCTGATGTCTGCACAAACTTCGTCAGCCTGCTCGTTAGTAGCTGTCTTTCCTGTTCCGATAGCCCAGATGGGTTCGTAAGCGATAACAACCTTCTTAACATCTTCAGCGGATAAGCCCTTAAGAGCAATCTTAATCTGCATTCTTACCCATTCAAAGGTAATGTTGTCTTCTCTCTGCTCTAAGCTTTCGCCACAGCAAAGAACGGGAGTGATACCCTTTTCGATTGCCTTTAATACCTTAGCGTTAACGGTTTTGTCTGTTTCATTGTAATATTCTCTTCTCTCGGAGTGACCGATTACAACGTACTTAACGCCGAGGTCAAGAAGCATATCAGCACTTACTTCGCCTGTGTATGCACCGCTGTCGTGATAGTCCATATTTTCAGCACCTACAGAAATGTTTGTTCCTTCTGTAAGCTTAACAGCTGTTTCAAGATTTGTGAAAGGAACGCAGATTAAAACTTCGTTCTTTGCACCCTTTACGCTCTCGGCGAGTTCCTTAATGAAGGAAGCTGCCTCCGATGCGGTTTTATTCATTTTCCAGTTACCTGCTGCAAGTATCTTTCTTGCCATAATAAACACCCTTTCAATATATAAATAGTTTCTTAGTTAATAACCCTAAAAGCCCGTCCGCTTCCGGACGGGCTCGTTTTTCAATTATTTATCCTGGAGGCAGTCAATTCCGGGAAGAACCTTACCTTCTAAGAATTCAAGTGAAGCACCGCCGCCTGTGGAGATGTGAGTCATCTTATCGGCATAACCAAGCTTCTTAACTGCCGCTGCACTGTCACCACCGCCGATGATGGAGATTGCACCGCTCTTTGCAATAGCTTCAGCAACTGCTGTTGTTCCGCCTGCAAAGTTTTCCCATTCGGAAACACCCATGGGGCCGTTCCAGATAACTGTTCCTGCACCTTCAATTGTCTTAGCGTAGAGTTCCTGAGTTGTCTTACCAATATCAAGACCCATCCATCCGTCAGGAATAGAATCGGAATAAATTCTCATGAATGTTGTATCTTCCTTGTACTCTCTTCCGATGATGTTGTCAACGGGAATAAGGAAGTTAACACCCTTTTCTCTAGCCTTTGCCATAAGCTCTTTAGCAAGATCAAGCTTATCTTCTTCGCAAATTGATGTACCAACTGTGTTACCAAGTGCTGCAAAGAATGTGTATGCCATACCGCCGCCGATGATTAATGTATCAACCTTTTCAATTAAGTTATTGATAACACCGATCTTATCGGAAACCTTAGCACCGCCAAGAATTGCGATGAAGGGACGTGCGGGATTTTCCAATGCTTCGCCCATAACGGTGAGTTCCTTTTCAATAAGGAAGCCGGATACACCGGGAATAAATTCTGTTACGCCTGCAGTTGATGCGTGTGCTCTGTGAGCTGCACCGAATGCATCGTTTACATAAGCTTCAGCAAGTGAAGCAAGTTCCTTCGCAAAAGTAGGATCGTTCTTTGTTTCTCTTGCATCGAAACGAACGTTTTCAAGAAGAACTGCCTTTCCCTCGGTAAGTGCTGCTACCTTTGCCTTTGCATCTTCACCGATAATGTCGGTTGCAAATGTAACCTTGTTGCCAAGAAGCTCATTAAGTCTGTCTGCAACAGGCTTTAATGTAAGCTTAACGGGATCTTCTTTAGCTGCCTTTTCAAGCATAGCCTTCTTAGCTGCTTCTCTTTCGCCTTCGGGAAGAGCTTCAACTTTTGCCTTTTCCTTCTTTGTAAGACCAAAGCCTTCTGTTAATACAGCGTGAGGCTTACCCATGTGAGAGCAAAGAATAACCTTTGCACCCTGCTCTAAAAGATACTCAATTGTGGGAAGTGCTCCTACAATTCTCTTGTCATCTGTGATTGCACCGTCCTTCATAGGTACGTTGAAGTCACATCTTACCAAAACTTTTTTGCCTTTAACATCAATGTCTCTGACTGTCTTTTTGTTCATTTTTATCCATCCTTTCTATTCTCTTATCATATGATACTATTATACACATATTTTTCCTTTAATTCAAGTTAAAATATTCCTAAAGTTAGCCTATCTCTTGTTATTATTTTGTCAATCTTTTATATACACTACTGCAGAAAGCCCGGGCCCCGCGTGGGAACCGATGGTTGCACCAAGCTCAATCACAGTTACAGATGCAGGATTAAACGCCTCTTTCGCTGCTTCAACAAAGCTGTCTCTCTTATCATCCGTAAGGGAGTGAACAACATAAATATCCTTTCCCTCAAGGACATAGCCCTTGTCCTTATACATCTGCATAAATTTATCGTATAATCTCTTTCCGCCCCTTATCTTGTCACAGCTCACAACAAGTCCATCACGAAGCGTAAGAACCGGCTTTATATCCATAATATTTGCCAAAGCCAGGGTTGCAAGATTAATTCTTCCGCCTTTTTTAAGAAATTCAAGATCCTCAACCAGGAAGAAATAAACCTCTTTTGACATTATTCTTTCATATTCTTCTATAATTTCTTCAACGCTCTTTCCTTCATTTACCATTGGTGCAATCTTTGTTATCGCAAGACCGTAGGTAAACGAGAGGGCCATAGAATCAACTATTGTAATATCAGCATCGGGATTATCTGAAAGAACTTCGTTTTTTGCAATATTTGCAGACTGACATGTTCCGCTTGCCGCAGAGCTCATGGTAAAACAGAGAATCGAATCCGCATTTTCAAGTTCTTCCCGAAAAGCTTGCTCCCACTGAGGTGCTGTTACCTGAGAAGTTTTAGGCAAAATCTTATCTTCTCTCATTTTATCAAAAAACTCTCTTTTTGTCATGTCAATTCCGTCTGCCAGATAGTTCTCCCCATCAAAGGTATACCACAAAGGCATAACCCTTATTCCGAGTTTTTCCGCTGTTTCTGCAGGGATGTCTGCCGCACTGTCGCATATAATTTTTATCTTAGCCATAAATTACCTTCTTTCTTTTGCTTATCTAACCATAAGGCTCACATATACTAAAAATACCAATAACACCACCATGAAAACAGATATTGCACTGAAAACATAAGTTACCGTACCTTTTTCTTTTCTCGCAATAAAATATGCTATTATCCCGGTAATAAGTATAGGCGGAAGAAAATCAAGAATAAATCTCACTATAGCATTTGTGCCTGCCAATGCTGAAATTAAATCATCAATCCACTGGATTCCGAGAGCTATATACACTATATACAAAATACCTATAATTGCTCCTGTAGCAGCACACAGAAAGGTTTTCTTTTTTCTTCGTTTTGCATTTTCCATCCTCTTGAATGCTTTTTCCATTTCCTCTTCATGCTTTTTCCGTTCAAGTAAATCATTCATTTCCGATGCATTCGGCTCATACTGTTTATGCGGTATATACATAAAGCGGTCTCCTTTCACACTTCTTACCAAGTATATATTATACTACAAAATATAGCTTTTGACAAGTATTATTTCCATTCACGCTCTTTAAGAGTATCCGATTTTATACGAAAAATGTCCGATTTCGGCTTGAAAAGGAAAATCAGATACTTTATAATGACCTTGCAGTGTCTAAAAACACAAATTCCGGCAATTATTGCCCAAATTGATAAGAAAGGTGATTTTTATGAGTAAAATAAAACTTGCAATAATCGGATGTGGCGGAATATGCCGCTATGCACATGCTCCCGCATTGGAACAGCTTAAAGACTATTTTGATGTCGTTGCCACCTGCGACATAATCAAAGAAAGAGCCGAGCATTTTGCAGATGTTTTCGGTGCAACAGCCTATACAGATTACGAAGAACTCCTTGAAAAAGAGTCTCTGGATGCCGTTGACATCGCAACTCCCAACTACCTTCACTCAATTATAGCCGTAAAAGCTCTTAACAAGGGGCTTCATGTAATCTGTGAAAAGCCCGATGCTGTCAGTGTAGAAGAATGTCTCAAAATGAACGAGGCGGCAAAAGAATCCGGGAAGACCCTTATGGTTATGAGAAATAACCGTTACCTCCCCATGTCTCCGTTCCTCAAAAAATATATAGAAGACGGAAAAATGGGAGATATTTACGCAACACGTTGCGGTTGGATAAGACGTCGTGGCATCCCCGGAAAAGGTGGCTGGTTCACAACCAAAGCAATGTCCGGCGGAGGGCCCTTAATAGACCTTGGCGTACATATGATTGACCTTACCATGTGGCTTATGGGTAATCCAAAGCCCGTTTCCGTTACCGGATGCACTTATAATAAATTCGCAGGTGAAGATACGAAAGAGTCCACAGCATCACGCTACGGCGATGCGAAAGAGGGCGGAACCTTTGACGTTGAAGATCTTGCCATGGGCTTTATAAAATTCGATAACGGTGCATGTATGCAGATAGAATTTTCATGGGCTTCAAACATTGAAACAGAATACGGATTTGTAGAGCTTCGTGGTTCAAAAGCAGGAGCGAAATGGACCAATCTTGACCAGAAATTAAAGCTTTTCACCGAAGAAAACGGCACAATTATGGACGTTTTCCCCAATATCAAGCCACTTAAGTACGAACGTCATGCAGGTATGCTTCACAACTTTGCCGAAGTAATAAACGGCAATGCAGAGCCTAATTTCGTTCCCCAGCAAGGCCTTAACATGATTAAAATTCTCTGTGCAATATACGAATCCGCAAAAACAGGAAAAGAGGTTATTCTTTAAGAATATACATATTGCTTTTTGCCGATAAATCGGCAAGTGTACAAAATGCGTTTTGCATTTTGACGTTTTTGTTGCACGAAACTGTTCGGCTATTCGCCTCACTGTCGTTTTGCACAACTCTCGCATAAAAATTTCTTTATTGAAATTTACGAAGCAATTCGCAATTTGCTCATTGCTTTTTCTTGTTGTACGAAACTGCTCCGCTTTTCGCGTCGCAACCGTTTCGCACAACTCTCGCAAATAATTTTCTCTTTTGAAAATTATTTGCTAAAAGAGCAATATAGTTCAAAAACAAGTCAATATTGTTATTGAAAAAAGTTTTCCTTAGTAGTATAATTATATCAAACCTATATTAAGGAGGAATTTTCATGAAACTCGGCGTTATGAATCCCGTTTTAAGTTCTTACAAATTTGAGGATGCACTTTCCTATCTTCACTCCCTCGGTGTTGATTGCATCGAAATCGGTGCAGGTGGCTATCCCGGAAATGCACACTTAAAGCCTGAAGAGCTTATCGGAAATCCGGAAAAAACGAAAGAATATAAGGCTTTACTCGAAAAATACGAAATCACAATTTCAGCAATAAGCTGTCACGGCAACCCCCTTCACCCTACAAAGGAAATTGCAGAAAAATTCCACAATGAATTCAAAAACGCAATCCTTGCGGCAGAAGCTCTCGGTGTTGATACCGTAATTGGATTTTCCGGTTGCCCCGGTGACTGCGAAGAATCCAAGAATCCCAACTGGGTAACCTGCGCTTGGCCCAACGAATACGGAGATATCTTAAAGTGGCAGTGGGAAGAAAAAATCATCCCCTACTGGAAGGATATGGCTGAATTCGCCAAGGCTCACGGTATTAAGAAAATTGCTTTTGAGATGCATCCAGGCTTTGCTGTTTATAATCCCGAAACATTACTCAAATTAAGAAATGCGGTGGGTGACATCATCGGTGCAAACTTTGACCCCAGCCATCTTTTCTGGCAGGGAATTGATCCCGCTGCGGCAATAGTTGCATTAAAGGGTGCCATTTACCACTTCCATGCAAAGGATACAATAATTGACAGAAGAAACACCGAAATAAACGGTGTTCTGGATACAAAGAGCTATGGCGATCTGGCCGGCCGTTCATGGCAGTTCAGAACCGTCGGCTACGGTCACGGCAAGGAAGTATGGAACAACATCATCAGTGCTCTTAAGTTAACAGGCTATGACGGAGCAATTTCCATCGAGCACGAAGATGCTTTAATGAGTCCCACAGAAGGCCTTGAGAAGGCGGTTTCCTTCCTTAAGGAAGTTTTAATCTATCAGTCTTCAGGCGATATGTGGTGGATTTAAGCTAAAAATTTTCAATAAAGAAAATTTTTAGCGAGAGTTGTGCAAAACGACCGTGAGGCGAATAGCCGAACAGTTTTGTGCAACAAAAAAAGCAATGAGCAAATTGCGAATTGCTTCGTAATTTTCAACAAAGAAATTTTTAGCGAGAGTTTCGCAGAATGGTCACGAAGCGAATAGCTGAGTAATTCTGTGAAACTTAAGCTGATACAGCCCGGATAGGGCTTGTATCACCATTTCAATAAAGAAAATTTTTAGCGAGAGTTGTGCAAAACGACCGTGAGGCGAATAGCTTTGAATAAATAAATTTCAACGAAGAAATTTATTTATGGGAGTTTAGCTGAATAGTTGCGTAGCAAGCAGCGAAGCAATTCAGCTAAACCGAACAGAATCAAAATCCGAACAGGATTTTGTGCATTAAATTCCACAAACAAAAAAACTAACGAATCAGCGAGGTAATTACCATGGTACATAATGTTGCATTTATAGGCTTCGGCGGAATGGCAGGTCACCACCTTACTCAGTCAAAAGAGCTTACAGACATCATCAAGGTAAAAGGTATATACGACATAAATCCGGAAAGACAGGCTGTTGCAACAGAGAAAGGACTTTATGTTTACAGCTCGGCAGAAGAAATTTATTCCGATCCTGAAATAGACATTGTTCTTGTTGCGGTTCCCAACCACCTTCATAAGGATTTTTGCATAAATGCACTCAAAAGCGGAAAGCACGTGCTTTGCGAAAAGCCTGTTACCATAACCTCCGATGATCTCCTTGAAATTATGGCGGTTGCCAAAGAAGAAGGAAAAATCTTCACTATAGACCAGAATCGTCGTGTGAATAAGGACTTTATACTTATGAAGCGTAATGTGGAAGCAGGCTTACTTGGTGATGTTTACTTAATAGAGTCCCGTGTCGAAGGTTCCCGCGGTCTTCCGAAAGGCTGGAGAACAGACAAAGCCCAGGGCGGCGGAATGATGCTTGACTGGGGTGTTCACTTAATCGATCAGATTATGTATATGTATCCTGATGCCAAAGTCAAAAACATCTTCTGCAAGATGTACAACATAAACTACGCCGAGGTTGACGATAATTTTCACCTGGTATTAACCCTTTCCAACGGCGTTACTGCCTATATCGAGGTTTCTACCAATAACTTCATAAAGCATCCCAGATGGTATGTTTTAGGCAAGGAAGGCTCCCTTGAAATCGGAGACTGGGACTGCAAAGGAACAATTGTAAGATGCAAAGACCGTCAGTCCACCTGGGGAGCAGAAATTGCAAAAAATAAAGTCGGCCCCTCCAAGACCATGGCCCCCCGTGATCCCGATACAGTGGATACAATCCACATTTCGGCTCCCACAGATGTGGAGGATAACTTAAATCCCACCTATCGTCAGATGATAAACGCCATCGAAGGAAAAGCCGAGCTTACCATTAAGCCCGAACAAGCCTTAAGAGTTGTAAAGGTAATGGAAGCATGCTTTGAATCAGCCAAGACCGGAATGGCAATAACCACAGAAATATAAAAATATGCACTTACCACGAGGTAAGTGCATATTTTTATATAATCCACATAACCAGAGCCACTCCAAGAAAAGCCGTACATCCCAAAATAATTCCGGCGAGTACAGCTCCCGAAACCTTTCTCTTTTTAAGCATTTTTGAATATAAGGTATAATGGTATCTTTTCGTATAATTTTCAACGATTCTTTCAGCTTCGCGGACGGCATCAATGTTTTCAGGACGTGAATCCTTTAATATAAACATAGCCTGCTCTATGCAGTCGGACTTTATATTATCCAGAATAATTACTTTTTTATCGCTTCTCATATACCTGACCTCCTTTTTCTTTAGTTTTACCACTTTTTTGCTTTTTTATGCATCCGACCGCAACCACCGTCATATCATCCGTAATATTTTTTCCTTTAATATGAACTGCTTCTGCCAAAATATAGTCTGCAAGATTTTTTACAGACCCCGGAATAAACTCCTCTATTTTTCCTTTCAGAGACTCTTTTCCGCAAAAACAATCCGCAACTCCGTCCGATACCATAATGAGGAAATCACCCTCCGCTATGCGATATTTTCTTGTTCCGGACTGAACCTTGCCCACAATCCCCAATGGACTTCCGCAAAGTTCAAGCGGGATAACCCTTCCCCCACACTTTAATATATAACTTGACGCACAGGCATTTTTAGAAAATTCCACCTCTCCTGTTTCAAGATTCAAAAGAGCCGTATCCAGAGTAACAAAGTCCCTGCCACTCTGCCTCAGAAGCATAGCATTTACCATTTCCAAAGCCGAATTTATACTCATTCCCACAGAAAGAAGCTCAAGTAAAAGCTTAGATGCCGCTCTGCTTTTATATCCCGCCAGATTGCCGGTTCCCATCCCGTCCGACAGTACTACAGCAAAATGTTCATCATCCACATAAGAAAAATCTACACTGTCTCCGGATATTTCAGAAGATGCTCTTCCCGCCATTGCCGTTTCAATTTTAAGGGCCGGTGTTTCGCAGTATGTTACCTTGCAGGCTTCACATCTCTTGCTTCCGTAGCGGATAACATTAATGCCCAGCGTTTCTTTTATTAAAGAAGGCACATACTCGTCGCAAAAATCACATCCTTTACAGGGATACATATTGATTATAACATGCATCAATCCCTTCGTATTTTTCCCGGCAACAATGCTCTTTACCCTAATTCCACCTTTTTTCAATGTTCTGTAAAGCTCGTTTTCTGCTGTTTTGTCTCTTTTAAGCATGGTTTCTTCTCTGCATGCAATCCCCTTTAAAAGTTCGGCAATGCAAATCATTTCTTCACTTAAAGCCGCATTCGCCTCTTTGATGTGACTGTCTAGCATGTTTTCCATTCTGAGAACCCTGTAATTACCGGAAAAGGCCGACAGAAGTTCTCTCTTTCGTGTGCAGGTTATCCTCTGTTCGTTGAATTTTTCTTTCCCGGAGGTATACGCTCTAAGTACCTTTTCCGCTTCCTCACTGCATTTACCCTTAAATACGCAATCGCTACATACACTTTCCACAGTAAGCCTTGGTGCATCCTTTTCCTCTTTTTCGAAAGTGCAAAACTCCATTCCTGAAAATATTTCCGAAATGGAATAAAAGGTGTCTGATGCAATGCTTATTTTTTCAGAAATTCTTTGAACCGAAGCTTCCTCCGTATTCGTGTAAGGAATAGCTTCAAAGTAGCCGTAAATTTTGGCCGGCAAAAGCAGAAAAATCACAGATGCCACCGTAATATCTTCAAGATAAATACTCGTAGTATTAACCTTTAGCGAAGCAAAAATCGGAAAAAGCACCATGTATGTAACGGGAATAAGAAATTTTCCGTATTTTTTGAGCACGGAAGCACAAAATCCGGAAAGTATAAGATACAGTGAAACGGCCGCATTTCCCGGAGTGAAAGAAAGGCACAAAAAACCTGCCGCCATGTTTACCATCGCACTTACAGGAGCTCTGTATTTATACGATGCCACCATTCCGAAAAGAATAAGGAGCATACACGAGACAGACATTCTCCAAAAATCAATCCCCGAAAACGCCAGACACAGCACCATTCCCGAAATCAAAGGAAAACTCAGCTCTCCCTCTGTTATAATCTCGCCTCTATTCCTTGCTCTTAAAACTTCCTTTGTCTTTCTGAAAACGAATATAAAAACAGCGGAAGTTATGGCTTCTGCCGCTGCGAAGGAATAAAGAACCAAGCTTTTTTCTTTCAGTAAAAAGAGAGATAATGCACCCCCAAGCAAAACCGAGCTCCCCATAATGATAAATTCAGGAAGGACATCTTTCAAAAAACGCTCAGAAATTTTAAAAATCACCATTGCAAAAACGTGTCTTAAATATGCAGAAAATCCCACGTTTGAAACAAGTAATCCTATCGTGCATACAAGAATATCAAGCGGATTTTTTCCCCATATGCACAAAGCCGGAAGGCCAAAAGGTTCCACATCTGCATATAGCTTCGTTATCGAGAAAAGAAACAACACGGTTACTCTTAAAATTTTTTCTTTATTTACTTTTTTCCATTTTTCCGAAATCCACAAAACAAACACTCCCGGACAAGCTTTTTTTCATTATACCAAAGTAAAACCGAAAATGCTGTCGCACCGTGGCTTATCATACAAAAACCCTACGACAAAATTCCCATTAAAAAAAGCGTATCCCCTTTTTGGTGATACGCTTTTTCATTTCCTGCTATTTTCCTTTTACAATTTCTTTAAAGCAACTTCCGTTTGCAAAAACCTTTTCCGCCACCAGAAGTATGTCTCTATCTGTTACCGCTTCCACTTTTGCAAGGAGTTCGTCCTCGGTTTTAACTGCACCGTTTAACAAAATCCCCTTACCCATCGTGCTCATATGACTACTTACAGATTCACCGCTCAAAATAAGACTTCCCGCAATCTGCTTTTTCGCCCTCGCTATTTCCTCCTCGGTAAGTCCGCTTTTCACCAGTTTTTCCGTTTCCTCTTTAATTATCTTTTCAGTTTTAGAAAGATTTTCCGCCTTAAGTCCTGCATAAATACTGAAAAGCCCTATGTCACGATAGCTTGCCACCGATGAGTACACAGAATACGCCAGGCCTTCCTCTTCTCTTATTCTCTGAAAAAGTCTGGAACTCATGGATGAACCAAAGGCATTATTCAAAATTATAAGAGGATATCTTAAATCATTATCGTATCCGAAGCTTTCATAACCTATAGCAATATTTGCCTGCTCAATTTCTTTTACAGTGGTATTTTCTCCGCTTGTAAATGCGGGCTTGATATATTCCGGCGTAACAGCAAAGCTATCCTTCATATCCCCGAAATACTTGTCTGCAAAGTACAAAAGCTCGTCCTCATTAAAGTTCCCGGCCACAGAAAGCACCATGTTGGACGGTGTGTAAAAAGCTTCCATATGAGAAAGTATATCATTTCTCGTTATGCTGATAACGCTTTCTCTGCTTCCTGTTATATTACGTCCCAAGCTGTTTCCCGAAAAAGCATGCTCTTCAAGAAGGTCATAAACAAGATCCTCGGGCGAATCTTCATACATGGCGATTTCTTCTAAAACCACGCCTTTCTCAAGCTCTATATCACTTTCAGAAAAGCGGGAATTTTTAATCATATCGCTTAAAACCTCAAGGGCATCTTCTAAGCTATTGTCCACCGTAAGAGCATAATATGAAGTATATTCCCTGGTGGTATATGCGTTTAGCTGTCCGCCTGTCAAATCCATCTTTTCGGCCAGCTCCCTGGCAGATTTTGTTTTGGTTCCCTTAAACAGCATATGCTCTATAAAATGTGAAATTCCGCTTATCTTTTCATATCTGGACCCGGATAAAACCCAAACGCCCGCTGAAACTGAGCGGGCGTGAGGTAATCTTTCATATGCAATTTTCAATTTGTTTGAAAGAGTTTTAATTTCTATCATTATTCTGCGTCTTCAGCCTTCTTTTCGAGGTCTAAAAGAGCGTCCTTTCTGGAGAGATTTATTCTTCCCTGACGGTCAACTTCGATTAACTTAACCTGAATTTCGTCGCCAACGGAAACGATATCTGTTACCTTGTCAACTCTCTTTGTGTCAAGCTTGGAGATGTGAACCAGGCCTTCCTTGCCGGGAAGATATTCAACGAATGCACCGAAGTCCATAATTCTCATAACCTTACCTGTGTAGGTTTCTCCAACCTTAGGCTCAGATGCGATACCTTCAACGATCTTTAACGCCTTCATACCTGCTTCGTAATCTACACAAGCGATAAATACGCTTCCGTCGTCCTCGATATCAATCTTAACACCGGTTTCTGCTGTAATTCTCTGAATTGTCTTACCGCCGGAGCCAATAACTTCACGAATCTTTTCAGGATCAATCTTTGTGGAGATGATCTTGGGAGCATAAGCAGAAAGCTGCTCTCTGGGCTCTGCAATTCTTTTAAGCATTACATCATCCAAGATATGGAGTCTTGCAACTCTTGTCTTCTCGAACGCTGTCTTTATGATTTCGGGTGTAAGACCGTCAATCTTTATATCAACCTGAATGGCTGTGATACCGTCTTTTGTACCTGCTACCTTAAAGTCCATGTCGCCGAAGAAGTCCTCTAAGCCCTGGATGTCTGTCATGGTGATAAATCTGTCGCCTTCTGTGATAAGGCCGCAGGAAATACCTGCAACAGGAGCCTTAATCGGAACGCCTGCTGCCATTAAAGACAGTGTGCTTGCACAGATACTTCCCTGGCTTGTAGAACCGTTTGAAGATAAAACTTCGGATACAAGTCTTATAGCATAGGGGAACTCCTGCTCTGAGGGGATTACGGGAACGAGTGCCTTTTCAGCAAGTGCACCGTGACCAATTTCTCTTCTTCCGGGTCCTCTTGAAGGACGGGTTTCACCTACAGAGTAAGAGGGGAAATTGTAGTGGTGAATATATCTCTTGGATTCTTCATTATCGATACCGTCAAGCATCTGAGCCTCGGATAATGTAGCAAGAGTTGTTGCTGTCAGCACCTGAGTCTGACCTCTTGTGAAGAGTGCAGAACCGTGAACTCTGGGAAGAAGATCGATGTCGCAGGAAAGGGGACGGATTTCGTCCATTCCTCTGCCGTCAACTCTCTTGCCTTCGTCAAGGAGCCATCTTCTTACAACAAACTTCTGGAGCTTGTATAATACTCCGTCAAGTACAGCCTGTCCTTCTGCTTCGGGATAACGGTCAGCAAAGTGTTCGTAAACCTCGGAAGAAACAACTGCCATGTGTTCATCACGGATTCTCTTATCATCTGTGTCAAGCGCCCACTTAACTCTGTCAATAGCAAAAGCCTTTACTTCTTCGAAAAGCTCTTCATCAACTGTTACATGTTCATAATCAAACTTTGCCTTGCCGATTTCAGCTGCAACGCTTTCAATCCATGTGCAAACCTTTTTGATTTCTTCGTGTGCAAGTAAAATTGCTTCTAACATTGTATCTTCGGGAACACTGTCAGCACCGCACTCGATCATGTTAACCTTTTCCTTTGTACCTGCAACGGTTAAGTTAAGGGAGCTAGCTGCTCTTTCTTCTTCTGTGGGGTTTAAGATAAGCTTTCCGTCAACAAGACCAACATTTACACCTGCGATGGGACCGTTAAAGGGAATGTCGGAAATAGAAATCGCAAGAGATGCACCGATTAATGCGGTTACCTCAGGCTGGAAATCCTGATCAACGGACATAACTGTTGTGATAACTGTTACGTCGTTACGAAGGTCTGCGGGGAATAAGGGACGGATAGGTCTGTCAATACATCTGGAGCTTAAAATAGCATGCTCAGAAGGACGGGA
This sequence comes from Clostridia bacterium, assembly GCA_045545475.1. Lineage (GTDB taxonomy): Bacteria > Bacillota > Clostridia > CAKSNL01 > HGM11501 > HGM11501. The sequence goes on along the minus strand of JAZQAZ010000048.1, from coordinate 26,531 downwards.
TTCACGGCGTGTATAGCTTCCGGGAATCTTACCTACGCTGTAAAGCTTTTCTTCATAATCAACGCTTAAAGGGAAAAAGTCCACGCCTTCTCTGGGCTTTGCGGAAGCTGTTGCTGTACAAAGTACTGCAGTTTCTCCGTATTTAACGAATGCACTTCCGTTTGCAAGCTGTGCAAGTTCTCCAACTTCAACGCTGAAGGGACGGCCTGCTACTTCTGTAGTGAATATTTTCTTCATAAAATACCTTCCTTTCGGTTATTAATATTTTCCAGGCCTAAGCATTTAGCACTTAGATCTGCCTTCTCAAGGAGAAAAAGCACATCTAACTGCTAATCGCTTTCGGCCATTTTTTGTTTTTTTACGCTTTAATGCATACTTTACGAACTTTCTCAAATAGAAGAAAGCGGCGGTCATTAAAGTAACGACCGCCTGCATATAATTACTTTCTTAAGCCAAGCTTTTCAAGGATTGCACGATATCTTTCGATGTCGATTCTTTCAAGATAGTTAAGTAAGCTTCTTCTCTTACCTACCATCTTAAGAAGACCTCTTCTTGAATGATGGTCCTTCTTATTCACCTTGAGATGTTCATTAAGATGATTGATTCTCTCGGTCAAAAGAGCAATCTGAACTTCAGGAGAACCTGTATCGTTCTCGCTTGTGCGATAAGTAGCGATAATTTCCTGCTTTCTGTCCTTTAACATTACTACACCTCCTAATTTAATATCTCCTTTACACGAAGCAAAGGGCGGTGAACCCCGAAACCTCGCATAAGGTTCGGCCATTCATAAGCCATCATTTATTTTAACACATATTTAACAGTTTGTCAAACATTTTTTTGCATTTTTTACATCTTTTTCAATTTGATATTTAAGTTCATCTATATTTTTGAACTTTTTCTCTCTTCTTATTATTTTGAAAAAAGAAATTTTTATCCGTTTTCCGTAAATATCTTTATTAAAATCTATTAAATTAACTTCCATTTTGGGAACATCCCCGTTTTCAACCGTGGGATTAATCCCCACATTTACAACAGCATCATAAATTTCGCCTTCAACTTCTGCCTTTGCTGCATATACTCCGAATGGCGGAAGTGCCTTTTCCCTTCCGGGAAAAATATTTGCCGTGGGAAAGCCGAGATTTCTTCCAAGACTTTTTCCGTGGACTATATCCCCCTCATAGGAATGGAGTCTTCCGAGCAGGAGATTGGCACTGTAAAAATCTCCGTCTTCAATAAAACGCCTTATAGTACTACTCTTCACGGGAATATCCGCAATTTTAATTTCCGAAAGGATATGAACAGAAAATCCGTATTCTTTCCCAAGAGATGAAAGAAGATCTGCATCACCCTCGGAGTTTTTGCCGAACTTAAAGTCATAACCCACGAAAACCTTTTTTGCCCCAAGTCTTTCAACCAGTTCTTCCCTTACAAAGTCAAGCGGACTTTTCCCGAGAAACTCCTTGGTTGTTTCTTTCAAAAACAGATAATCACATTCTGTTTTTGACAATGTTTTCTTTTTTTCCTCTTCGCTTTGTATAAAGCAAAGCTCTTTTCCGAAAACTTTTTTAGGATGAGGCGAAAAGGTATATATGACACTTTCAAGATTATCTTTCTCATCGTTGGCCATTTTTATAAGTGCCCTGTGTGCCATATGTACTCCGTCAAAATTTCCTATGCAGACAGATGTGTTATTAAGTTTTTTATCTTCGCCTAATATTATCACAAAATCAGTCCTTTGTTGCTCCGTAAAAGCTCTTCACAAGCTTCAAACACTTTCTTCCGTCCATATTGACAATTTCCGAAACAGAAAGAAATTCACCTTTTTTATTAAATACTCTGTATTTGCCTTCTTCTCCCTCACAGTAAGCACTCACGCCGTTTCTTACGAGATATTCCTGTTTTTCACTTACCGTAAAATCGGGATAATCAAAAAGTCTTTCGGTAGGGATAAGGTGCTTTTCAATGTCCGAAGCATCCACTAATTCAGAAAGCTTAACTGCATCGTCAAGTGTAAAGTTTCCGCTTTTCGTTCTTCTCAAAGATGCCATATGGGCAAAACACCCAAGCTTTATGCCAACATCGTGGCAAAGACTTCTTATGTATGTTCCTTTTGAGCAATCCACGTCAATGGTTATATCGTTTCCTTCCCGTGCCACAACAGAAAGAGAGTGAATTATAACCCTTCTTGCTTCCCTTTCTATTTCCTTACCTTCTCTGGCAAGCTCATAAAGCTTTTTTCCGCCTATCTTTATTGCCGAGTACATCGGAGGAACCTGCATAATTTCTCCACGAAATGAGGAAAGAGCATTTTCAACAAGCTCATCCGTAACTCCGGTGGCGTCTGCACTTTCCGTAACAGCACCCGATGCATCATAGGTCTCCGTTGCAGAGCCCAAACGCATTACTGCACGATAGCTTTTCTTGTCGTTTCCGCTCATTATGTCTGCCGCTCTTGTTGCATTTCCTATACAAACAGGAAGCACCCCGGTAGCGTCAGGATCCAACGTCCCCGTATGACCGACCTTAAACGGCCTGCAGAGTTTTCTCACCTTAGCAACAACGTCAAAGCTTGTAAACCCTGCTTCCTTGTCAATTATTATTACTCCGTTCATTTTCGTGCTCCATTATCTCTTTTTCAAGCATCTTAACTATTTCCTCTGTAAGATGCGGTACATCGGTATCGCCGGGCAATGTAAATCCGCTCGCCCTCACATGTCCTCCTCCGCCAAAATGAGTCGCAACACGGGACACATCCACATAGGATTTACTGCGAAGACTTACTTTTACCTGGTTTTTAATGGTTATAGAAAACGCCGCTTCAACTCCGTCAACACTTCTTCCGATTTCAGAAAATCCCTCGCAATCGGAAAATTCCGTTCCGGTTTCCTCAAAATCCTTTTCGGTTAAAATAACAGAAGAAATTTTTCCTCCGGAGTAAAGCTTAAGTGAATCAAGTGCCCTTGACTTAAGCTTAAGCTTACCCAAAGATACACACTCATAAATTTCTATGCAAACCCTGCTTATATCGGCACCGCATTTTAAAAGTTCGGCACTGTATATAAAGCTTTCGGGCGTGGTGTTTGAAAACTTAAATCCTCCTGTATCGGTGATAAAGCCTGCATAAAGCTGTTCTGCCTGGCGGGGGGAAATTTTCCCCGTAAATTCCATAATAAATTCATAAATAATTTCACTTGTGCTTGAAGCTTCCGCTTTTATATAGTTTACGTCGCCGTATCCCACATTTGACACATGATGGTCAATGCAAACATGACGGTGTGCTTTTTCAAAAAGTGCCTTACACCATCCCAGTCTTGCCATATCTCCGCAATCAAGAGCCACGGCAAGATCAAATTCTTCGTCCGACTCTGTTACATAGTCATCGCAGAAATATTTCAAATAAGGCGGAGGATTATCATTAAGCACAACCGTAACCTTTTTGCCAAAATCCTTCAATGCATTGGCAAAGGAAAATGCGGAGCCTACCGCATCTCCGTCCATATTTACATGGACGAAAACAGCGATGCTCTCCGCTTTTTCAATTTCTTTTATAATATCAGAAAATTTACTCATTTTTTCCCTCAGTTCCCTTTAACGCATCTTCAATAATTTTACTTATGTGAATTTCGTGTTCAATGGAATCACTGATTTCAAAGCTTAACTGGGGAGTGATACGAAGGTCAACTCTGCCCGAAAGCTCGCGTCTTATATAGCCGCTTGCAGATTTCAATGCAGCGAGAGTTGACTTTTTATCCTCCTCGGTACCAAGCACACTTAAAATAACCTTGGCATGCGATAAATCCTTTGCCACCTTAACGGCAAGAATACTTACCATGCCCTTCATTCTGGGATCTTTTATTTCTCTTAAAATATTTGAAAGCTCCCTCATTACTTCGCCGGAAATTCGCTCAATCCTGTCGAAACTCATTTATCTTTCAACCTCTTCCATTGTAAAGCTTTCGAATACGTCGCCTTCCTTGATGTCGTTAAACTTTTCAATACTCATACCGCATTCAAAGCCTGATGCAACTTCCTTGGCATCATCCTTAAATCTCTTAAGAGAGTCAATTGCACCTTCGTAAATAACGATACCGTTACGAACAACTCTTACCTGGTTGTTTCTCTGGATTACACCGTCTGTAACATAGCATCCTGCGATAGTACCTACGCTGGAAACCTTGAATGTCTGACGTACCTCTGCATGACCTGTTACCTTTTCACGGAACTTAGGTGCAAGCATGCCCTTCATGGCAGCTTCAATTTCATCAATTGCATCGTAAATAATACGATACATTCTCATTTCGATGCCCTTTGTTTCAGCAGCCACTCTTGCTCCGCTGTCGGGTCTTACATTAAATCCTACGATAATGGCGTTGGATGCGGATGCCAGCATAACGTCGGACTCATTTACACCGCCGACTGCCCCGTGAATAACCTTAACTTTAACTTCCTCATTGGAAAGCTTTTCAAGACTCTGACGTACCGCTTCAACACTACCCTGAACGTCGGCCTTTACTATTATGTTAAGAGTCTTCACATCACCCTGAGAAATCTGAGCAAAGAGATCATCAAGATTTACCGCAGACTGGGCCAAAATAGCCTCATCCTTAATCTTCTGCTTTCTTGCCTCTACAACGTCACGTGCAGCTCTTTCATCGTCAACCGCAAAGAATACTTCGCCACCTTCGGGAGCCTCTGAAAGACCAACAATCTCAACAGGTACGGAAGGCCCTGCCTCTTTAATCTTATTGCCCTTATCATCGGACATTACACGAACTCTACCTACACTTGTTCCTGCAACAACCACGTCACCCTGTTTAAGTGTACCACGCTGAACAAGAACGGTTGCAACAGGACCTCTTCCCTTATCAAGACGGGACTCAATTACTGTACCCTTAGCCATTCTGTTGGGGTTAGCCTTAAGCTCAAGCATATCGGCACTTAAGATAACCATTTCAAGAAGGCCTTCAATGTTGATTCTCTGTTTTGCGGAAACTTCAACACAAACAGTATCTCCGCCCCACTCTTCTATCAATATATCATTCTCAGAAAGTTCACGTTTTACTCTTGCAATATCCGCACTTTCCTTATCAATTTTATTGATTGCAACAATTGTTGTAAGACCTGCAGCCTTAGCGTGGTTAATCGCTTCAACAGTCTGAGGCATAATTCCGTCGTCAGCCGCAACAACAAGAATTGCAATATCAGTTACCTGTGCACCTCTGGCACGCATTGCGGTAAACGCTTCATGACCGGGTGTATCAAGGAAAGTAATCTGACGGTCGTTTATTTTAACACGGTACGCACCGATGTGCTGAGTAATACCGCCTGCCTCGCCGGATACAACGTTTGTCTCTCTTATAGCGTCAAGAAGTGATGTCTTACCGTGGTCAACGTGACCCATAACAACAACAACGGGATCTCTGGGAAGTAAATCCTCAGGAGCGTCCTCTGTATCATTAAAGAGAACATCCTCTTTTGTAACAATAATTTCCTTTGTTACCTTTGCACCCATATCTTCTGCAATTAAACTTGCAGTATCAAAGTCAACAGCCTGATTAACATTGGCCATAACGCCGATTAACATGAGACGCTTGATTACATCGTTAACAGATGCCTTAAGCTTTTCCGCAAGGTCAGATACGATGATTTCATCAGGAATCTCTATTTCAAGCTTTTCCTTTTTCTTGGGTTCTTCCTTTTTGGGAACAAAATTATTTTTCTGCTGCTGCATTTTATTCTTTTGTCCCTTTTTAATTTTCTGTTTGTTTGTAACAGTATCCTTAAGTTCAGGAGCAAGCTCCTCGATTTTTTCACTGTCATTATACTTGGAAAGATCCACAACGTTAGCACGGGTGTCAACATATCTCTTTTCCGTGTTTCGGTTGGGTTTTGTGCCGGATTCCTTTACGGGAGCAGGTTCCTTTTCTTCAGAAACATTCTTAACTTCCTTCTTGGGTTCTTCCTTTTTAGGCTCTTCAACAGGGCACAACGACTTCATGAATTCATAAATATCAGAGCCGTCATCGTAAAGCTTTGTGAAATGCTCAAGGATTATATTCATATCCATATCAGAAAGTACGCTGGAATAGCCCTTTACCTGAGAACCTGTATCTCTAAGTAATTCAACAAGCTCAGCACTCTTTACGCCGAGCTCTTTAGAAAGTTCGTTTACTTTAATTTTAGCCATAGAAACACCTCCATGATTAGTCTGCTGTCTTCATTTCCATAAGAGATGAAAACAATTCTTTGTCGATAGCTACCTTGAAAGACCGCTCAAGTGCCCTTTTCTTTTCAGCTTCTTCAGCACACTTTCCGTCTTTACAGATATATGCACCTCTGCCGTTGGCTTTGCCGGAGGGGTCTATAAAAATTTCGCCATCCTTATTTTTAACAATTCTTAAAAGTTCTTTCTTTTCTTTGCTTTCTCTGCATACGCAACACATACGCAAAGGAATGTTTTTAGCCACAGAAATCACCTCTGTTACTGGGCATTATCGCTCTTGATATCAATCTTCCAGCCGGTAAGTCTTGCCGCAATACGAACATTCTGACCTTCCTTACCGATTGCGAGGGAAAGCTGATATTCGGGAACTAAAACAGCAGCACTCTTTTCTTCCTCGTTTATGGTAACGCTTGTAACCTTAGCAGGACTTAATGCCGCCTTTATAAACTCGGCAGGATCTTCCGAATACTTTATAATATCGATTTTTTCATCGCCCATACCGTCCATAACGGCATTGACTCTCATACCCTTCTGTCCTACACATGAACCAATGGGGTCAATTTTTTCATCATTAGACCATACAGCCATCTTTGTGCGCGAACCCGCTTCTCTGACAACGCTCTTGATTTCAACTGTTCCGTCAGCAATTTCAGGAACTTCCTGTTCAAAGAGTTTTCTTATAAGTCCGGGATGAGTTCTTGAAAGCAAAATCTGAGGACCTGCATAAGCCTTCTTGATTTCCATAACAAAGAACTTCATTCTCTTATTGAAAGGATATTCTTCTCCGGGAATCTGCTCCTTCGGTATAAGAAGACCTTCGGCATTATCCTCAAGAGAAACAATAATTCCTTTTTTGTCTTCTTTCTGAATAATACCGGTAAGGATTTTTCCTTCCTTTTCCGTAAATGCATCAAAAAGGTGTCCTCTTTCAGCTTCTCTGATTTTCTGAATAACAACCTGCTTTGCTGTCTGTGCGGCAATTCTTCCGAAACGCATGGGATCTACCGCAAAATCAACAAAATCTCCGATTTCATAGGAAGGCTTTATTGCACGAGCCTCCTCAAGAGTAATTTCGTTTGCAGGGCTTTCAACTTCCTCCACTACCATTTTCTGTGTGAAGGCCTGAATTGCACCTGTTTCCTCGTTCATTTCAACACGTACATAAAGATTGTCAAGATAATTCTTTTTGCAAGCTGCAACAAGTGCCGCCTTTATAGCCTCTATCATGTACTCTTTTTTAATGTCTTTGGTAAGTTCGAGTTCTTCCAAAGCCTGCATAAGTTCCTGGTTCATTTTTCTTAAATACCCCCTAAAATTCAAATACTGTTTTTATTTGTGATGCTTTATTTTTTTCAATTTTCAATAAATTTTCTCCGACCTCAATAGTAAAGGTTTCGATGTCGGCTTCTTTTAAGATTCCCGTAAAGTTTTTTATTCCATCAATTGGCTTAAAAAGTTTAACGCTTATCTTTTCGCCGATTACCTTGTCAAAATGCCATGGCCTTGTAAGAAGCCTTTCTATACCGGGCGAAGAAAGTTCAAGTTCATACGGCGTTTTTATCGGATCAAGCTCGTCAAATCTGTCAGATAAAGCACGGCTTACCTTTTCGCAGTCATCAAGAGTGACGCCGGTATCAGAATCTATAAAAATTCTAAGCACCATGTCGCTTCCTTCTTTTTTATACTCTACTTCATAAACGTAGAGTCCCTCTTTTTCACAAATCGCCGAAGCTTCCTTTTCTGCGATTTCCTCGATTACGGACATTTTCACACCTCACTTTTCCAGAGAAAAATATAAATTCCTTAATACAACACGAAAGAGTGGGAGAATTCCCACTCTTTTACGCTTTTTATATTATAACACACTTTTTCAAGAAAATCAAGTGTTTTTTTCCGGGCATTAATAGAATATTCTTCTTGCCGTGTAATAGTCGGAACGTGTCATGGGTTCTATGCAGATAGTTCTTCCTGTGTAGGGAGCATGTATGTAGTTTCCGTCTCCCACATAAATACCGACATGGTGGATGGCTCTTCCCGGCTTTTTAAAAAATACCAAATCTCCGGGCTGAAGATTTTCTTTTGCTACATAAATACCGTTTTTAGCCTGGTCTGCCGCAACACGGTTAAGGGTTACTCCCATGTTTTTATATACATACTGAACAAAACCGCTGCAGTCAAATCCGTTGGGAGTTGTACCTCCGTATACATAACGCACACCGATATACTGCTTGGCAAGGTCTATTACCTGCTGTCCCTTTGTTATGGTTGCATCTGTTGTGGGAGCTTCATTAACGGTTCCCGTTGAAAATTCGCTCTCTGTTCTTATATAGTTTGCATTAACATATCCGATGTCGCCGACGTTAACCTTATACCAGTCACCTGTACGCTCCAGAAGAAGAATTTCACTTCCCGCTTCAACCTCTGCCACAATTGCAGAGCTTGAACTTGCCTTTTCTCTTACATTAAGGCTTGATGCAATAACTATACCTACCTCAGCATCCGTACAAATTGTATTGATTGCAATTAAAGCAACCGTAACCATAAGTGAGCCTAATCTCTTAATATTAAAAAACATAAATCCTCCATTTTTTCCAATTCATCTATCTTAAAACAAAGCTTTTCTCAAATGAGTTTATGTAACTTTTACCGTATTATAACACAATATTTTAATTTTGTCAAACTTTTTTAACAATTTTGTTATATTTTACTTTTTGTTCATAAAAATTCCTGTTTTCTTTGTTGTTGCTTTTTCGGTTTTTATATGGTAAAATTAAGTAAACCCCCGAAGAAAGGATGACACCGATGGTAAACTTTGAACAATTTAACAAAACCGATAATATTACGCTTGATATAAAAGCCGCTCTTTGCTACTGCAAAGAGCATGGCGAAGACACTCTTGTTTTCCCAAAAGGTACATATAACATATCTTCCGCCCTCGCAGAGCAAAGATATGTAACAATTTCAAATCACGACAACGGGCTTCGCGGAATCATATTCCTTTTGGAAGGCTTCAAGGACTTTACCTTGGATTTTTCGGGAAGCGAACTTATAATTGACGATACCGCCTTCCCCTTTGCCGTAATCGACTCAGAAAACATCGGAATAAAAAACGTATCCGTAAGGACATCTGACCCCCTGACAGCAGAAGGGGTTGTTACAGAGTGCTCCGAAAAAGGCTTTACATTTCTCCAGACGGGAGGCTCTCCTGTGGTGCTTCACGGAACCTGCCTTAAGGTAGCAAGAAGAAACTCAAAGTTTGCTTATTTTTCACGCCTTAACGCCTGGGATAAGGAAACCGGCTATATGACTCCCGAATTTCCCGACCTTGGTCTTGCCGGTGTTCCATTTTCCAAGCTTACAGATTCCGAAGGGAATATCCTTTATCATACAGACTCCCCCTACTATTATAACAACGGACTTAAAACAGGCGATAAAATTTCACTGGATCCCGGAAGCAGAGAATCCTGCGGAATATTTATCGACCATTCAAAAAATATAAAAATCGAAAACTTTACCCGCCACAACGGCCCCGGAATGGGCGTAATCGCCCAGGTTTCCGAAAACATCGAAATATCGGGAATGAAATTGGTACCCTACGCTGACGGCATAATCACCCTGGGTGCCGATGCTACCCACTTTGTTCACTGCTACGGTCTTATACATATCCACGATTCATACTTTGAGGCACAGCTTGACGATGCATTAAACGTTCACGGCATCTACCTTCGTATAATGGATAAGACGGAAAAATCCATACTTCTTAAATATATGCACAATCAGGCGCAGGGAATTGAATTTATCAAGGCAGGAGATACAATAGAAACCTGCGATCCCGAATCATTGATTCCGAAAAAGTGCTACAGGGTTTCATCCGTTACCAAAATCAACTATGAATATATCAGTGTTGAAATTGAAGGCGGTACAGAAGATATTCTGGTGGGCGACGATGTTACAGAGGTTTCAAGAGTTCCCGAAGTAATTTTTGAAAACTGCACACTTAAAAACAACCGTGCAAGGGGAATGCTTCTTGCAAGTGCGGGAAAAACCGTTATAAGAAACAATCTTTTTGACAATCCCGGAACTCCCATCAAGTTTGAGTCCGACGGAAAATACTGGTTTGAAGCAGGCGGAGTAAGAGATGTTCTTATAACAGGCAATACCTTTACCCGTTGCAAATATGTAAAGAGCAGCTGGGGCAGCAAGGGCCTTGTGGAGGTTATGAAACGCCCCAAATTTGAAGAAGGCAAATACTTCCACGGCAAAATCGAAGTTTCGGACAACACTTTTATCGACTGTCATTGTCCCGTTGCGATAATTAACAACACCGAAGAATTCATATATAAAGGAAATAAATTCGAAAATTGCTCGGACACCGAAAACGTAATTGAGTATGTAGGAAAGTATATCACAGAATAAAAAAATCTCAGAGCCGAATGGCTCTGAGATTTTTATTTTAACCTTCTGTTTCTTCAGTTGCTTCGCTTTCTTCCTCTGTTTCCTCCGGTACTTCTTCAGGCACCTCGGGCATTCCCCCACCGGGATACATATTGTTCATTGACATATCTACGGCAGGAATTACGTTTATCGGCTTACCTTCAAAGTCCATAACAACTATCACAGGCATATAATCTGTCTGCATGGTTTCAGCATTAAGCTGTCCCATCAGTGCATATGCAACTATTCTGTTTTTGAACAAGCCGAAACCTGCAAATGTTTTAAATGCATTACCTGTAAGATTTCTTATATCTTTTCCGTCAAGATTCATACGATATAAGCAATTGTCCGAACCAACATAGAACATATACTTTCCATATACGTTAAGGGATGTTCCTGTTGTGCCGAAATTAACTTCCTCAACTTCGCCTGTCTTTATGCTTGCACGGCAAATTACATTGTCCTTGGATGCATCTGTAAAGTATACATCATCGCCAACCACATTTATATTCTGTGCATATCTGTCAGCTGCAACAACAATAGCCTTTATATCAGCAGATGTCATAGCTTCACCTTCAGATGCTTTTGCAAATTCCAATGCATTGTCAAGAGTTGTCACAAGCAAATCGTTTAATGACGAATCGTAGTAAATGATATTTTTTCCTGAAACAGCAAAGCTTGTAGTGTATACATTAAGAACTGTTTCGGCTTCTCCGCCCTTTAAGGGAACTCTCTTTACAAATCCGCCGTAGCTTGCTTCAGGTTCCATGAAGTAAACATATTTGCCGCAATACTGATGATAATATGTGACTCCCTCATAAATAAGTGTAGCTGCACCGTTTTTCTCAAGCTTATATATACCGTTTTTCATTCTGTCAAAGAAGTAGATGGAACCGCCATGCTCTGTAAATCCCCAGGGAGCAATGTCGTTGGAAATCACTTCATTTTCGCCAATGTTGTTCTTTGCAATACCTGACTTATAAAGCTTGTCGCCGTTATAGTCGGTATGTATAAGATAGCCTCCTTTAGGAATACCTATAACAACACCGAATCTGTTGGAAAGACCTGCATTTTGTCCGCCTGCAAATTTCGCAACACTTGCAATAAGAAGAATTAATACCAATCCTATTGCAATTACCAAACCGATAATTTTCTTTTTCTTAGGCTTCTTTTCCTTGGTTTCTTCTGTTTCTTCCTCGCCTGTTTTTTCTGCTGCTTCTTCTGTTTCTTCCTTATTATCTTCGCCATAGTTTACTTCGGCAAAATCCGCTTTATCAACGGCTTCCTTTTCTTCTTCGGCTTCGATATTCAAATCCTTATTTTCTTCCATGCTCGTTCTCCTTTACATAATAACTTATTTTCTATTATATATTCTCTCCTTTTAAAAAGCAAGAGAGAAAAATGAACAATCAGTAAATTTTTTCTACAATTTCTTTTGCTTCGTCAAAAACAACGGCATTTGCTGCAAGGACGGTACTTTTTTCATATCTGTCAAGAAGGCTTTCTCCCTTAAAGTCGGTGATATATCCTCCTGCTTCCGTCACAATCAAAGCTCCTGCCGCATAGTCCCAGGGAGACAGAACATATTCAAAAAACGCCGAGGCACTTCCCTTTGCAATATTGCATAAATCAATGGCCGCAGAGCCGCATCGTCTTATGTCCCCGAAGGAATAAAAAACCTTTTCAAACATTTTTACCGTTTTATCTCCAATGGAGTCCTTATAATACGCCGCCGTTCCGATAAGTGCCAGAGAACTTGATGCCTTAACGGAAGAAACGCTTATTTTACCTCCGTTAAGATAAGCGCCTTTTCCTCTTTCAGCCGTAAAATATTCATCGGCATAGGGATTATATATGGCAGCGAATACGGTCTTTTTATCCTTTGCGATGGCAACGGAAATTGCACTGAGATTCATATTATACATAAAGTTGCTTGTTCCGTCAATGGGGTCTATTATAAAGGTTAAGCCGTCGCCAACCTTGTTTTCGTCTTCTCCCTCTTCCTCCGCAAGGAATTTTGCTTCGGGGATTAATTCAAGGAATTTTTCCTCAAGGAACTTCTGCACCAATACATCATATTCGGTTACGAAATTTGCACATCCTGTCTTTTCGTCCACATTCATATTTTTATAGCGGGCCGAAAGCATAATTTTTCCCGCTTCTTTTATTATTTCTTCAATTTTTGTTTCCGTCTGCTTATCCATAATAAACCGCCTTTCTTTAAAAGCACAAATGGTATTTTAACACAAAAGCGAACTTCCGTCAAGACAGCAAAAAGGGGCTGATGCTATCAGCCCCTGCAGCTTTTATTTTGTTATAATAACCTGTCTTTCATCCTCTATCCATTCTACCTTCGCACCCAGATTTTCGGCAACGAATCTTAAGGGAAGATATGTTCTGTCGTTTTCGATAAAGGCAGGGCTGTCAAGCTTAACAAATTCCCATCCAACCTTTGCCTCATCAGAATCAATGGTTATAACAATTTCTGTATCGTCACAAGAAATTGTAACCTCTCTTTTATCTTCGTCCCAGGTTACCTCTGCTCCAAGTGCTTCCGCAATGAATCTTATGGGGAGCATTGTCCTGTCGTTTACAATTATCGGTGCAACGTCATTTGTCACGGTTTCACCGAAAACAACGGCATTCTTCTTGTCAATAGTAAGAATTATCTGATTTTTCTCATCAGATTCCTCTTCCCATGCCGCATAAAGAGTGAAGCCCTCAGTTACCTTTTTGCTGAAGTTATATTCCTTGGTAAGCTTCTTATCGGTAAACCAGCCGGCAAACTCATATCCTTCCTTCGTGGGTGCTTTGGGCTCCTTAACCTTCATTCCCTCTTCTACATTCTGAATGGATACATAGCTTCCGCCGTTGGATTCAAACTGAATGTTAAAGTATCTGGTATCGTCTCCGCCCACGCTTCCGAGATTTACAAAAACCTTAAAAGTAATTTCAAAGGTCTGCCCGTTGTAGTTGGTACTGTCAGCGGGGACAAAATTTATTTCCTTTGTAAATGTGCCGCTTTCGCTTAAAACCTCATCGGGCTCTGCCCATTCAAAGGTTCCTATCACATTTTCTTCTTCGTCCTTAAGCTCATAAGGAGTAAGCTTTACTTCAGAAAGAGTTTTTCCCTTTACAATACGTCCTGCCTCGGGAAGGTCAGCTTCTGTAATGGTATGAGTCGCCTTGTTTATCACAAGTCCGCCGGTAACTGTCTTTTCAAACTTCTTGTAATCATTGTCTTCGTCGCGTGTAATTACAACGTCATATGTTCCGGTGTCAATGGGTGTTACTTCATCCTCGCCTTTTTTATACTTAACGGTAAAGCCTTCCGTGACATCGCCTTTTATCTCAAATGCCTTAGCCTCTCCGTCATAGGTGGATTCCTGAATAGCTTCATCAATGGTAAGCGTTTCCTTTTCAACCCAGATGGCATAAAGAGTAACCTTTAAACCGCCGTTTCCGTTATCCTCTTCAAATATATATTCGCTTCCCTCCGGATAAGATATACCGCTTCCGTCCGCTTTTGTGTTCCAGCCTTCAAAGCGATAGCCTTCTTTTACAGGAATGCCTGAGGCAACTGTGATTCTTTCTCCGTTTGTATAGTGGCTGCCCGGTGCGTTTTCTCCACCGGCCGCATCATAGGAAAGTGTATTTGAAATACGGCGTATTGTTACTACCTTTTCCGCCTCGGCTGATGCTGCCGCTTCTTCCGATGCTATCCCGGCTTCTCCATCAAGTTCAGCCTTTACAACAACCTTATAAGTTCCGCTGTCAGATACGTTTCCGTCAAGGGTTAATACATCATCATATGTGTCGCTGTCTGAAACCAATTCTCCTTCCTTATACCACTCATAACTGTAGGTTAATACATCCTCGTTTTTATTGCCAACTGTTACAGTAATTATTCTTGTGGAGTTTTCCGGATTGTAATATCCGTAATTATCAGAAATGCATCCCGGTGCCGTAAGATTTATTGAAAGAATCGGTTCGGCAACATCTCGCTTTACAGAAAGTGTATGGTTACGTGCGGTTTTAACTATTGTTTCTGCTGTGATTATTTCATCCGTAACATTACCGTCAGCATCGGTAAGATACCAGTTTCCGTCGCACGTAAGCCCTCTGACATCTGATGCTTCGGGAAGGGAGCCATAGGCTTCGCCATAGGTTACGGTAATTGCTTCAATCGCTTCTCCTCCGCCTGCATTAAAGCTTACGGTGTATTCATTTGCTTCGTACGAAGCGGTAAAAGTCACATCCTCTGCGGGCATTGTCATACCCTCGGTATAGCCATGCCAGGAAGCTAATGTATAGCCTGTTTTTCTTACCGTTTCGTTAAAAAGCTCACTTGTGGGAATTGTTATAACGTCACCGTATTTTACGGACTGCTCATAGCTTCCGCCATCGCCGTTATCCCACGTAACCATATAGCTGTTTGCTTCGTATGAGGCGGTAAAAGTTACATCCTCTGCGGGCATTGTCATACCCTCGGTATAGCCCTGCCAGGAAGCTAATGTATGACCTGTTTTTCTTACCGTTTCATTAAAAAGATCACTTGTGGGAATTGTTATAACGTCACCGTATTTTACGGACTGCTCATAGCTTCTGCCGTCGCCGTTATCCCACGTAACCTTATAGCTGTTTTTCTCAAACACCGCAGTAAGCTCTCGGTCTTTTTCCACCGTGAAGGTATAGATTGCATCAGTTGATACATCAATTCCGTCCTCTGTCCACTTCACAAAGCTATAGCCATCGTTCGCCTGTGCCTCAACGGTAACAATAGTTCCTTCTTTATGCGCACCTTCGGGGCCTGCTGTTCCGCCTCCTACGGGAGTCGCTCTAAAAATAACCACACACTCCTTGGGCAGAACATCAACATCAAAGGTAGCCTCTGTTCCGCTTCCGTCCTGTGCCGTTACTGTTACGGTGGTTTTTCCCTTCTTAATCCCCTTTATTACAACGTCGGGACCGATGACGTCCGTCTCGAGAGTTGCCACTTCGTTTCCGTCCCACATAAATGCTGCAACAGTCGGGTCTGCAATAACCCACTTAAGAGCGGGATTTGTGGCATTCTCGGGTTCTATTACCGCCATTACGGATGTCTTTTTCTCTCTTTCGATCTCAAATCCGCCGGAGGGCACATCTATTTTGGTAACCAAAACAGGAGGCTCTTCCGCAAATGCTGTAAGCACATTTCCGCTTATAAGCGATATAAGCATAAAAATGCTCATAAGCACCGCTGTCAATTTCTTTGTCAATTTCATCAAATCACGCCTTTCTTGAATGCATTTATCTTTTTCTTTATTTTATCAAAAAATATATTCTCCGTCAATATTTAATTGTTAATTTTTTGACAATTTTTTATTTTTTTAATATTAAAAGATGCAGATATTCCTCTCTTTCGGAGAAATATCTGCATCAGAATGTCTCACACAAGATTTCTGTCAACGGTTATCACACAGAAAAGCTTTTCGTCAATTTTCTTTACCTCGGAGGAAATTTTTTCTTTTAATTCACCTTCAGTGATTTTATCCCCCACGGGGATTCCCACATCGAAAATTAAATTGGAATGGGTTTCGCCCCTTACCATACGAAAATCGTGAACGCCGTAAAGCGAATTTATTCCTTTTACGATTTCAACGGTCTTTGCTTTAAGGCTGTTTACTTCCTCGTCGTCCGTCACAATGGGGTCCAAATGAATGACAAGATTAATATTTTCATTTTCCCTGAATTCCCGCTCAATATTGTCAATCATATCGTGGCTTAAGAGTATATCCACATCGTAGGGCACTTCAACGTGTACAGAGGCAAAATATTTTTCAGGGCCGTAGCTGTGCACCACAAGGTCGTGAATTCCAAGTACCCCCTCGTATGAGTTAAGCTTTTCCGTTATGGAACGAACCAGTGCCGCATCGGGGACCGTGCCTAAGATATTATCAAAGGTTTCCTTAAGTACACCGAAGCCTGCATACATAATGAAAAGTGCAACAATAAGTCCCACATAACCGTCAAGATTAATGTCTGTGATGGTATAAAGAAGAGTTGTTAAAAATACAGCTCCGGTTGATACTACGTCGTTAAATGAGTCCTTTGAATTTGCCATTAGGACAGAGGAGGATATAATCTTTCCCACCTTTCTGTAAAAAAGGCTCATCCACAGCTTTACGATAATTGAAATTATTAAAATAAGGAACACCACAAAGCTTTTTTCCACCGCCTCCGGATTGATTATTTTTTCCACAGAGGATTTAAGTAGTGCAATTCCGATTCCGAAAATAACAAAAGCTACGGCAAGACATGATATATATTCAAACCTTGCGTGACCGTAAGGGTGTTCTTCATCTGCAGGTTTATCCGACACCGCAAAGCCGATTAAAGAAATAACAGAGCTTCCCGCATCGGACAAATTGTTCGCCGCATCGGCAATAATTGCAACGGATCCGGATAAAATGCCTGCCAGACCCTTTATGATACATAAAAACACATTGCATAAAATGCCGAGGACAGATGCCACATTTCCGTAGCGTTTACGGCTGCCTTCACCTTCATTTGCACCCTCTCCCACAAATACACGTAAAATTAAGTCAGTAATGGTAATTCCTCCCTTGATTTCTTCCCTATTATTATATACAAATTTATAAAATTGTCAACTTGACAGTGCACTTTTTATCCTTTATAATCGTATTGATTGAAAGGATGTGTTTTTATGAACTTTTCGGAATTTGACTTTGAGACAGTTGAAAACACCTACCGTCCCCGCCCCTTCTGGACCCTTAATGATTTTCTCACAGAAGAGGAAACTCGCCGCCAGGTAAGAATTATGAAAAAGGAAGGTCTCGGCGGATTTTTCCTTCACGCCCGTGGCGGACTCGAACATGAATACATGGGCGAAGAATGGCTTACTAATATCGGTTATGCTGCATCCGAAGCCAATGATTGCTCACTTTTACCCTTTGCCTATGACGAAAACGGCTGGCCCTCGGGCTTTGCTGACGGCAAAGTGCCCTCCCTCGGCAGAAAATACACCCAGAAACAGCTTTTATGTGAAGAGGGAGAAAAAGAAACGGATACCACCGTTGCAAATGTTGACGGTTTACACTTTTATTATAAGGAAAACACTCACTATTCCGATCTATTAGATCCCGAAGTTACGGACAAGTTTATCGAATTTGCCTACGAGCCTTACAGAAAGCGCTTCGGAAATAAAATTTTAGGCTTTTTCACAGATGAGCCTCAGCTTATGCGTGAGGGCGGTCTTCCCTATAGCCTTATTCTCCTATCCGAATTTGAAAAAGAATACGGCTTTTCCCTGACGCCCCATCTTCCGGCACTGTTTTTTGAAAGAGAAAACTCAAAAGAGATAAAAATACAATACTGGCGCCTTATCGCAAAGCTGTTTTCTCAAAACTATACCAAGAGAATCTATGACTGGTGCGAAAAATACGGCTACATATTTACCGGCCACTATCTTTTAGAGGAGGATTTCCCAAGCCAGATAAAAGCCTCCGGCTCCATAATGGCTCAGTACCGCTATATGCACATCCCCGGAAGCGACCTTTTAACCAAAAAGAAGGTGCCGGGAGGACACGTGCTTTCCGCACTTCAGGTTTCTTCCGTAGCACATCAGACGGGATGCAAAGAGGTAATTTCCGAAACCTATGCCGCATCCGGCCAGGGAATGGATTTTGATTCCTACAAGGCTCTTTACGAATGGCAGGCTGTTCGTGGCGTAACACTACTTTGCCCCCACACCCAGCACTATTCAATGAGGGGACTTCGTAAACGTGACTATCCCCCGCAGATATATTTCAATCAGCCCTGGTGGGACAAGTATCACATCTTTACCGAAACCGTGGGAAGAATAGGAAAAATCCTATCCGAGGGCAAAACCGATTTCGGAGTTTTACTGCTTCACCCAATCGTTTCTTGTTGGGCAGAATTTGATAATGCAAAAAACGAAAAGGTTTATGAAATTCAGGGTGCTTTCCTAAAAGACATAAAAACCCTGGAAGACAAGCATATCCCCTTTGATATGGGTGACGAGCTTATTATGGAAAACGAAGCAAGGGTAGAAGGCGGTCTTATACACATAGGAAAGCAAAGCTATCATACCATCATCCTGCCAAAGGGCGATTTCCACCTTCCCAAGGTAAAAGCTTTAATTGAGAAATTTAAAAATCAGGGCGGAAAAATCGTTCGTGCCAATGACCTTCCCGCAAATGATATAACAGAAGAAGGCCCCCTCTCATACACTTACCGCCGCTTTACTGACTTTACGGCACACTATTTCGTAAACTCCACCCCCGATACCGTAAGCCATACATTAAAAAAAGGAAATCTTATATTATCCCTGACGGACGGAACGCTGTCTGATTTTGACGGCACTTACACCTTTGCTCCATTTGAGAGCATAATTTTAATCGAAAAAGATGACATTTCCCGTCCCACACTCCCCATTCCATCAAAAAAGCTGACACTTTCAGATAAAAACTGGGATATAGTTGCACATTCGCCAAATGCAATAACTTTGGATTATTGTGATTGTTACTTTGACGGGGAATTGATTGCGGAAAACGAATACGTATTAAACATTTTGGGAAAGGCACTTAACCTCAAAAAAGAGCCTCTTACAGAGCTTATTTTTCGCTTTAAAACAGATTTTCTTCCAGAAAACATCTTTGCGGGAATTGAAGATCTGGATAAAATGGACGAAATTAAGATAAACGGGAAAATTATTTCCAAAAAGGCGGAAGACACGTTTTTTGACCGCTCGGTATCTTTGATTGACATAGCACCCTTTATTGTAAAGGGCGAAAACATAATTTCCGTAAAATTCCGCCTTACCCAATCGGACGAGGTATTAGAGCAGATTGAGCGTTCAAAGGAATTTGAGGCGGAGAAAAACAAGATTAAGTTTGACACGGAAACGGAAGCAATTTACATCGTCGGTGACTTTGCGGTAATGAGCGAATCCGGTTATGAGTCTCTACCAAATAATGCCGTAAGGACAAAAGGCCCCTTCATTCTTACCCCCTTCCCCGAAAAGATAAGCTTATCTCATATAGAACAGCAGGGTTTTCCCTTCTTTGCAGGTAAGATAACAGTTAAAAACACCTTTGATGCGGAAGATAATTCCCTTTCGCTTTCCATTTCAAAGAAGGGCATAAGTGTAGCCGAGGTGAAGGTAAACGGCAAAAAGGCAAAGGATTTTATTTTCAACTACGATAAAGCCGACCTTTCGCCCTTTATAAAGAAGGATGAAAACGAAATTGAAATAACCCTTTCGAATTCCCTTCGTAACCTTTTAGGTCCCCACCATTTAGTTGCAGGCGAGCCCGATTTAATCGAGCCTCAGAGCTTTTATGAGGACTATCATCCCTTTAAACCGGGAAAAACCGAGCGGCACAAAAGCTATTGCTTCATCGAAACGGGAATTTATACTGATTAACACTTGCAAAATTCTACATAATATGGTATACTTATTTTCTTAAAGGGAATTATATTAAAATACCCTTTGGTAATACCCCAGAGAAAGGAAATGTCTATGCTTGAACTTAAAAATCTGTCCTTTGAAGTAAATGACGGCAGTGCAACAAAAAAAATAATAGACAACATAAACTTAACAATAGATGACGGAAAGTTTGCCGTAATAACGGGCCCCAACGGCGGCGGTAAATCCACCCTTGCAAAGCTCATTATGGGCATTGAAAAGCCGACAGGCGGTAAAATTTTCTTTGACGGTGTGGATGTTACAGAAAAAAGCATATCCGAGCGTGCCAATATGGGAATAAGCTTTGCTTTTCAGCAGCCCGTCCGCTTTAAGGGAATTGATGTGCTTGACCTTATGCGTCTTTGTGCAAAGCGTAATCTTTCCGTGTCCGACGCCTGCGAATATCTTTCCGCCGTGGGACTTTGCGCGAAGGATTATATAAAGCGTGAGATAAATGCAAGTTTGTCGGGCGGTGAGCTTAAAAGAATCGAAATTGCATCCGTTCTTGCCCGCGGCACAAAGCTTTCCATTTTTGACGAGCCTGAAGCAGGAATTGACCTTTGGAGCTTTAAAAACTTAATCGGCGTTTTCGAAAGAATGAGAAAGAACATTAAAGATGGCACTATTTTAATCATTTCCCATCAGGAAAGAATACTTAATATTGCGGATGAAATCATCGTTGTTGCGGACGGTAAGGTTGAAAAACGCGGCAACTCCGGCGAGGTACTCTCCGAAATATTAAAGGTTGCCGACCGCTCCTTCTGCGAGCGCTTAGAGGAAGGGGGAGCTAATAATGCTTGACGCTATAAAGAAAAATATACTTCTTGAGGTTGCTGACCTTCACGAAATCCCCGAGGGTGCATACAACATCCGTGCAAACGGCGAGATGGAGGCGAGAAACACCACCGCTAACATTGACATAGTTAATAAAACCGACGTCAGCGGAATTGACATTTATATAAAGGAAGGCACAAAAAAGGAAAGTGTTCATATCCCCGTAATCATCAGCGAAAGCGGCATCAAGGAGACCGTTTACAACGACTTTCACGTTGGCAAGGATGCCGATGTTGTAATCATCGCAGGTTGCGGAATTCACAACTGCGGCGATCAGGATTCTACCCACGATGGTATACACCGCTTCTTTTTGGAAGAAGGTGCCCACGTTAAATATGTGGAAAAGCACTACGGAGACGGGGATGGAAACGGCAAAAGAGTTTTCAATCCCGTAACCGAAGTAGAAATGGCGGAGGGCTCAAGCCTTGAAATGGAAATGGTTCAGATCAAGGGTGTTGACTCAACGGTTCGTAAGTCCACGGTTAAGATGGCTTCAAATTCCCGTCTTCTTGTAAGGGAGAGACTTATGACTCACGGTGAGCAGACAGCCATAAGCGACTATGTTGTCGAGCTTAACGGCGAAGGTGCATCTGCCGACGTTGTTTCCCGTTCCGTTGCAAAGGATAATTCCTATCAAAAGTTTGATTCAGAAATCATCGGAAACGGTCCCTGCACCGGCCACACCGAGTGCGACGCTATTATTATGGACAATGCAAAGGTTGTTGCAGTTCCTTCACTTACCGCAAACAACATTGACGCTTCTCTTATTCACGAGGCGGCAATCGGAAAAATTGCAGGCGAACAGCTTACAAAGCTTATGACCTTAGGTCTTTCCGAAGCAGAAGCCGAAGAGCAGATTATAAACGGATTCTTAAAATAAAGCTCCCATTTCCAGATACGTAATTTCCCCAAAAATTACTAGTTAATATGCATAAAACCATTTTATGACTACAGAAAAACATACGATTAAGTGTAAATGTTTTTGTAGAGGTTATAAAACGGCAAAGTTAATATGTCCCTTGACATGCTGATAAAAGCTGTGCCATAAAAAAACAGAATTCCAAAAATTGAAATGTAGACCGTTCCCTTTTGATACTAAAAATATTATAAGGGCAGTGACAATTTTCTCATAATGCGGCATAATTGTATTTAAAACCAGAACATTTTACTAATTTTTAAGTCTATATAAGCGGAAAGAGGTTTAAAACAAATGGAAATAGTTGAATTAAAAATTTTAACAGATGCAGAAAGAGAATCGTTAAACAGTATCCCAGAAGAATATATAAATCGTTTGAAAAAATTGACTATTGAACAGCAATGTAACTGTATATTTATAAGAAAAGTTACTCATGATGTTGACGTTCTGGTTAAGAGTAAGCCCGTCCGTTGCAACGAGTTCGAAACAAATTTCGAACTTTCAAGATGTGAACTTCAAAAAGTCTATGTTTATGATGGTGTTATTATCGCAGTATTGGACGAAAAAAACAGACTCATAAAATTTGGAACAGCCTATTTAGAAAAAGAAACAGTAACATATACATATATGGATTCTCATGACCATGGAATATACAATAGGACAGAATCTATCGAATTCAGGTATTATCTTATAATTTATCAAAATCACGAATATCTTACCAATAGCACTGAAGGAAATAGTATTTAAAGGCTTGCGTCTTCTTTATGACAGACTGAACTCAAAGAACTTTTAGGTGTTTAATCCAAGCTTTGATAATAAATAATTACAGATTTCGAAATGGCAGATAGTTTTTTCCATCTGCCATTTATTTATTCGACACATCCCAATTTGGCGAACTAAATACACATATGATAAGGTGCATACTATAAACGTATAAATAATTTTATATGCACCTTTTTATCCTTTTACCCATCAATACTTATCCAGAACCGGGAGAAATAAAAAATCAGGCATTGCTTGTCAATGCCTGATTTTATTTTATCTCTTTAACTCAAGGGCGCAGAAGCCAAAGCCGTCAAGGGTTACCTTTGTTCCCTCAAAGTCATATCTTCTTCCGGAAATTTCAGTTGCAAAGCTTAAAAAGTCTTTTTCATACTTTGCCTTTTTATCGGAAAGGTTTACAAGCACAAGGATTTTTTTATCTCCCTTTGTTCTTTCAAATGTGATTAAACTGCTTTTATTCTTGCTTGTAATTTTCATATCCGCATCGAAAAGCATGGGATAGTCTTTTCTCATGGCGTTAATCTCTTCGATAAACTCCATTCTGTCCATTCCCTCTTCACGAAGAGCATTTGACCAGTTAATGCCGATTCGCTTTCCGTAAAAGCGGTTTGAGAACATACACTGCTCCGCCTTGTCCGCAATTTCGTTGCCGTTCCATATAAAGGGAACACCGGGAACTGTGTACATAAGGAAATAACAGCACTCGGTCTGCTCGGGCGTAAAGACATTATCAAGACGCTCGTTGTCCGATGCGTGGTCGTGATTTTCAAAAAGGTTAACGTGCTTATAGCCAGCCTTTGCGGAATATGCCTCGTTTATCTTAAATTCCTCCGTTTTGTTTTCCGCTTCCATAAGCCTTCTCCAGCCTCTGCCGCCAAAAGCAAGGCATCTGTACTGAAGATCGAAAACCCCACTATTTACATAGTCAGGCTTCATTCCCTCGTCAAGGAAGATGACATTTTTGTTTATGGCGTGAACCCTCTTTCTTCCCTCTGCCCAGAAGTCCATGCAGATGCAATCGCCCACGTCACAACGGAATCCATCGCATCCGTAGTCTCTTACAAAGGTTTCCATATTGGTGTAGAGATACTCTCTCACATCGTAATTGTCATAGTTTATTCTTGCAAAGGGCCAGGTTTCGCCAACCAGGGGCGTTCCGTCCTCATTCTGAAGCACCCAGTCGGGATGGTCCTTGATAAATACCGCATTTACTCCGCAGTGGAGATATACAAGGTCAAACATAACCTTAAGGCCTATCCTGTGTGCCTCAGCCACGAATGCCAAAAGGTCTTCGTTGGTGCCGTATTCTTCGTCCACGTTGAAATAGTCCACCATTTTATAGGGGTTTTTGGGGTTGCCGCAACCGGAGTTTCTCTGTCTCGGGCTCCAGGAGGATTCATCCATAGAATCGTCCGACTTCCAGACCGGGGCGATATAAACCCAGGTTACGCCGAGGCTTTTAATGTAGGGAAGCATTTTTGCCGCCGCATTTATTGTTCCTTCCGGTGTCATGGCTCTGAAAGAAAGCTGATAAATAATCATACTGTTCATAAAAATCACCCTTTCATATTTATATCTTGATTATATAATATAAAATTGTTCTTTTCAATCCCTCATATCGCTATAAAGGTTTGAATTTCGCAACTTGACGAATCGTTTTTTCCGTGATATTATGTATATATATTTCATTTTGCGAAAGGTGAAGCTTATGGATATTTATGTAAAATCCTTTTCAGGCGTTTTTATAAACAGACGCAGGAAAGAAGCTTTTTTCACATCTCCCAGGGACTTTTCGGTTTTAAGCTTCAGAACAAAAGGTAACGCCGTTTTTTACCGCAACGGAAAAAACGTGCACGTTTCCGAAAATGACATTTTGTATGTGCCTGAAAACATTTTTTACAGCCAGGAAAGCGAAACCGAAGACGAAATTATCGCCATTCACTTCAAGGTAAATGCCGATCTTTTTCCCGACCTCACCGCACTTACTCCAAAGGATTCCAAAATAGCAGGTGAGCTTTTCAAAAAGGCATACAGCCTTTACACCTCGGGAGGCGAAAACGCTCACTTTCTGTGCCTTTCCGTAATTTATGAAATACTCAATTTGTTTTTAACTAAAAATACAGAAAGCCTTCCGCCAATATTATCCAAAGCCATAGATATAATGGATGTCAAAAGCTTTGATTCCTCTTTTTCCATAGAAGCACTTTCCGAAAGCCTTTCCGTAAGCCAGGCATATCTTCGTATGCTTTTTTCAAAACATCTTAAAACTTCCCCCTCCGCCTATATTAAAAGCCTTCGCTTTGAACGGGCAAAAAAGCTTCTTGAAACGGGATATTATTCGGTCAGAACGGTTTCCGAAATGTCAGGATATGAAAATGAGAAAAACTTTTCCACCGCTTTTAAAAAATTCACAGGAAAATGCCCGTCGGAATACAAAAAATGAGTTGCATTGCAACTCATTTTTATTTTAATGTTATAAACCCAATATGTAAAACCCTATCTTTCTTTTTACGGCTTCACTGAGCCAAGGGATGAGTTGACTATATTTCTCTTCAAGCAAAGGTTCAGCCTTTTTCAAAAATTCAACGGTTTTATCGGCATCATAATAATTAACTCCGCAATAATCAAATCCCGTATCTCCGTTCGGGAGCAATGCACCGTCCAATACGCTTTTATAATACTTTTCGAGAAACTCATCAAAATCATCAGCTTTCATCAAAAGCGAATCTTCTGCCCAATGTTCGACGATTATCCAATTTGTTTTACCGTCGTATACCGGATTTTCGTATTTACAATAGTGAAATTCAAAATAATAAGTTCCTTTACGTTCAGCCGCTGTTATAAACATATTAATCACCCTAAGGTTATTTCTTTTAGCTTACTTCTTTGTTCTTTCCAGTCGTGGCAGACCTTTGAAAGCTCATAGTAAAAATCCTTGCCGTGACCCGATACGAAAAAGTGAGTAAATTCGTGATATACTACATATTCCACGCACATTTTCGGTGCATATTTAAGGTTTAAGTTAAAGGTCAATATTCTTCTCTCTTTACGGCAGTTTCCCCACATAGTTTTCATTTTGCGAAATTTAATTAAAGGGAATGCAATGCCCCTTTTTTCGTAATAAGGATAAATCTCTTTGCAGAAATTTAAGATAAAGTTTTTAAGCTCGTCTTCCGAAAAATGCTCCGTGTTTACCTTATTTCTTCTTTCCTTCTGTCTTTCTCTCGCCCGTAGTATGAAATCAGAATTTTTCCGAATAAAATCCTCGATGAATTTTTTGCTTGTAAAACGGTTTGCAGAAACATAAATCATGCCGTCCCCTTTTACACGAAGGTTTACATTTTTAACATTTTTTCGCACAAGTTCATATTCTGTTTCAACGCCGTTTAAGTAAATCTTTTCGACAGACATATTATCACCTTCCGGTATTGTAGCACGAAAAAGGGCTACGGTCAAGATAAGAGATTCTTCCGTAGGCGTTTTATAAAAACGCCGTCGTCAGAATGACACTTACACATCCTGTCTTTCTGAGTGAAACGAAGAATCTCCTTATGCAACAATTTATTTTTCCCGCCAAAGCACTCTCTCTAGCTTTACTGCACAAAACCCTGTTAGGGTTTTGATTGTTTAGTTATAAAAACGGCTCGGCTATTCGCCGAGCTTTTCGTTTTTACAACCTGACTGCGCAAAAACTTTTCAATGAATTTGTGCAAAATGCTATTTGCATTTTGATAACATCGTGTTTCACTCGCTAAAATGCTTCGCCCCCGCTGTTCTCGTCGCTCCTTAGCATTCGCTCCTCGCTCACTCCGGCTTTTCGCATTTTTACGCTCGCAAAACCTCGCTTCGCA
>JAZQAZ010000047.1:0-119268 GCA_045545475.1 Clostridia bacterium | reverse complement strand
TAGCAAAAAGGCTTAAAATGAAGAAAAATCGCAGGAATGCGATTTTTCAACACTATTTTACAACATAGAGTTTGTAACTTTGCCCAATCCACTAATTTATTTGCCTTTTTGCGGTCTGGACTTTTTTTACATCTCCTTTTTTATATGCTCATTTCGCCTCTTAAATTTTCTTCCATTAAATTTTTAACCGTAGCTGCGTCATAACCCTTGCTGAATAGATAATAAAGCTTACAGACCGCCGCCTCGGTTGTTATGTCATGTCCGCTTACAGCACCTGCACCTTTTAGGGCACTGCTGGTTTCATAGGTTCCGAGAGCCACGCTTCCTTCGGGACACTGGGAGCATACCGTAATTACGGTTCCCGATTCGAATGCTTTCCTGATTATCGGTAAAAGTTCGTTCTCCGATGCAGGAATATTTCCCGCTCCGAAGGTTTCTATAACTATTCCTCTTAATTTTTCCGTCATGATTGACTCAAACAGCTCAAACTGAATTCCGGGAAAAACCTTTATAACTCCTATGGGCACAGGCTTAAAGCGACACGCCTTAAATTCCCCATGATTGAAGTTTTCACTTAACGCCTGATTATACTTTATACCTATTCCCGCTTCCGCCAAAAGGGGAAAGTTTGGAGATTTAAAGGCAATCAGTCCGTCCGAGGAATATTTTGTGGCACGGTTTCCACGCATAAGCTTTCCGCCGAAATACAGGCATACCTCGTTTATAATGCCGCCTGCGGCTATCATCAAGGAAGTAATCAAGTTATCCCTTCCGTCACTTCTTATTTCACAAAGCGGTATCTGCGAACCGGTGAGAACAACAGGCTTTGAAAGATTTTCAAGTGAGAAGGACAACGCCGAGGCTGTATACGCCATGGTATCTGTTCCGTGAAGGATGACAAATCCGTCAAAATCGTCATACCGTTTTTCAATTTTCTCAGAAATTTTATTCCACTCCCGCAACGTCATATTTGATGAATCAAGAAGGGGATGCATTTCCACAAGTTCAAATGACGGAAGTTCCTCTCTTTTGAGGTCGGCAATTTCTTCCAACGCTCCCTTAAAGTAACCTTCCTTAGGAGCATAACCCTTATTTGTTTTTGTCATTCCAATGGTGCCGCCTGTATAAATAATGCACACCTTTTTCATATTTTACTCCTTAAATTCCGGAAGCGGTTCAAGGCTCCTTTTAAGAATTCCGTTCATATAGGCAATTGCCGTTCCGTAGTTAGTCATCGGCACATTTTGTTTTTTTGCCGATTCAAGCCTTACCGTCATTTCGTGTTCCGTTGCCATGCAACCTCCGCAGTGAATGATAAGTTTATAGTTTGATAAATCTTCGGGGAAATCCTTTCCTTGAGTGTGGGTAAAACCAATATCTTTTCCTGTAAATTCTTTTACCCAACCGGGAAGTTTAACTGTTCCTATATCCTTACACTGTCTTTTGTGGGTGCAGGCTTCGCATATTAAAATATTGTCCCCGTCTTTAAGAAGAGAAAGCTCTTTCGCACCGGAAACAGCATCTTTTAGCGTTCCCTTATATCTTGCCATAAGTATGGAAAAAGATGTAAGAGGTATACTTTCGGGGGTTTCTTTTTGAATTTTCCCAAACACCTGACTATCAGTTATTACAAGACGGACGTCTCCGCTTTTTTCAAGGGTATCGGCATATTCAGAATCCCTTACGCAAATTGCATGGGCTCCTGCTTCAAGCACATCCCTTATAACCTGCTGCTGTGGAAGAATGATTCGTCCTTTTGGGGCAGATTCGTCTATGGGCATAACCAGAATAACCCTGTCTCCCGGATATAATATATCGCCTATTATTCTTTTATCTTCGCTGTCTTTTTTTGCAAGGGAGGCGATTTTTTCTTTTAAAAGTTCCAATCCCTCGCCGGTTACAGAGCTAACCGAAAGCCCGTCTGCCTTTTTAATATCGGCTTTGGTAAACACTTCAATATACTTTGTTCCCTTTTCATTGAAAAGAGCAATCAGCTCCTTCTCCGTTTCGGTTATACCTTTATCTGGGTCTATTGCAAGAATTGCGATATCACATTCGTTAAGCACCTTTTTGGTCTGCTCCACCCTTAAAGCACCAAGCTCCCCCTCATCATCAAAGCCCGGGGTATCTATTATAACCACGGGGCCGAGGGGCAGAATTTCCATTGCCTTTTTAACCGGGTCCGTGGTTGTTCCCGGAACATCCGACACAACGGAAAGCTTTTGATTTGTAAACATATTTACAAGACTGGATTTTCCCGCATTACGCTTTCCGAAAAATCCTATATGTATTCTTTCGCCCGAAGGCACACTGTTAAGTCCCATACTATTCTCCTTTAACCAGGCTGTCGCCTCTACCCATATCAATAGTGCATCCTGCGTCGATTACGCATTTTTCCAGCATATCAAGCCCTTCTGCACTTTCGGCACCGCTATGTGCCTTATTGTCGTAAAGAGAGTATTTATCCCTTACAGAAGCAGGCGAAAGGTTTGGCATAACTACGTTTGCCCCCGCCCTTATTCCTGCAATTCTTCCGTCTCCCGATGCCGTTGCCAAAGCAGTTGTAGCCGGAAGCAGTACCTCCTTATTCATTATTCTTATCAAAGAAAGCATCATAAGAGTTTTTTCCACGCTTCCTTTGCCGAAAAAGCCAAATGGCGTATCCTTGTGTGGCAAAAACGGGCCTATCCCCACCATATGTGGGTTAAACTCTTTTATGAACAAAAGCTCCCTTGCAAGATATTCGTCTGTCTGGTAAGGACTTCCCACCATAAAGCCGCAACCCACCTGGAAACCCAAATCCTTCAGGTCATAAAGACAACGTATGCGGTTATCAAAGGATAGTGATTCCGGATGAATTTTCCCGTAATGTTCCTTGTCGCAGGTTTCGTGGCGAAGAAGATATCTGTCCGCCCCTGCATCTTTATAGCGTTTATAAATCTCACGGCTTTTTTCCCCTAAAGAAAGAGTAACTGCACAAGCGGGATAAAGCTCCTTAATCCTTGCCACGGTTTTTATCATTTCTTCATCGTTATCCACCTCTCCGCTTTGAAGCACAAATGTGGAAAATCCCAGCCTTTTTCCTCTATCGCAGGCAGACAAAACATCATCGGTACTTAAACTGTAACGACTTAAGTTTTTATTACCTTTTCTCAGCCCACAGTAAAAGCAGTCATTTTTGCAAACATTTCCAATTTCGATAAGCCCTCTGAGATATACTTTATTTCCGTAAGTTTTATTCCTTGCCTCGCATGCTTTTTTTGCGGCATAAGCTCTTACCTCATCGTTAAAACCTGATAAAAGAGCCGTAAGGGCAGAAAGTTCTGCCCTTTCTCCATTATAAAGATTATCAATCAGCTTTTTCATATCTTTGCATAAGCGGTTTTTGTGCTTATACCGCTGAGTCTTCCTATTTTTCCCGAAAGCGCACTTATTTCATCCTCGGGTGCATCCATCGCAATGCTTATGATGCATATGTTTTTTTCTCTATAGGGAAGGCCCATTCTTCCTATGATATAAGGAGCATAGGCATGAAGAATGGAGTTTATTTCATCCACCTTTTCTCCGTTTTCAACGATAATACTTACAATTGCAACTCTTGTTTCCATAAAAATTCTCCTGTTTTTTAATTTATAAAAAAAGTGCCCTTCAGACTCACCGCCTAAAGGGCACATGAAATGCACTTCGGCGAAGGAGTCTCCCACACCTTAGATTATCTCATTATACATTTTTTTATTCATTTTGTCAACATTCAGTGCAAAAGTAGCGTGACAGTAGTTATCCGTATATTTCAACGATTGCACCTGTGCTCTGTGCAATTATTCTTGATTCAACATATGCATAGCCGTCCTTTACGGTAAAGGGAGCATCACATTCATTCCAAACATCGTAGAACTTTGTGCCTTCCTTGTAGGGAACTTTAAGTACGGTTCCTTCGTAAGTGTGATAGCCTCTGTTAAAGATTGTATACATACATCTTCCGTCACCGGGGTATTTATTTACACAAACAGAATCGTGACCTGACTCAATCATTGTTTCGGGATAATCCGATGAGAAGCAGTCTGCATATTCTTTCTTTATGTGGAAGGATTTTGCCATAAAGCGTCTTCCTCTTGATTCCTCCACATCCCAGAAGGAGTCGTAAATCGCTTCACCGTTGAAGAAGGTTGCCTTTAAGGGCTGCCAGGAAAGGTGACGCATAGCCATAGGAAGAATGAGCTGAACAATTTTCGGGAATGCAAAACGGTAAATATCCGTAAACACTCTGCCGTAAATGTCCGATCCGTCCTCGGAGTGTCTTCCCTGCTCAATCATATCGTTGATGGAATCCAAAATATAATAGCTGATGTTACAGTCAATATAGCGGGCGTTGATGTCAGCCGCATAGTATTCGCCGTAGAGAACTACATCCTCGGGAACAGTATCCTTAAGCTCGGATATAAATGTTCTGTCGGTCTTTAAGAGGTTTGAAGGAATTTCGTGACCGTGACCGTCTGCATAGCAGCGGTTATCAACCCTTAAGCTGAATTCGTCAACATATAAAAGTCTTACGCCTGTTTCCTCGTGTACTCTGGGATACATCTTAAGAGCGTGGTCTCTCCAGGTTTTATTGGCGTGACACATTCTGAAAGAATCGTTTCTTATTCCGATAAATCTTCCTGCGGCATTCTGCACACGGAGTGTTGGGAAATATTCCTTTGCCTCGGGATAAACCTCAGACAAGAGTGTGGGATGCATATAAAGGGAAATTTCAGCACCTGTTGCGTCGGATACATCCTTTAATGCCGCCTTGAAATTTTCAAGTCCGCCAAGTCTGTCATAGTCATACTGACCGAAGTTACCCCAGAGCATATGATGGTATTCTTCAGACCAGGTCCACGCCCACATATGGAGAATGTCGGGAGTTTCTCCGTATATCTTTGTCATTTCATCCATAATCATACGGAAGTTGTACTTGTTATTTTCCTTTTCATACCATACGGGGAATTTATAGATAAGTCTTGTTTCTATAAAGTCGGGAATTTCTGCAACCAGCCAGAACTTCTGTCTGTACCATTTCTTATTCTGGCACTTATAAGGCTCATACCAGGAATCAAGCCACTCTTTATAGCTCTTGTAGGATGCGTGCCAGTCACCCTTATGAACGTAAAGCACGGTTTCAGTACCCTTGAACAAGGAATCGTTTTTAATCTTTACATACATTGAAGGATACTCAACAAAGGCATCTGTTCTGCCGTTTTGCTTTATAAGAGCATATTTTCTTACCTTAAGGTCACGCTCACGGGTGTTAAGGGCAAATCCTGCACCCTTTACAGGTGAGAAAATATCCATAAACTGCATGGGATATGAAGGTGCGGATTCTTCATAAACATAGCAGGAACCGTTACTTTCGGTGTTCTGATATTTGGGAAGGAAGTACCAGGTGTCTTCACTCGTTCCGTACTTAATGTCGGAAATTACGGGGAAAAGTATGCCAAGGGTTATTTCCTCACCCTTATTTTCAGCCTGCATATTAAGCTTTATTCCGTCCTTCTGGTCAAGGGAAATTTTAACGGTTATGTAAAGGTCCTTATGGCGATAGGTAATTTTTGCTTCATTGGAAACGGAGATATCAAATCTTTCAAAGTTTTCGATTAAAGAATCTCCCTCTCTTACCTTAAGAAGAGCGCCCTTAATTGTCATGGCTTCGGAATATGCGGAGATTACCTTCTCTGTAAAGAGACCGCCTTTTGTGTTGAACTCGGCATAAAATCCGCCGTTTTCCACCTTTAAAATGTCGCCCTCAAGGGTGATTTTCCCTTCATAATTAAAGTCTGCTTCGTGACCCTTGTTACGCTCGGGGAAGGCTTCTCCTGTTAAAAGCGGAGCATCTGTATTTAATGTAAGAGCGCAAAGGGAAAGGTCGGTTTCAATCAGTCTGTCCTCAAAGCCGATGCTCTTTATTTTCTTGCCGTTGGTTCTTACGCCGTAAACGCCGGTTTCGCCCGTGATTTCGTGGCGGTGATTTCTGATATTTTCAGGGAAGCACTCGTCTACGGTGCCGTCCTCATAATTGATATAAACAGCATAGCGCTCGATATCGTTAATCTTTATGGGCATCATAACCTCACCCTGGCTTCCGCCGAGAATGGTGGGATCGGGTGCACAGAAGCCCCAGCGCTCGTGGATTTTCTTATCCATATATAAAACGAAGTAAATTTCCTTCGCTTCAGAATTTACGGGTATTTCAAAGCGGCTTTCGCGGCTTTCGGGACGGCAGAGCTGTCTCTTTACGCCCTCTTTATTAAAGTTAGTGATTAAGTCCTCATTTTCCTTAGGCGGAGGTGTGGGACGAATGATTTTACCTGTAAGTGCAAAAGGAATTCCCTCTACGCCGAATGTTCCGTCAAGAGATCCAACGCCGCCGTCAACCTTTCCGGGCTCATCGGCGTAAATGTCGTTTACATAAGCAGAAAGGTCAATTGTCTTAAAGCCATCTTCCGCTACAGAAGTTTCTGTAAATCTCTTCGGAAGCTCATCATAGGAGCAGGTGTAAAGCTTATATATATTAAATTCAACGTGGGGTGCTTTGCTTCTGAGGCGAAGGCGAAGTCTCTTATACTTGCCCTTTTCGCACTTTGCAATAATTCTGTGTACCAAGCCGTCCGTCATCATTTCGTTTGCGGCAAGGATGCCCTTTTCAACCTCGTTACCGTCCTCACCGTCAGTTATGCCAAGAAGTACATTCTGGCGGAGCATAAAAAATCTCTGAAGGTCGGGAGCGGAATATTCCATAACAACATAGTCGTCAAGCTCTATTTCGCTTTCGCCATCCAAAGTAAATTCTCTGTGCATAAGGGGCTTACCGTCGATTATATAGCGAACGGCATCGCTATCTACTTTTTTTACAATTTCGCCGGGAACCTTAAATTCGTAATTTTTAAATTCAAACATAAAAATCCCTCCGTTTTTTCTTTATAATACAATAAAAATCAAAAGCTGTCTATCATTATAAAGTGTTTTTATAACAACTTTCCGCTAATTTACATAATAGCCTATTATTTTATTTTTTTCAATGGAATTATTACGCTTTTTTGCCTAAAATGCAAAAATATTGCACTTTTTATAAAAGTGCAATATTTCAATCAATAAAATGTGGCTACTTCCTCGACGGGTGCTTCTGCCTTTTCAATTTCTTTAAGCACCAATACGGGAGCCTTCTGGGTATAAAGCTTATGCTGTTTCATTATTATTTTTGCGGTAAGAGTGTACCATAGGGCATTTTCTGCCTCTATCGCCTTATCCGATTCGCAGGCGATGGGACGGAAGGCAATATCGTCAGCACAGCAGGTCATTACCTTGCGTCCGATAAGAAGTCCCTTTTCGTCAAGCTCTTTCGGGCGTGCAACCATGCCCTTAAACTTAACTGTTTTGCCTTCATATTTTCCCGGTTCCTCCATCATATCACGATACCAGAGGGCATAATCCTTGTCCTCTATTTCAATGACGGGAGCGTTTATATCAAAGGGCAGGGGGTCTTCTATGTTATCATACTCAAGCTCTCCGTTTATATATTCGTAAATTATCTGCGTACGGCGGTTTGTACCGCGGATGATTTTATGAATCTGCTCCTTGTCGGTTTTATCCGTCACACGGTTTATTGCCACAAGCTCACAATCGGTTAACTTGTCCACCATAAGCTGACGCA
This sequence comes from Clostridia bacterium, assembly GCA_045545475.1. Taxonomy (GTDB): domain Bacteria; phylum Bacillota; class Clostridia; order CAKSNL01; family HGM11501; genus HGM11501. The sequence continues at coordinate 111,581 of JAZQAZ010000047.1, read as the reverse complement.
TATTGGCGTTATAGGTAATGAAGGTTTCGCTGTCGGCAAACATAATCTGCTGATAGATAATCCAGTTGTCGGGAAGGTTTTCGTAAAGGTCCGTTAAGTTCCACATTCCGTTATATTCTATTACAACACGATCAACCTTGTGCATTCTTGCAACCTTGGAAAGGGTGTTCTTTTTAAGCTCGTCGGGAGAGTTTACAATTTCCATAAACACGTTTTCAATAACGAATTTGTCCTTGTTATACTCCTCTTCTCCCTCTTCACAAACCAAAAGGAGTGTTCTTTCCTTCGGATTGAATTTTTCATCCTCAAGTGTTCCCTGAATAAACTGAGTTTTACCCGATTCCAAAAATCCCGTAAAAAGATAAACAGGTATTTCTTTTTTCCTAAGCATACTCTTACTCCTTAACTTTGAAAAGCTCTGCAAGGGCTTTTTTGTTGATATTTGAACCGATAACACAGATTCTTCCGATGATATCCGCTCCGCCTTCTCTTACGTCGCTTTCGCCCGGTATATAGTCGTAGTGAATCCAGGAGTTTTCTCCTGCCACTATACCTTTTGCTCTTAGAATTATACCGTAACGTTCTTCATCTGAAAGTGATGAAAGAGCGTTTTCAATCTCTTCCTTGGTATATTTTCTTCCGGTCTCTGCACCCCAGCTTGTGAATACTTCATCGGCGTGATGGTGATGGTGGTGTCCGTGTTCATGGTCATGGCATCCGCAGGTGCAATCTTCTCCGTGCTCATGATGATGTTCGTGTTCTTCGTGGCCGTGGTGATGCTCATGATGATGCTCGTGTTCTTCGTGGTCGTGGTGATGCTCGTGATGATGCTCGTGTTCGTCATGGTCGTGGCATCCGCATTCGCAGTCTTCATCGTGCTCGTGATGGTGATGATGTCCACATACAGGACACTCATCCTCTTTTGTAAGCTTTTCAAGTGCAGCCTCTAAGGTGTTTTCATGTTCCATCGCAGAGAGAATAGCTTCACCCGTAAGTTCATCCCAGGGTGTTGTTACGATAACCGCATCCTTGTTGTGCTCACGGAGGAGTGCAATGCTTTCTGCAATTTTTTCTTCAGTTGCACTCTGAGTGTGGCTTAAGATAATGCAAAGTGCATTTCTAATCTGGTCATTATAAAACTCACCGAAGTTTTTCATATACATCTTGCACTTTTTAACATCGGCAACCGTGGTAAATGCATTAAGCTGAAGCTCTTCGCATTCTGCTCCTTCAACAGCCTTTATAACGTCGGAAAGTTTGCCAACGCCTGAGGGCTCGATTAAAATTCTGTCGGGATGAAATTCATTTACCACCTTGACAAGTGCTTCGCTGAAATCGCCCACCAGAGAACAGCAGATGCAGCCTGAATTCATTTCGGTGATTTCAATTCCTGCTTCTTTAAGAAAACCACCGTCAATTCCGATTTCGCCAAATTCGTTTTCTATTAAAACAACTTTTTCGCCATTGTAAGCTTCCTTTATGAGCTTTTTTATAAGTGTGGTTTTACCCGCACCTAAGAAACCCGAAAATATATCTACCTTTGCCATAAAAATCAGTCCTTCTTTTTATTTTCATAATAAGTTATTATATAACTATCAAGGAAAAAAGTCAAGGCAGAGAGCAAAAAAAACCGACAGGCTTTGCCTGTCGGTTTTTTATCTGTCAATTAGTCAAAGAGATTAATTGTAACTGTCTGTGTAGTACCGTCCCAATCAACCTTGTAACCAAGGTTTTCAGAGATGAATCTTAAGGGAATTAAGGTTCTTCCATCCTGAATGAAGGGAGGTGCATCCATCATAACACGTCTGCCGTTTACACGAGCCTGCTTGTTGTCGATTGTAACAACAACTGTTGCAGCGTCTGTTTTTACAGTAGCGGCTCTTGTATCGCCATTCCACTCGATTGTAGCTCCGGCAATTTCAAAGATACCTCTTACAGGAACGAAAGTACGGTCATCCTTAATGATGGGAGCAACGTCAAATTCAACGGGAACTTCGCCGTTTTCGGTTACCTTTGTAATTGTCTTGCTGCCGATTGTAAGCTTAATCGCACTTGCTTCGTCCTTCCATGTGTCGCCCTTGGAAACTGCAACAAAGTCAATGTTGAAGCTGGAGGGATAGTCAGCCTTGTCATACTGAAGTACAATTGTGTTTTCACCTGCATTAAGTGTAACGTTTAACTTAATCATGCCGTAAGCTGCCCAAACATCCTTCTTAACTGTGGGGAAGTAAATCTTCTGTGCAGCAGCACCGTTAACTGTAAGGTTTGCACTCTGTGCCCATGCGTGACCGTTGTCATAACCTATGTAAATATCCTGTGCACCTGCAACAACTGCATTTACGGTAAATTTGATACCGGGTGTTGCTTCGGGGTTTGTCTTCCAGCATGTCATAGCTACGCAACCTGTGCCGTTATAGCCTTCATGGTCGGAATTAACCTTTGCACCGTCGATAACTTCTGCGTCTTCAGCTTCAAAGTAAGCCCACATTCTCTTGTCCTTACCCTGGAAGTACTGAACTACTGAAGCAGAGTCGTTAGGACGCTTTGTTTCTTCGCCTTCGCCGGGTTCTACAACTGCGGGCTTTGCTGCATCAGCCTTAGCCTCTTCAGCTGCGAGTACTGCTGCACCCATAGCGAAAAGCATTGCTACTGTTAATACGATTGCCAAAAACTTTTTCATGATGATACCTCCTAAAAATTTCTTTAATATCAGCATAATCGCTTATATGAATTTTAACATAAAAAAACTCTTAAGTCAATAATAAATTAGAATAAAATACAAAAAAAGACGTGCATTTTATCTGCACGTCCTATGTAAATCATTATCAATAATTGCCTGAGGGCTTTTTATATCCCGTCCTTCTGTTCTCTGCCGCTTTTTTTACATCCTGCATACGGTCTGTGGAATCCTGCTTAAATTTTGCAAGCTTATCTTCGAAGGACAAGTCCTCTCCCTTATCCGCACCAAAAGAAAACTCTGCGGGCACTCCGGAAAACACATACTTTTTCTTTCTTTCTTCTTCCTGTGCCTTTTTGATGGACAATCCTATTTTTCCGTTAGGATCAATGTTGGTGATTTTCACCCTTACGGCATCTCCTACCTTAAGATGCTCGTTAATGTCCTTTACATAATCTCTTGAAACCTCTGAAATATGTACAAGTCCCGACTTTCCGCCCGGAAGCTCAACAAAAGCTCCGAATGCAGTGATACCTGATACCTTGCCATCTACTATTTTCCCCAATTCCAACTCCACGGAAACTGCTCCTCCCATAAATTATCTCATGTATATAAACGACATCAGCCGTTTGAATCAACAAACTTTCTTTCATCAGGATAAACCAACCCCAGTTCCTCTCTGGCAATGGCTTCAATGGTTTCCCTACTTTCAGCATTTTCAATTTCTTTCCTTAGTTTTTCGCTTTCTTCTTTAATTTCGTCTATCTCCGACTGGAGTATGCCAATTTCTTTTTCTCTCTCATTTATTTTAATCTGCTGTGAAATAAGCATTCCGACAAAATATACAAGCAAAAGACCTGTCAGGATATATATAAACAAGCGCTTTTTCATATTTTCTCCTCAGTAAAAATTTTGCATATTTTAAAATATTATATACCACTCAAAGCTTCTTGTAAAGCCTTTTTTTAAGTTTTTTTATATTTTTTTACATAAAATTTGTTCTTTTTTTCTGATACGTGCCGTAAAACGACCCAACATATTAATTTTTTTAATCAGTTTACTCAGAGGCGTGAACACAACTATGAAAAAGCTACCGGTAAATTTTAATATAAACTTTAAGGGAAACAGAAGTATTAAAACAGATATTTTAACCGTTTTTCCGATTACTTTCAGCAAAAACACTCCCACCGGAACAAAAAAACGGCTAAATATCGCAAAGTATACAGTTCCCCCGAAAATCATTCCCGCAAAGATATACCAACGAAGTTGTCCGTCGTTTACATCAAATATCCACCATATGAACAACACTGTATATACTGTCCAAAATAGTCCGTCGCAAAAGTTTGTTATATAGCGTTCTTTCTTAAAGCTTTTTCTTATTATTCTAAAAATATCAAAAAGTAATCCGGAGCCTACTCCGGATAAAAGACAATTTGCAAATACAAAGCCTTCTCTGTCACTCATTTTTTATCACTTGAATATCTTTCCGAAAAATCCTTTCGTGCTGTCCGTTTCCTCCGCCTTGTATGAGCATGAATTAATTTCTCCTTCTATATCCACGTCACCTGTTTCCACGCTCAGCTTATTAATTTTTAGCTTTCCGCCTTTTACCGTAAGCGTTCCCATGGCGGTTTTTAATGTTACAGAGCTGTCGTCAAAAGCTCCCACTTCTTCCACTGCACTTACAGAAAGTTTTTTACGTCCTTCCATTATTACATTATGACTTACCTTTTGCATTACTCTTTTTTCTTCCATTCTGATTCCTCCTTTATTCATTTAAATACTATGCATACTTTAAAAAAATAGTACAAAAACCATCTATGGGTTTTTGTACTATAAAATTATTATTTCACTTTAAATGCCCTTATGGAGTTAAGAACCGCCAGTACCATTACGCCCACATCGGCAAAGATTCCAAGCCACATATCAGCAAAACCAAATGCCACAAAAACAAGGCACAAAAGTTTTACCGAAAGCGAAAACACTATGTTTTCTTTAACTATCCTTATGCATTTTTTAGCTATTTTCATGGCCCGCGAAATCTTCAAAGGATCATCATCCATGATGACAACATCCGAAGCTTCAATTGCCGCATCGCTTCCCATTGCTCCCATGGCAATGCCAATATCTGCCATGGATAAAACCGGTGCATCATTTATTCCGTCTCCGACAAAGGCAACCTTCTCGTCTTTCTTTACCAGAGAAATAATCTTTCCGACAAAATCAACCTTGTCATCAGGCAAAAGCTCGCTTTCATAGTGGTCAAGAGATGCTTCATTAGCAATTTCCTTTGCCTCCGTTTCACGGTCGCCTGTCAGCATAATACACTTTTTGACTCCAAGCTTCCTTAGGCTCAAGATTGCTTCTTTGGCCGTATCCTTAAGGCAATCTGCTACATAAAACGCACCTTTGTACCTGCCGTCTATAAAAGCATATACCGTTGTTTTACCGTCCTTTGATTCATCAATTTCTATCCCAAGTCTTTTTGCAAGCCGACTGTTTCCGAAAGCAACCTCATGACCGTCAAATACAGCCGTTATTCCTTCCCCGGTTATCTCCGATACATTGCTTATACGAGACAAATCTATTTCACTTTCATATCGGGATACTATGCTTTTTGCTATAGGGTGATTGGAAAAGCTTTCTGCATGGGCCGCACATTCTGTCAGCATATTTTCTTCTATGCCCTTCGCCACTATTTCGGTCACGAAAAATTTCCCTTCTGTCAATGTTCCTGTTTTATCGAAAACCACATACTTTATTTTAGCAATGCTTTCAATAAACGAAGCACCCTTTACAAGTATCCCCTCTCGGCTTGCTCCTCCTATTCCCGCAAAAAAGCTAAGAGGAACACTTATCACAAGAGCACAGGGGCAGCTTATTACAAGAAAGGTAAGTGCTCTGTAAATCCATGTTATAAAATCCGTGCTTCCCTTCGTAAGAAATATAACCACAGGCGGTAAAACGCCAAGCAAAAGTGCCGAAATACAAACTATCGGAGTATAGATTTTCGCAAACTTTGATATAAATTTTTCCGTTTTAGCCTTTCTCATTGACGCATTTTCCACCAATTCAAGAATTTTGGAAACAGTGGATTCTCCAAAACTTTTTGTTGTGCGGATTTTTAATACTCCGGTAAGGTTTATGCATCCGCTTACCACTTCATCTCCGGTCGATACGCCTTTAGGCAAACTCTCTCCGGTTAAAGCTTTTGTATCAATTTCACTTTTACCTTCTTGTATAACTCCGTCAAGGGGAATTTTCTCTCCCGGGAAAACCGTTATAATACTTCCGGGGCTAACCTCTTCCGGAGATACTTTAATATATTCACCGTCTTTTCCCATGTTTGCAACGTCGGGGCGGATATCCATAAGTTCCCCTATGCTCTTCCTGCTTTTTGCAACCGCCATGGCCTGAAAAAGTTCTCCCGTCTGATAAAGAAGCATAACAGCAATTGCCTCGTTATAATCTCCGCTTTTTTCATAAAGTGCAATGGCAAATGCTCCAAGCGTTGCCACAGTCATAAGAAAGTTTTCATCCATGAATCTTCCGTTCAGCATTCCTTTGAAACATTTTCTCAGGATATCATAACTTATCAGAATGTAAATTCCCAAAAAGAGAATAAGTCTGAGTGTCCCATCAACAGGCACTATATTCAGAATTACCGTCAAAATTGCAGAAAGCAAGATTCTCATAAGCATTTTCTTATGTTTTTTCTTCATGTCTTCGCCCCGCTTAAAATTCTATTTCGCAATCCGGTTCGACCTTTCTTGCTGCCTTTAATATGGCCTTCATCACCTTTTTTTCGTCCGCACCGTCCATGAATTCAACTGTCATTTTCTGTGTTATAAAATTTACCGTACATTCTTTCACGCCTTCCACTTTTCCTGACGCTTCTTCCACCAAAGCCGCACAATTAGCACAGTCCACTTCGATTTCGTATATTTTTTTCATACTAATCCTCCTTTTTAACAATTAAATACTTGCTTAATTGTTTATTTTATAATATACTATTTACAGGATAAAATCAATACAACCTGAGACTTTACGTCCGATTAAGCAAATAAAATTTCCAAAAAGGAGAAAGCGATATGTCATTTAATCTCCCCCACGATCACGGAAAAAGCGGAAATATCGCCAAAATACATTCCGAACTTTCCAACAGCAGTAAATTCATTTCCTCATCGGAGATTTTCAAGATTCTGTCAGACTCTTCCCGCCTTAAAATTCTATGGCTTTTATTTCATCGTGAAGAATGTGTGATAAATATATCCGCCTTAACTTCTATGTCCAGCCCTGCCGTTTCCCATCATCTTGTAATACTGAAAAAGGCGGGACTTATTGAAAGCCACCGGCACGGAAAAGAAGTTTATTATAAAGCAGCCGATACGGAAATAAGCCGCTCTCTTCATAAGATTACGGAAAAGATGCTTAAAACAACCTGCCCCTCTGAAAAAAACTTATCCGAAAAATCACCTGAGGAAATAGCAGAAGATGTTCACGAATATCTTATTAAGCATCTCAACGAACGCATTACTATTGAAACCCTTTCAAAAATTTTCCTGATAAACCAAACCACGCTTAAAGAAACATTCAAGAATGTTTACGGAACGTCGCTGGCATCACACATAAACATTCATCGCATGGAAAAAGCCGAATTGCTTATGAAAGATGATAACAAAAGCATTATGGACATCGCTCTGGCTGTGGGATTTTCAAGTCAAAGCCGCTTTTCCGAAGCATTCAAGAAACACTTCGGAGCCTCTCCTGCGGAATATCGCAAAAATCATTGACAACCAAATTTTTTTATGCTAACCTAATCAGTAGTTATATTGCAGAAAGGAGAATTATTATGAGAAATCACAACCCTAAGGTTCATTATATGCGTCTTGCGGAATCCGCCATTCCGGAAATGCGATATGACGGAAAGGAGAATTTTTTCCTTTGGCAGAAAAGAGCAAAAGATAAGCTTTCAGAGCTTTTAGGTCTTAATCTTATGAAAAAATGTGACCCGGATTTTCTTATTGAAGACGAAAAGGAAACAGATAACTATAAAGAAATACGCTTTTCTTTTCAAAGCGAGGATGGGTATTATCCCCTTTGTGTCATAAGAGTTCCCCACTGTATAGAAGGAAAAATAAAGCCCATGATATGCCTTCAGGGGCATTCCACCGGAATGCATATTTCCCTCGGCATTTCAAAATACCCTATGGATGATGCTTTAATCGGCCATGACGAGCAATACCTCGCAAAGTACGCTCTTGATAACGGCTACTGCCCCGTTTTAATGGAACAACGCTTTATGGGTGAATGCGGAGGAACGGATAAAGGTCCCGGCTGTCACACTGACTGGAGTGCCGAATATAAAATGTCAGTTTTATCCTACCTTGCTTTAGGAAGAACTGCCATAGGCGAAAGAGTGTGGGATGTTTCAAGATTAATTGATGTTTTAGAAGCAGAGTTCCCATTTCTTGATATGGAGAATGTTTGCCTCATGGGCCACTCAGGCGGAGGGACTGCGGCATTTTATTCAGCCTGTATGGACGAACGTATAAAGGCTGTTATGCCTTCCTGTGCTGTCTGCACATTCCGTCATTCCACAATCGGACTAAAGCACTGCCCCTGCAATTATATTCAGGGGATTGCAAGATATTTCGATATGGGCGATCTGGCTGGATTGATTGCTCCAAGAAAACTCGTGGCCGTATCCGGTCAACTGGATTTCGGTTTTTTAATAGAAGGTGCTGAGGAATCTATGGCTATTGCTAAAAAGCTTTACGAATGTGCCGGCTGCCCGGAAAACATTGCTCACGTTGTGGGTGAACACGGACATAAATTTTATGCTGAAAAAAGCTATAAAGTCTTTAATAGTATGGTATAAAAAAGCCTTGGATACTGTAGATAATTTAGAGGATATGTCAGAACAAGAATTTGCAGTTCTTATTGCAGAAAAAATATCCATTTTAGATGCATTCGAACGAAAAGAAATCCTACGGATCATTGAGAACAAATCTGCTAATTGGAATGCTGTTGACGAAAACAGCTTAACTCTTGATGTGTGAGGACATCACAATTCACCCTAATAGTCGTATTCTAAAAATCCTCTGTCAGTATCTAACGGAACTGACAGAGGAACTAAAAAGAATCGAACATATAGGGCAGGAAGATGATGTACTCGAAAACATCACATATCTGGTTGAACTGATTGCGAAGATAAAAGACTAAACCTTGATACCGATAAAAAATGCTCTGCCTTAAAAAGCAGAGCATTTTCGTTTAATATCAAGTTGTATCAGCCAAAATGGAGTGTTGTCAAAATACCTTTCACATCACCGAAAGCCCTATAAAATAAGGCTTTTTCGAGTGTTTCGGATTATTCCCACTCGATTGTGCCTGTGGGCTTGGGAGTGAGGTCCATAAGCACACGGTTGATACCGGGTACTTCGGATGTGATTCTTTCTGTTATCTTATGAAGAACGCTGTAAGGAATTTCTTCGATTGTTGCTGTCATAGCATCCTTTGTATTTACGGCACGGATAATTGCAGGCCATCCTTCGTAGCGGCTTTCATCCTTTACTCCGACACTTGTCATATCGGGAACAACCACGAAATACTGCCATACCTTTTCAGCAAGTCCGCACTTGTCAAATTCGTCTCTTAAAATTGCATCGGCTTCACGAAGAGCAGCCAATCTGTCACGGGTGATTGCACCTAAGCATCTTACGCCGAGACCGGGGCCGGGGAACGGCTGACGGTAAACCATAGCATGCGGAAGACCGAGTGCCTCACCAACCACTCTTACCTCGTCCTTGAAAAGAAGCTTTAAGGGCTCAACTAAGCTGAACTTCAAGTCCTCGGGAAGACCGCCAACATTATGATGGCTCTTTACTGCCTTCTTGCCTTCTGCCTGCTTTACACTTTCAAGTATATCGGGATAAATTGTGCCCTGGGCAAGGAATGAAATACCTTCAAGCTTTCTTGCTTCGTCGGCAAATACATTAATGAACTCCGCACCGATGATTTTTCTCTTTCTTTCGGGCTCTGCCACGCCTGCAAGAAGATTTAAGAAACGGTCTGTCGCATCAACATAGATAAGGTTTGCATCAAGCTCGTCCTTAAAAACTTTGATTACGTTTTCAGACTCATCCTTACGCATAAGTCCGTGATTAACGTGTACACAGTAAAGCTGTTTTCCTATAGCTTTAATTAAAAGTGCTGCAACAACAGAAGAGTCAACTCCGCCGGATAAGGCAAGGAGTACCTTTTTGTCGCCAACCTGCTCACGAACAAGTGCCACCTGTTCTTCTATAAAACTGTCCGCCAGTTCCTTTGTGGTAATGCGTGCCATTGTATCGGGTCTTTTATTTGAATCCATTTTAATTCCTCCCATGCACAATTTTATTTTTCCATAATAATAGCACAAAAACGCAAAAATTTCAAGTATTATTGCATATTTTTCTTTCCGTTATGCCTGAGGATTTTCAAATTTTATAAAAAAACCTTTTTCACCCATTAAAAAATTTGATATTTTTTATAAAAGCTCAGAAAGCCTGCCGACCGCTTCCTCAGTTGTCGCCCAGCTTGACGCAAAACGTACCACGGTATGGTCATCATCATATTTTTCCCAGAAACCAAAAGCCACTTTTTCTTTAAGCTCTTCCATTTTCTTATTTTCAAGAATTATAAATATCTGATTTGTGACAGTCTCCATAAAGAAGCGATAGCCCTTTTCTCTGAAGATCGCTCTCATTTTATCTGCCATTTTTATGGCATGGCGACTTATTTCAAAATATAAATCATCGGTAAATAGAGTATCGAACTGCACCCCAAGAAGTCTTCCCTTGGCAATAAGTGCTCCGTGCTGCTTGATTTCTGTAAAAAAGTGTTTCGGTGCATTGTTATGAGTAAACACAACAGCCTCACCGCAAAGAGCACCCACCTTTGTTCCGCCGATATAGAAGACATCAGTAAGGTTGGCAACATCCGAAAGAGTAAGGTCGCTTCCTTCGCTCATAAGGCCGTAGCCAAGTCTTGCCCCATCCATATAAAGCGGAATTTCATATTTTCTGCACACCTTAGACAAAGCCGTAAGCTCCTCTTTTGTGTAAAGCGTTCCGTATTCGGTGGGATGTGAAATATATACCATTCCCGGGAATACCATATGCTCGAAATTTGCATCGGCATAAAAGGTTTTTATGTAATTTTCAACCAGATCCGCTTTAAGCTTTCCGTTTTCGTGAGGAATGGTTAAAACCTTATGCCCTGTAAACTCTATTGCCCCTGCTTCGTGAGCACTTACGTGTCCCGTATCCGCACTTATTACGCCTGCATAGGCAGGAAGAACGGTATCAATCACAATCTGATTTGTCTGTGTTCCGCCTGTTAACAAAAACACCTCTGCATCATCTTTGTTGCATGCCTTTTTTATTTTTTTCTTGGCAGAATCGGTATACTTGTCATGGCCGTATCCCGAAAGCTGTTCATAATTGGTTTCCATAAACCTTTCGAGTATTTTTATATGAGCACCTTCTGTGTAATCACTTTCAAATGACAGCATGATAACTCCTCCTTTAAAAATCATAATTAAAATTAATACGCAGGCTGGGCCTGCGTATTATCATCATTCATAATCCGGCATTTCGTAGCCGTCCCATCCGGCCGCATAACGTGCAACCAAAATTGCATCCATAAGTGTGATTTTTCCGTCCTTATCAACATCAACCGCCTTTTCCTTTGCAAAGCCGTTTGTCATTCCTGTAATGTAGTTAACAATATTAAGTGCATCGTTTGCCGTTACCTTTCCGTCAATATCGTTATCACCCATGGGAGCAAGATAATAGCTGAGATAATCCTCAACATTTACCATACCATAGCCATAATATACATCGTAACCTGTCTTTCCCCTGTCTTCCGATGCATTTTCAATTACTTCCATAAAATCATTATGTGAAAAATCCGCATCTATCTCACGAAAAAGTGCCGCAATTCCCGAAACAGTAGGTGCAGCAAAGCTTGTACCCTTACTCTGGAAATATTTATTGTTATCCGGATTGGGAGAAAGGCACGCAATCTTAGCGTCATCACATCCGCCGGGTGCACACACGTCAATTCCGTCATTGTACTGAGAATAGTCGCACACTGTTTTTTTATAGTCAACAGCACCGACAGCAATAACCCCGTCGTATGCCGCAGGATAGGAGTATTCATCCGTTCCGTTATTGCCCATTGCCGCAACCATCAATACATTTTTACTTGCAGCATACTGAACCGCTGCCTTCAAAGTCTCAGAATCGCTTCCTGTGCCAAGACTCATATTTATTATGTCACAATCGTAATCGTCAACAGCCATTTTTATTGCATCTGCAACAAGGCTTACCTTTGCCTTTTTTTGATTGTCATCAAATATTTTAAGTGGAACAATCTTTGCCTCAGGTGCAACACCGCGGAATCCCACACTATTCATTTCAGCCGCAATCTGAGCAGAAACCATAGTGCCATGATATACGGTATCTGTAACATCCTTACTTTCATCTACAAGATTATATCCTTCCAGTATATTTTCAGAAAGGTCTCCGGTTATGTTACAGCCGGAGTCAATAACCGCTACCTTAACCCCGTCACCTGTATAGCCTTTATCAAGAGCGTAATCGGCATTTATAAGTTTAAGATCCCACTTATATTTTACCTGCATAGGATCGTATTCAGAATAGTCCCCATAAAGATAAACATATGCATTTTCTTCGTAAAATTCAACAATGTCCGATTCCAAGCAGGAAGCAAGTTCTTCCTCGTTCATTAAAGCGTAGTCCTTACCTTCATCTGCATAGAGGGATACAACGGAATCATTGAAGTAAACAATATATTCCTTTTCTTCCGCCTCTTCTTCAATTTCTCCCATGAATGCTTCGATATCCTCTGCCTCATATTCCTCCGCCGCTGCAAGATGCGGCATTGCGAGAACAACAACCAGAATCGTAAATAATGCTGTTATCTTCTTAAATAAGTTCATTTTTATTCCTCCAAAGCAAATAAAGCTTCATATAAACACTGACATTCTACCAATTATATTTTAACACAACATCCGGACTGTGTCAATAGAAAAGAGCGGAAGGCAATGCCTTCCGTTCCTTTCTATTCTATAGTATAATATACAAAACCTTCGTACACACCTAAGAATACAGACGCTTCATCGTCCGTAAGCTTTAATGCTCCGTTCTCATTTACATAGTACATAAAATTATCGTCAAGTCCTTTTGCCGCTATGCCGTCCTTATACAGAACAGGCGGTTCTTCCACAACAAGATTTTCACTTCCGAAGGGCTTAAAATCCGTTCCGTCGGGATTTGAAATAAACATCCTTCTTATGCTGTCGGAATAGAAATTGAAAAGATACTTCTCCTTATAGCACATAACATGCTCAAGATTAAGTCCGTAAACCATAATATCTTCGCCTGTTTCAACGTCAAATCTTCTGTAATTCATTGCACTGTCGCTGTAATAGATATATCCGTCAACCCACTCGGGATAAAGTGCTATTTTTATAAGTTCTTCATCTTCCGAGCCGTCAGGTTTTGCACGTCTCATTTCCATCCTGGAAGTAAGATAATATACATATCCACCCTGATATTCCCATGGATTCTGGAATTCTCCGGTAACGTCAGTCACGTGATTTCCTTCCGTATCGTAAACAGCGGCATAATCGCCTTTGTCACACCATACTCCTCCGCCTTCAATATAGCCGACCATGACAACATTCTCAGTGATGGTTTTGCTTTCACAGCTTTCCACGTCGAAAAGCGTCACTTTTCCGCTTCCCAGAACAAAAACTTTATCCCCTTCTGCGTGTATCTTGCCGCCTTCTCCCATCACCTTTTCGCTTCCGTCCTTAAGGCTCACCCTGATAAGTTCATTTCCTCTTACTATAACAAGATAATCAGAGACCATAACTGCACTGTCAACGCTTCCGGAAAGTGCCACTCTTTCCCTGATGTTTCCGTCCGTCCTTATAACAGCTATTTCGCCATAGGAGGTTCTGTAAGCCCAGGCTCCTTTTTCTTCGGACCAGTAAACCTTTGCACCAAAATACTCTGCCACAAAGCGGAAAGGAACATAGAGCTTTCCGTCAATTCTCACCGTACTTTCGGGAAGAAGCATCTCCTGCTCATAGGTAAGTTTAAGTCCTCCGTCATTTTGTCTTATATAATTCTGCGAATATACCTTTTCAGGACTTTCATTGGGAAAGTTAAGCATTCTCGGAGTGTCGTTTTTTTCCGCAACCGCATACTGCTCACTTGAGGGCATGAAATCAAGGTCAAGAATTCTTGCCAGATCCTCAAGAGGAACCATTGTGGTTCCGTTAAGCAATGTGCTTTCAATCTCCTCGCCGTCAATTTTTGCACCGAAGGAGCAAAAACTTAAAAGCATAGTAAACAATATGGTAAATGCCACCAATTTTTTCATATAGTCATATCCTTTATAAATTATTTCCCTTTAATATTTAAAAAGCTTCAGTACATGAAGTGCTCGTGTAGATGCGGTGTAGAAAAGATGCTTTAATTCCTCTCCCGAAAAGCTGTTATAGGGAATTGCCACCGCATCAAACTCCAGACCCTTAGCCATATACGACGGTATAATAACACTGCCGGTTTTAAACTTTTTATCGCTATCAGTGACCAGAGTAAGTCCTACATCTTTTCCATATTTATCGAAAAGCGACTGACATTCAGATAGTGTTGGGAAAATTATGGCACAAGTTCTACCTTCCCTTTGCCAGTTAAGAGCCTGATTCACAAGGCTTTTTAAATAATCCTCTTTAGAATGGAGAGTTGTCATGCTGACCGCCTCTCCGCTTCGTTTCATGTAATCCACATTGGAAAGGCCAAGTATCTTTCCGCAAAAATCGCTTATCTCTGCTGTACTTCTGTAGCTTTTTGTAAGGTATTTAACGCTTGCATCAGGAAATACAGATGCTATGTTTTCTCCTGTTACCAACGGAGACATGGGGCAAACAGACTGATTAGTATCACCTAAAAAAGTAATGCTTGCCTTTCTGAAGCAATTTTTCATTGCTTCAAAGTGAAGTCTGGTATAATCCTGTGCCTCGTCCACAATCAGATATTTTACTTCATTTTTAATTTCTCTTGTAGCAGAAAGAATATAGGTAAGCGGTGCGGCATCTTCGCTCTGCACAATTCCCAGAGCAAGATTTTCCGCAGTATAAGAGCAGACTTCCTTATCAATTTCGGAAAGCACATCGAGGTAAATCCTTTCAGGGTCAGCCGAAAGCGTCTTTTCAGCAAAGGATAAAAAGGCACGGTATTCTTCCCTTATCTTCCACTTAAGCTCCGTAAGCTTTTCTTTTGCATCATTCTCGTCATACTCTTCTCCAAAGGCCTCAACTGCCGCCTTTTTAATTCTCTTATATTCATCCTTTGCAAAAACAGACACTCTTGCAAAAAGCTTGTTCATTCTCGCTTGAATGGAAAGGTAGGAAAAGTCATTTGTATAGAGCCTGTCCATTTCGCTGCCCTTTATAAGGCATTTTCCTGCATATATCATATCTGGGAAAGCGGGACTTTTGCCTGAAATCCTTCTTATATGCTCACTCAAAGCATCCGCAAGGCGTGCCGAGGTTTTTATTTTTGCCGCTTTCTTTCTTATCCCGTCACCATTTACCGAAAAGTCAAGAAATTCGGATGCCGGCAAAAATTTATATTTACCCCCGAAAAGCTCCGACGCATATTCGTTAAATGGAGTACTTTTTATATTCTCTTCACCAAGGCGTGGTAAAACCTCGGAAATGTAGTCACCAAATACGTTATTCGGAGAAAATATCATAAGGTTTCCGCTTGTGACAGAGTCTCTGTAAGCGTAAAGGAAAAACGCCGCCCTTTGCATTGCAACGGAGGTTTTTCCACTTCCCGCAGGACCGAAAGCAATTAAGTATTTGCTTTCTTTATCCCTTATAATCTGATTCTGTTCACGCTGTATTGTGCAGACAATATCTCTCATTTTGGAATCAGCACTTTTTGAGAGTGCTTCGGACAACACATCATCCTCGATGGCAATTGAGCTGTCGTATGCAGAAAGGATTTCGCCCTTCCATATCTTAAACTGTCTTTTTAACGTTACTTCGCCCGAAACCTCACCGCCGGGAGAAGAATACTTTGCATCTCCAAGCTCAAAATCATAGTACATTCCCGCTATAGGGCTTCGCCAGTCAAACACATAAAAGTCAAGCTTTTCTTCGTCTATAAGGCTGTTTATTCCGATGTAAATTTTCATCGGACATGAGTCCTTAAGCTTAAAATCCATCCTTGCAAAATAAGGTGTATTCTGCATTGTAAGAAGCCTTGCATATTCCACCTCACTGTCATGCATTGCTCCTGCACGGCTGTCAATTTCCACAAGGTAGGAATAGGCATCAACAAACTTACCCAAGGACTGCACATCGTTTCCGATGTCATCCATCATTGTCTTGTTAAGCTCTATTACCTCTCTTTTAGATTTTTCAAGAGCCTGACGCCTTTTGTCGAGAAGGTGTGCGAGCACATCCATGACAGTGTCAAGATATTCCTGTTCTTCCAAAAAGTCTTTTTCTTCTATACTCATGGGTACTCACCTCCTTTTGTAAGCCGAGGGGAGTCGATTCCCCTCGGCTTTATAGCTTACATTCTTTCAACTGTGTTTATTCCGAGAAGTGCAAGAGCGTTCTTTATGCAGATTGTGGTTGCCTCTGTAAGTAACAATCTTGCCTTCATCGTGTTTTCATCTCCCTTTAATATGGGAGTTGTATTGTAGAATTTATTGAATGCCTTTGCAACATTTGTCACATAACGGTTGATGTAGAAAGGCTCGTTCTTTTCGGCCGCCGCTCTTACTGTGTCGGAAAATTCCGAAAGCAGCTTGCAAAGAGAGTATTCTTCGGGGGTTATATCGTAGTCAAAGCTTGCACCGGAATAATCTTTTATTTCAGCCTTACGCATTACGCTCTTTCCTCTTGCATAGCTGTACTGTACATAAGGACCTGACTCGCCGTTGAAGTCCAGAATATCATCCCAGTCAAAGATGATGTCCTTTTCACGGCTGTTTTTAAGGAAGGTGTAGAAAATTGCACCGATCCCCACCTTATTTGCAGCATCAGCAATATCTTCCTCACTGTTTCCGTTGGCACGCATAATCTCGGCAGTTTTGTTTATTGCCTCGGATAAAACTGTTTCAAGAAGTACAACATTTCCGCTTCTTGTCGACATAGCACCGGTTGCAAACTTAACCGTTCCGAAACCGACATGGGTACATTTTTCCGCATAGTCCTTGCCGAGCTTTTCAAGTGTTGCAAAAATCTGCTTGAAGTGAAGACTCTGAGGAAGTCCCACAACGTAGATGTTCTTATCAAAATTGTATGTATTTGCTCTGTATTCGGCAGATGCCAGGTCACGGGTGGTATAAATTGTGGAGCCGTCCTGCTTCAGCACGATTGCAGGAGGCATATCGGGAAACTCAACTATATATGCACCTTCACTTAAGGTAAGAAGATTTTTCTCCTTAAGCTCGCCTACAATTGAGTCTGTCCTCTTTGCAAAAAATGCTTCGCCGTTATAGGAATCAAAGGTGATACCCATTTTGTCATACACCTTTTTGAATTCTTCTATACTAACCTCACGGAACCAGTTCCAGAGTCCGTAGTTTTCTTCGTCTCCTGTTTCAAGAAGATGAAATTCACTTCTTGCTCTGTCCTCCAAGGAAGAATCCTTTTCCGCTTCCTCGTGGAATCTCACATAAAGCTTATTGAGTTCGTTTATGGGGTCTTTTTCAACAATTTCTTTATCTCCCCACATTTTATATGCGGTAATTACCTTGCCGAACTGAGTTCCCCAGTCCCCAAGGTAATTAAGCTTTTCCACCTTATAACCAAGAAAATCATATATTCTGGACAAAGAGTTTCCGACAGCTGTGGAGAACAAATGACCTACGTGGAAGGGCTTTACAATGTTTGGAGAGGAAAAGTCGATTACAACGGTTTTCCCTTCGCCATCGATGCTCTTTCCGTAGGAGTCGCCCTCTTTTATAATTTTTTCTGCAAGATCCGCTACAAAAAACTTTTTATTAAAAAAGAAATTAAGATAGCCGCCGACAGCAGATACTTCGCCAATCACATCGTCGGATGCGATTTTTTCAGCAAGGTCCGCCGCAATCATATTGGGAGCTTTTCTTAAAACCTTGGAAAGCGAAAAGCAGGGAAACGCCGCATCTCCCATAGTTTCGTCCTTCGGCTTTTCGATTAAAGCAAGGATTGCTTCCTTATCTCCCTCGGCTGCCACAGCTATTTTTTCTGCAATATATGACTTAAAATCCATAACTCATTCTCCTTTTTTGTGCATTATCTTATTTTACATCAAAACCCAAGCTTTTGCAATAGGAAATATTTATTATTTAAATAACTTTCTGTAATCGGCCGGAGTAAGTCCCGTATGTTTTTTGAAAAATCTCGAAAAATATGCACTGTCTGAAATCCCCACCATTTTTGCGGTTTCGTCAATTCTCATATCTCCTCCGGAAAGATACTTCATCGCCTCATAAATTTTAAGGCGGGCAAAATATTCCATAGGGGGAGTCATATAAGCCTCGCGGAATTTTTTTACGAAATAGTTTTTCTGCATAAATGCCACATTCGAAAGCTCTTCAAGGCATATAGTCTCCCCTATGTGCTTTTTCATATAGCCGATAACCTCCGAAAACGGTTGTTTCTTTCCTTCAGTAAGCAATCTTAACCTGGCATACTCCGATATTATTTCAAAGCATTTTGCCGATGCCGCTATGTCGAAAAATCCGCTTCTGTTAAATTCGTATCTGGATGCACCCTCAAACAATGCTTTAATGGCGTCAGGATTTTCTGTATCAACGGCATATTCTCCTTTATCAAGGCCGATTAAAGGAAAAAGTTCTTTCCCGTCCGCCTTTATATCAAAAGCAATTTCGTACATCACAAAATTTTCGGTAACACGGGTATATGCCCGCATTTTCCCTTTGGGTAAATATGCAATCTGACCACTTTTCACAATGAAGCAATCATCCTCTATTTTCATATAGCATTCACCGGAAAGAACGAAAAAGAACACATCGTTTATCCCGATATGCCCCAGTATGTCCCCGTTCCATTTAATGGGCGGAACGTGGAAGGCTATATCCTTAACTTCAAGCGAAAAGCAATTCATTTCGGGAAGATTTCTGTCAAAGCTCTGCATTTTCCCACCCCACAATCATATTTTGTTATATATATTATAATTTAATCCTTATTTATCGCATTTAATTATATATAAAAATATAATTTTGTACAAAATAAGTTAATTTAGTCTATTGACTGTTTGATAATATCACATTATAATAAAATTGTCAAGAAAGGAGTGTTTTTATGATAATAAGAATAAAAAATGCGGTTATCGTTTCCTCTTTTCTTCTCAAAGGAAGATACATCTACATAGAAGACGGAAAAATTTCTAAAGTTACGGAAGACAATCTTCCCTTTGACGAAGAAATTGATGCAGAAGGCCTTTATGTTTCATCAGGCTTTATCGACATTCACACCCACGGTGCGGGCGGATTCGATTATGCCGACGGGGATAAAGATGCAGTAAGAAAAGCCGCCTATGTAAGTGCAAAGCACGGTGCAACAACAATTTATCCCACCTGCACATCCTCCTCATTTACGGACACATTAAAATTCATCGAAAACGTGAAAGAGGTTATGGCAGAAAATGCACCGGGAAAACCCAATATTGCAGGAAGCCATCTTGAAGGGCCTTATTTTTCCCACTCAATGTGCGGCGCACAGAACCCCGCATACATAAAAAATCCCGACAGGGCCGAGTATGAGGAATTTTATAAAAAAGGCTGCGGCACTTTAAGAAGAATAAGTTTTGCACCGGAGCTTAAAGGAAGCAGAGAGCTTAACAGTTTCCTCAAAGAAAAGGGCATAACATCCTCCTTCGGTCACACCGATGCTGTATACGAAGAATTAAAACCTTTGATTGATGAAGGCTGCACCCTTGCTACCCACCTTTATTCGGGTATGAACCAGGTTACAAGAAGAAATCTTTCAAGGAAACTCGGTGCCGTTGATACATCATACCTTGAGGATGCGGTTTTTGTCGAGGTGATAGCAGACGGAATCCATCTTCCGAAGGAGCTTTTAAGCCTTATCTACAAAATTAAAGGTCAGAGAAGAATGTGCCTTATCACAGACTCTATGCGAGGTGCCGGAATGCCAGAAGGCGAATATATTTTAGGGCGTAAAGACGACGGACTTTTAACCGTAAGTGACGGAAGCGTTGCCTATCTCACCGACAAAAGTGCATACGCCGGAAGCGTTGCAACATGCGACAGGCTTTTGCGTGTTGCGGTAAAAGAAGCGGACATTCCCCTTTGCAGTGCGGTAAGAATGCTTACCGTAAACCCTGCAAGAGTTATGAATCTTAAAAACCGCGGCGAAATAAAAGAAGGATATTATGCAGACCTTGTCTTTTTTGACGAGGGCATAAATATAAAGAAAGTAATAATAGAAGGAAAGGAACTTGACTGAAATGGAAATAAGAATTGCAAAAGACCGCTATGAGCTTGGAAAGAGCGCGGCAAAGGAATCGGCTGAAATAATAAAGAAGTGTATTGAGGAAAAGGGCTCGGCAAGAATTGCTCTTTCAACAGGTGCTTCCCAGTTTGACACACTTGATGCTTTGACAAAGATAGAAGGAATTGACTGGACAAAGGTTGAAATGTTCCACTTGGATGAATATGTAAACCTCCCCGAAACTCACGGTGCAAGCTTCAGAAAATATTTAAAGGAACGTTTCGTAGAAAAGGTTGGCCCCTTAAAGGCTGCTCACTTTGTTGACGGAACGCCGGAGGGAATCCCCCACCTTACAGAGGAAATAAGAAAAGCTCCCATTGATTTAGGCCTCATCGGAATCGGCGAAAACGGCCACATCGCCTTCAACGATCCCCCTGCAGACTTTGATACAAAGGAAGCTTATATCGTTGTTGACTTAAATGAGCGTTGCAAGGCTCAGCAGATGGGCGAAGGCTGGTTTGCCACAATTGACGATGTGCCGAAGCAGGCTGTTTCAATGACCGCTTATCAAATTATGCTCTGCAAAAAGATAATTTCCTGCGTTCCCTATAAGGTAAAGAGCGAAGCTATCGCAAAGACCCTTGCTGCAAAGGAAGTTTCCAATATGGTGCCCGCAACACTTTTAAAGACTCATCCCGACTTCCTTTTATATATTGATTCTGAAAGTGCTTCTGAAATCACCGAAATTAATTTTATAGATTAAAACACGAATTTTTACTGTTGCAAACTTTATACCTTTAACCTATAATTAATAAAAAGGTACGAAAGGGCTGTTATTTATGGATAAATTTAAAATCGGCTTTATCGGAATGGGAAGGCGTGGTGACTACTGGCTTCACGGATGCATACTTGCCCGTGAGGATGTTTCCCTTCGCTGGATATGCGATATTGATTCAGAAAAGCTCGAAGCCGCTTCGGCAAAAATAGGTGCAAAGGGCTTTAACCCGAAGGCGACCACAGATTTCCACGATATATTAAAGGATAGCGAAGTTGAAGCTGTTATCATTTCAACCGACTGGGAATCACACATTCCCATCGCAATAGAATGCATGAAGGCAGGTATGCCCGTCGGTCTTGAAGTGGGCGGTGCATACAGCGTAAATGACTGCTTTAGATTAGTACATACTTGGGAAGAAACAGGCACATTTTTTATGATGCTTGAAAACTGTTGCTACGGAAGAACCGAAATGATACTTCTTAATATGGCGAGGCAAAACCTTTTCGGAGATATTGTTCATTGCTCCGGTGGGTACTGTCACGACCTTCGTAATTCCCTGGCGCGTGCCCGTGAATTAAAGCATTACCGCCTCCGCAACTACTTAAACCGCAACTGCGATACTTATCCCACCCACGCACTTATCCCCATATTCAAGCTTTTGGACATAAATAACGGTAACCGTATGGTAAGTCTTTATTCCGCGGCATCTCCTGCCAAGGGGCTTATACATTATTCAAAAGAAACCGGCTTTGGCACAGAAGATATTCTTCCTTACGGTGCTATGCACGGCGACGTTGTTACAACAATTATAAAGTGTGCCCACGGTGAAACAATACATCTTAACCTTGAAACAACCCTTCCCCGTTTTTACAGCCGTGACCTTTCCGTTCACGGAACAAAGGGAATATTTACGGAAAACGGCGATTCATTCTATTTTGATAACATCCCGGAGCATCACAAATCCGAAGCTCATAAGGATTTTTACGGCAATATAGAAGACTTTTACTCTGAATATGACCATCCTCTCTGGAAAAAAACACTAAAAGAAGGTCTCACGGGCGGTCACGGCGGTATGGACGGTCTTGTTTTATCCGCTTTTGCCCAGTCTATAAAAAACGGTTGGGAAAGTCCCGTTGACGTTTACGATGCGGCATCTGCAATGTGCATTACCGCACTTTCGGATGAATCCATTGCAACAGGCATGCCCGTAGGTATCCCCGACTTTACAAACGGCATATGGCTTTGCCGTAAAGAAAAAGAAAAAACGCTTTACAGTTTATAAAAAGTAGCCAAAATCATAGGTTTTTATCCGATTTCGTATTGCAATAAAGAAATTTATCATATATAATAGGATTTGTAAATCATAGTTTACATGAAAGGATTGATATAAATGGCTAAATTAAAACTTGGTTTTATCGGACTTGGTCTCCGAGGCGAAGGATGGGTTGGACACAACTTACCCGGACGTGACGATGTTGAAATTGTTGCAATGTGCGACATCGATCCTAAGAAGATAGAAAAAATGGAGAGAATTCTTACCGAAAGAAATCGTCCCGTTCCTAAGTCTACCACAGACTATCACGAAATATTAAACGATCCCGAAGTTGAGGCAGTTATGATTGCTTCCGCATGGGAATCCCATGCAACAATTGCAATTGATGCAATGAAGGCAGGAAAGCCCACAGCAATGGAGGTTGGCGGTGCATACTCTGTTGACGAATGCTTCAGACTTGTACATACCCAGGAAGAGACAGGCACATTCTTTATGATGATGGAAAACTGCTGTTACGGCCGTCGTGAGCTTATGCTTCTCGATATGGTTAACAAGGGACTTTTCGGTGAAGTTGTTCACTGTGAAGGCGGTTACCGTCACGACCTTCGTAACGAAATCGCAAGAGGTAAGGAGCTTGGTCATTATCGTCTCCGTAATTACCTTAACCGTAACTGCGATAACTACCCAACACACGAACTTCTTCCCATCTGCAAAATTTTAGGAGTTAACGACGGAAACCGTATGGTAAGCCTTGTTTCCGTTGCATCCTGCGCTAAAGGTCTTCGTGCTTATTCCGAAGAAACCGGTCACGGTGCTGATTCTATTATCGGTCACGATGTTATGCAGGGCGACGTTGTTACAACAATTATCAAGTGTGCTCACGGCGAAACAATTACACTTAACCTTGAAACAACCCTTCCGCGTTGCTATTCAAGAGACTTTGCCGTTCACGGAACAAAGGCTTATTACACCGAAAACGGTGACTTGTTCTACTTTGACAATAACCCTGAACACCATAAGTGCGAATGGAGCTCTAAAGGTCTTTTAAGAAACGCCGAGCAGTATAACGGCGAAAGCGATCATCCCCTCTGGCAGGATCCCGCCAACATATCAGGCGGTCACGGCGGAATTGACGGTCTTGTTTTCTCCGCATTCGTAAACTGTGTTCAGAACGGATGGGAAAGCCCCATTGACGTTTACGATGCTGCTTCCGTAATGTGCATATCCGCACTTTCCGAAGAATCCATTGCAACAGGTCACGCAGTTGGCATTCCCGACTTTACAAACGGTGAATGGTTAAAGAGAGTACACGGCGAAGACCACAAGTACACAATAAGAAGAAAAAGATAACAAAAAAGCCGGTGAATTTCACCGGCTTTTATATTTTATTATAATTTTTAAAAAACACCTTTGAAACATCAAACCATCGACGTTTCAGAGGTGTTTTTTTCGATACCTGTACTTATAGTCCCTTTTATGGTAAAAAATCAGTGTAAACTAAAAAAGGAGGTTAACAAAAATGGACAGATACTTAAAGCCGGGCGATATTGTTCGCCCCAAAAATTCAAAAGGATTTTACGAAATAAAATCCCTCGCCGGAATCGATTTATCCTGCGTTTTATATTTTGCAGAATATAACGAAAACGGAGAAAAGAAGAAGTATTTATTAAAGGAATATAATCCTGATTCACTTATTCTTTCAAGAAACAGCGAAGGCACACTATTTCCCATTGACAAAAGCGATGCTCAGGACTTTAGAGAAGGCATGAGAAGCTTTACAGAAAAGCAGAAGCAAAGCTTTCTTTTAAAACTTAACAGCAAAGCATTCTCTCGGGAAGAAAAAACATTTTCTTCAAACGGTACAATGTACAGAGGAATGTCATGTATCGGAGGCCTAACCTATGACAGAATAAGCGAAAATTCTCTTTACGACCTTATGAGACGTGCAAAATCCATTGCTCTTTCTTTGGAGCGTTTCCATTTCAAAGGGCTTTTACACCTGGGATTAAAACCTGAATGTATTATGACTCTTCCAGAAAATCCCGATGTCGTGATGATTTTTGAAACCGACAGTATCTCTTTGAAAGAAAACGTACTGCTTTCTTCCCTCTCTTCCGTAAGCAGTGCCTTTAGGGCACCTGAAATGTTGCTTCCGGAGGAGGCAAAAAAGTTAGGAGCAGAGTGCGACATATTTTCCCTTGGCGAAATAATATTTTACAAAATGTTATCCCGCCATTCTCTTCCTTCCGAAAGGCACCGCTTCTCAGTTTATACCTTTGCCGACTTGCCCATTTTCAAGGATGCCGACCCAAAGTCTTTTCCTTTGATCTCAGAGCTTTTCACCAAAACCCTGGCTGCAAATCCCGAAGATCGTTACAAAACTGTCGGAGAACTTATAAGCCAGATAGATAAAATTCTCGCCTATTTAAATCCAAAGGATTTTCACCTGCTTTCTTCTGAGCCTGACTTCACAGATTTTCATACAGGTCGAGACAATGAAATTTCCGTGATCCATGAACTTTTCAAAATGCACAATAAGATTTACCTTTACGGTAAAAAAGGAGAAGGCAAAACCTCTCTACTACTCTCTTATGTAAAGGCTTATCGAAATTTATACAACGCTGTAATATATGTAAATTCAGCAGCACCTCTAACCATGGATTTAAGGGATGATAAAATTTTTCCGATAAGCGGCATATCACCTTTTGAGCACGAGAACACCTCGGATTATCTTGCCCGCAAAAAGAAGATGATTGCTCAGAAAGCTGACTCTGATACTATAATAATTATTGACAAAGAGAATCTTCATGAGAGTGATGATTTGTCCTTTCTCTTATCATTACCTGCAAAAATCATCATAACAGGTGAAAATCCCAAAGATATGCCTGACTTTTTCAGCTATGAGCTTCCCCCGATAAGAGAAACAGCTTCACTTGTCGACATATTTTATCATTATTATGAAAAGACTTTGTCTAAGGATGAAGAGACTTCTTTACGAGTAATTTTTTCCATGGTAGATAATCTTGCAGAATCAGCCGTAATACTCGGCAAGGCAGTATCTGCATCCAAAAGAACCCCCAGTGTAATTTTCAATGAGATTATAAACAGCCTGACGGATACCGGAAGAAATTTTCACAAAGCATTTTTTAAGGTTTTTCCACTCACAGATAACGAGAAATACATTCTTCTCAATCTATCACTTTTCGGAAAAACAGGCATTTTACCCGATCTTCTTTCTGAAAAGCTTTCCCTCGAAAACTTTTCTTCTATCAAAGCACTCATTTCCAAAGGTATCATTTCTTCAAACCCCCAAAATTACCTTCTTACCTTATCCTCCTCAGTCAAAGAGTACATCCTTGATGCCCAGCAAAACAAGGAAATGCTTATTCTTCCTATGCTTTTATCTGTTTCAAGAGGAATGTCAGACTTCGTTTTCACAGACGGCTACCGTACAAATTCCATTGCTACCGTCATTGCTTCCTTGTCTTATTCATTAAAAAAGTTGGAACCAAAAACAGCAGACAGTGCCGAAATACTATTAAATTTTGCAAAATTCCTTTCAGCTTCGGGTAATTACGAGGAGTCCTTCAACGCAAGCTCATATGCCGTAAAGATACTTAATGCACCGGGTGCAGTACCCACCCTACTCTTTGCAGCTGCTCTTAATGTGGCAGGCGAAAGTGCAGTTAAACTGACGCTATTTGAAAAAGCTTGCAAATATCTTTTTGATGCAGAAAAGATATTACGACTTTCGCATCTAAGTCTTCCCTTATTATCTACAGTATATAAAAACATTGCCCTTCTAAAAAAAGGCGAAGGCGACATTTCACTTGCCATAAAATATATTCGCAGGCACCTTGACATTTCAAAAAATCTTTACGGCAGCAAAAGCAAAACCGTTGCCGAAGCAGAACACATACTGGGACGGCTTTGCTCAATTAACGGAAGGCATACTGCTGCCGCAGAGCACTTCACTTCCGCATACACCGTAAGGAAAGCTCTTTTCGGTCCATACGATTATCTCACCGCTTTATCCGCCTTAAGACTCGGAGAAGCACTGATTGATTCCGGAGATTGTGGCCGTGGAGCAACATTTCTTAATAAAGCTTCTAAGGGTTTTTCCACCATAAAACCGGGATTGCACCTTATTCTGGCTGACCTGGATTTTGCCTGGGGCAAAATTCAGGTTTACCAGAGCAATCCCGCCTACGCCAAGGATTATTTTGCTTCCGCTCTCTATGTATATAATCTATACGGCAAACTAAACAGCCGCACAGCATGTGTACTTATTTATCTCGGAAGAATCGCAGAAGACGAAGGCTCACTTAAATCCGCAAAATCCTACTATCTCAAAGCAAAGGAAACTGAAAAAGCATACTCATCGAAAAACAAAAAGCGTATGCTCTCCATTTTGAGTTCTCTTGGCGATGTTTCCAGAAAAATCGGAAATTTAGAAGAAGCTTCTGCTTATTTCTCCGAAGCCATAATCCTTGCAAAAGAGATTTACGGAGAAAAGGCTCGCACAACCAAACGGCTTTCTTCCGAGCGCGAATATATCTCATATCTTTTAGGAAAGCAAACGGAGCTTTCCCCTTGTATAAAAAGTGTATACAGATTAAGAGACTTTTTCAAGAAGTTTGCTTCAAAGAAAGGAGGAAGTCACCCTTCCTGAGAAATAAAATCAGTCTTTCATGAATCTTCCCCATAAAAATAAACAGCAAAGGAATGATCGGGGCTTAATCGGCTGCCCACCGAAACATTTACTCACAGTCAAAAATATAAAAAATTAAAAAATCAAAAAGAAAGAGGTAAAAAAAATGAAATTAAAGAAAATCATATCCCTTGTTTTAACAATCGCAACCATACTTTCCGTATGTGCACTCCCCTCAGTGGCAGATGCTGCAACTCCCTCTGTAACCTATAAAGCTCACGTACAGAACAAAGGAACATTGCCCGAAGTAAAAAACGGTGCAATATGCGGTACCACAGGTCAGGGACTCAGAATGGAAGCCATCTGGATAAAGATTTCCGGTATGAGCGGTTCCATCGAATATAACACTCACATTCAGAACCGTGGTTGGGATACCCGCTATCGCTCCAACTATGAAATGGGCGGTTCTTCCGGCAAGAGCCTTCGTTTAGAGGCGATAAAAATCCGTCTTAAGGGCGAAATCGCCAAGTACTACACGGTTGAATATTCCGTTCACGTTGCTTATGAAGGATGGCACAATTTTGTAGGCGAAGACCAGATCGCAGGAACTGTCGGCAAGAGCAGAGCGATTGAGGCAATAAGAATCCGTCTTGTTAAAAAGAAAACTTCTTCCAACAATACTGCAAACACTGCGGTTTCCTCAGGTTCTTCTTCCTACAACGCAAAGGTAAACGAATTTATAAACAAAGCCGGATTCAGCAACGGCACTACCTGGTCAGCATCCCAGAGACCTAAAATTTCCAGTTACGGCTCCAAGGGGTGTGCTGCCTATGCTGCCGACTTCGTAAAGTATGTATTCGGCAAAAGCTCTCCCAGAGGAGGCAGCGCCTTCTACAATCCCGATGAAATAAGAGCAGGCGACGTAATCATCGTAAGCAATTCCACACACTGGTTTGTTGTTCTTTCAAGAAACGGTAACTCTTTAAGAACCGCCGAAGGTAACTGGAGCGGCAAGGTAATAGTTTCAAGCAGTACTTATTCTATTAAGGACGGTTCCATCTTAAGAAACGGTGCCGCTTTCAGGCCCTTATCTGTAGGCTATCATTTCCAGTAATAAGAAGCATATGATAAAAAACAAAAGCCCATAAGGACTTAAAGAAGTCCGTTATAATACTTAGAAATCATCTTGTAAATCGTAAGCCTTTCGAACAAAAAAGAAGTAAGCTTAGCTTACTTCTTTTTTGTTATCTCTTTTCCCGTTTTCATAAAGCACATTTATCTCCGATAAACTCAAACCGCTTTACTTTCTTCCCCTCGTATTCCACTTCTTCATCCCACATGGATGCAGGACGCACCCAGGTCTTCCCTTCGCCGTAGAGTGCCTTATATATAACCATTTCCTCTACCGTTTCGGAATGAAGTGCCATTCCAAGAACTTCATACATATTTCCTTTGAAGTGTTTATATATTCCTTTTTTTATTTCCATAGTAACCTCACAGAAGAATTTCTTTGTTTGTGCCGTAGAAAATGTCGCTCTTACCTGAAATCATACGGCAGAACTCGTCAAACTGCTCCCATCTTTCGGGATGAATGTCAAATTCATAGGCGTGTCCCCAGATGTAAAATACCTTCGGGGTATCTGCCTTTAAGTTTATAAATTCCTCACCCATAGTAAAAAGTTCATCCCAGTCAACGTGATGATAAAGCGTTCCCTTATAGCGGTAAAGGTCTGTAAAGGGCTCAAAGCTTTTTGTCCTTTGCACCTCTCTTGAATACTTAACGCCGGTATGGTTTTCGATTAAAGAAACCACACGGTCGTCAAAATGACCGCCCGGATATGCCATACCAACCACTTCGTAGCCACAAAGATAAGAAAGCTTCACTCTGTCCTCTTCCACCTGGCGGATTACTTCATCATCAGAGAGAATGGTCAAATTCGGATGTGTAAGAGTGTGCACCGCCACCTCGTGCCCCGAATAGATGTGCCCTACATCCTCCGGCTTTACCTTGGTGTGGTTTACATTATATTCCGGGCGTTCGAGCCTTCCTTCCATTCCCAGACAGTCGGAATTTAAGTTAAAGGTACACTTCAAGTTGTATTTGTTGAAAATTTCAACCAGACGGATGTCCTGTGTAACACCGTCATCATAGCTGAAGGTTAACGCTTTCATTTTTCCGTCAAACATTGTTATTCCCCCTTTTTTATTAATTATAGCACAATACGTATAAATTGCAATAAAAAAGTCAGGCAGTGCCTGACTTTTTTATTATTAATAAATTCTTATTTCGTTTATCTTTGCCACATCTTCCCCACTTGCAGAAAGAACAGTTACTCTTACCGCCTTTGCAATTTCAGGTGCAAAGACAATCTTATTTTTTCTTATAAAGTTTCCTCTTATTTCGCCTATCTTTTTCCATTCGCCGTCTTTAAGAATTTCAATGTCCGCATCCTTTAAGGTGTGAAGGAAGGGTACTTCAACGGGCCAGTAGGAGTGCCTGGGAAGTGTAAGGTCCGTATCTGCAGTAATGTGAATTTCAGATATTTTCTCGTCCTTCGGCAATTCAAGGGTAATACTCTGAGGAAGCCCCTTTGTCTTGTCCGAAATCCAGGCGTTATTTTTTTCGATTGAGCGGATTTCTCCGTTTATAACATTTTCGGGGAAAGCCGCCTCTTCTTTATCAAAACTGGTTGCTGTAACAGTTGCACATCTTGCCTTGTCCGCTTCATCCTCGCCCTTAACTCCCAAAATCGTCTGGTCATCGCATATTAATGTCTGCTGTAATTCCTTTATATAGAAAAGGTAAATGTCCCTCGGCAATACTTCATACTTTTTGCAAAGATATGCCGCTGCTCCGACAGCCTGACCGCATAGTGCAAGGGTGGATTCTACTCTTGTTGAGCCTAATGCCATATGGGTAAATGAGCTGCAGCGTGATGCGGTGAAAAGATTTCTGATATTAACGGAATAAAGACACCTGTAAGGGATGGGACTTGGTGGAACGCCAACGCCCTTATCTCTGTCAAACGCACCCTCTGCCCCTGAGAATATACCTTTAACGTGGTGTATGTCAATTCCCCAGCCGTGATAGCCTATGGCATCGGGAAACTCGGTCTGCTCGGTATAGTCCTTCTGGCTTAAAACATAGTCACCTATGATACGGCGGTTTTCACGCTTTGATAAGTGAAGGGCAAGTTCTGTAAGACGATAATTTGCGAAAATTTCTTTTTCTTCGTAGAGATTTTTTCTCCAGTCAAAATAGCCTATACCAAGACGCACCATTGCATCACGGGTAAATTCGCTGTCCCACAAATCGTCATAATCGTTGGAGTTTTCAAGCCACCACTCTGTGGTGTGCTTATACTGAGGTTTTCTGTAAAGCTCCTTCGGGAACTTTATGGCCCAGTCGGGAGCGACGAATTCCACGGGAGAGCCTGTATCCTCTGCTGCAAAGTTTCTTACAACACCTGGAGCACAGTTACATCCGCTCATGGTTAAAAGGTCAGGTGCTTCATGGGCAAAATTCTCGTCGTATTCGTGCTTTGCCTCTCTTCCCACACGGTATTTCGCACCTGCAAAATAACCAACCCATCCGTCACCCGTAGAGTCGCAGAAGTAAGGTGCAGAAAGGGTATGTCGGCAGAGAGTTTCAGCATTAACCAAAGTTATGTTTTTAATTATGCCGTTTTCACTTTCTGCATCAATGCAGATTTCATTTAAGAAAACGGTAATGTTTTTTTCCTTTTCCACAAGGTATTCAAGGGCGGACTGATATGTAAAATCGGGAAATTCCTCGTAAACTCTTTTTATCTCGTTGGCAATTCCCGTTTCGTGATAGCCCTTGATATGGGAGCCTGCACCGTCCAAGCCGATGGAGCCTTCGTCACTGGCGTTACCGCCTATTGTGGGACGGCCTGAAATAAGTGCAACGGAAAGTCCGTGGCGCGCGGCACTTATCGCCGCAGGAATACCGCCGGGGCCTGCACCCACAACCGCAAAATCAAAGCTTCCGTAATCCTTTGTTTTTAATGATATGCCCTTCATCTCCGCTCTGTCTTTCTGCCATCTTTTTTCCTCGGGAGAAGGGGTATAATCAAAATCGTTTGTTATGATTATAGCAGCACATCTTGAAAGCCATCCGGTTTTATCAGAAAGAGCGATTTTGTGTTTGCCGCTTTTTAAGTAAACATCACCCGCCAGATCCCAGTACCAATATAAAATGGGCATTTTACCAAGAGTGTGTGCCGTCTCTTCCCCGTCGACCTTTACGGTAAACTGACCGGGTGCTTCGGGATATTTCCAGTTTTTTGTGCGGGCAAAAATTCTGTACCAGCCCTCCTCGGTAACTGTAAATTCAGTTTCAGCATCGGCAGCGGGAGTTCCCGGAACGTCATTTGCAACAAGGTATGAGCTTCCCATTTCCCTTACAAACTGACTTTCCTTTTTCCATCCACCTTTTGTATTAAATTCTACTGCATCAATCCATATACTTTCCATAAAACACCCTTCTTTCGATTAATTTTTCTTGACTTAAATTCAGTATAGCATTATAATAGAGAAAAAACTTTGATTTTATGCTTTATTTTTTAGTTTTTATGAGGTATTTATGAAAGATTGTGCCGTTTTAATAAAAGAATATATAGAAGATATTAAAAAAAGCCGTCAATGGGATATTATAATATATGACCGCTATAACCTGCTTTGCACGGATAGTGAACTTAAGCTCCCGGAAATAAGGAAGTGGCACAAAAACCCCTACTGCCTTGCCATAAAGAAAAACCGGGGGCTTCAGAGAAGGTGCGTTTATCTTAAAAACAAATATCAAGCAGAAATGAAAAATGACGGTGAAATACAAAAGGTCACCTGCTATGCGGGAGTCACGGAAATATCCTTGCCGATTTTTATAGAAAACACGCTTTTTTCCATCGTTTCCGTTACCGGCATAAAGGGGACTTTAAGAGAAAAAACCGCATCGCTTTTATCAAAAAGGCTCAAAACCGATATACCCTCGCTTCATAATGACGCACTCTTACATATAACCGATGACGAAGAAGCATCCCTTAAAACCTTTCTTAAGGTTTTATCCGCTCTCTTAAAAGAACATATAACAACATCGCCTCATTATGAAAACGCCATAAGCGCCCTTTTTGCCCGTGAGAATATGAGTCCTTATATCTTTGATGCCATAGACTATATAAAGGAACATTTTACCGAAGATATTACCCTTTCCGATATTGCCGACCATTGCCATTTAAGCATTTCATACCTTCAGCATCTTTTTATAAAGGTCAAGGGCATCGGCATTTCGGAGGAAATAAGAGAGTGCCGTTTAGAGCGTGCCGCAGAGCTTTTAAGGGACACCAATCATTCCGTCCGCTATATCGCCCTTGATTCAGGCTTTCATAATGTTGACTATTTTTCAACGGCATTTAAAAAACGCTTCGGCAAAACACCGCTTAAATTCAGAAATAAAAGAAACCCGTGAGCTTTCACTCACGGATTTTTTTATTTACCTAAATAATCGTTTACCGCCCTTTGCACTATACAGAAGTTGTTGGTAAGGATTGTGTCAATTCCCATTTTAATAAATTCAATTGCTTCATCGGGGTCGTCTGTATGGAAAAGGTTACAGATAATTCCGTTGGCACGGGCCTTATCTATCATTTCCTGATTAATGTAAGGTCTATAGAACTGTACTTTTTCTGCACCAAGCCTTATTGCTCTGTCAACAATTCCCCATGGATCATTTTTATTGTGTCCCACGCAGATGGGAATTTCGGGAGCGATGCGCTTGAAGTGTGCGATCTGCTTATCCTCTTCAACCATCAGATAAACGTGGCGTTCTGCCTCGTATTTTCTTATTAAATAGAGAAGTCTATCCACATACCAGTCCGGGAATTCCTCTTCGTTCATGGGCTTTAAGTGAACGTTCATTATTGTGTGACCGGAAAAATGCTTTAATATTTCCTCAAAGGTAACAAGCTTCAAGCCCTTGAAGCTGTCGCTGAACTTACAACCGAAATCAAGGGCCTTAAGCTCGGCAAGGGATTTATCCGTAACGGGGCCCTCTCCGTTTGAAATTCTGTGCAGGAATTTATCGTGACAGCTTATAAGTTCGTGGTCTGTTGTGGGCCAGAGGTCAAGCTCTATCTCGTCCGCCCCCATACCGATTGCCGCACCGTAGGCAGGCATTGTGTTTTCGGGAGCAGCAAAGGAAAATCCACGATGGGCACAAACTCTGGGATAGGGCATATATTCCTCAAAGGGAACAATGGCACTTCCGCCGCTTCTGTACTGCCAGGGCTTTCTTCCGTATTCGATATACTCATAGTGGGGTGCATCCCCTCTACCAAAGCCTGCAGGCTTTAAGTATTTGTCGGAAGGATCAAACTCTGCATAGCCTACGCCGAATTTGCCCTTCATATTAAGAAGTACATCCCCCTTGGGCGTAACCGCCATACTTGCGCCGCAGATGTCGGAATCCTCAGAAAAGCTTACGGATGAACGAAGCACATAGGCGTTGGTGTTATATGCAAGGTGACGGCACATAATTTCTATGGCAGAATGTGTGTCGCTTCTCTGAAGTGAACAACCGATAATAACATCCACATTTTCCCTTGCAATACGAGCTGTTGCCTCATAGAAATAAAAGTCATAGCAGGTTAAAAATGCATAGCGCAAGCCTTCGATTTCCATTGTGAAAGGCTCGGAATATGTAAAGGTGTAGTCGCTGTCAAGTGCCAATGTTTCAAGCTCCAGCGGAGGCAGGTGCTTCTTAAAGTATTTGCCGAGAAGTTCTCCGCTTCTTCCGTAAACATAGGTAGTGTTTCTATATCCGCCCTCTTCCTTTGAAAGAGCGTTTACGAAAAGGAGGGCATTACATCTTTTTGCCGTCTTTTCACATTCCGATAAAAGAGTGTCAATATATTTATCGTGATAAAAAAGTGTTTCCTCCAAATTAGTGGTTGCACAGGGTACATCTGAATACTCCGGCAAAACGATGATGTCAACATCGTCTTTCATTTCTTTAAGTAAGTTTATTTTATAATCAAAATATTCGTCGGACTTTGATAAATCCCTTGAATAAGGTGCCTGGACGATTGCCGCTTTCATAAAAAAACCTCCTCTGATATTTTCTACGATTTTAGCACAGAAAAGCCTTAAAGTCAAGAATGTTTACGGCTTTTATTTATATCAAGCACACTTACGGAAATCATTCTGAAAAGAATAAGTGCAAAGCCTATATAATGATAGTAATATATATTTTCTCCGGCTAAAAATACTCCGCCAAGAACTGTTACCAATGTGGAAATTCCGCCAAATGCCGCCATTGTGGTAGGCGTTACTTTAGATAAGGCATAGTTATTCATAAAGGTTGCAAGGCAAGTTGATATTATGCCGAGGAAAATAAAGCCTTTAATATTTTCAGGGGTAAAGTACGGTACAAAATAGCTTTCTATGCTTCCTGCTATCAGATGTCTTACCACATTTACGCCGTTAAAGAGAATAAGCCCCATTGCAACAGTTATGTAAGTGATTTCAATTGAAGAAAACCTTTTTGAAGATTTTGATGAAAAGGATGAGAAAAATGCGCCCACAATAATTGCAAGAAACATAAACAAGATACCGAGCGGTTTATCCTCTCCGCCGGCACTTCCGCCCTTTATCGCAATATACAAAGCACCGATAATCCCCACGATAAGGAAGGATATTTTAAGTGCTCCCGCTTTTACTTTAAGAACAACGGCTTCGGTAAAGCAGTTTGCCACCGGACTTAAAGAAATAATTACACCTGCCGTAATTCCCGTTGTCATAGATATGCCCACGGTTTCAAAAAACATATAAAGACAAGGCTCAAACAAGCCGGCTAAAAGCACATCGCATGCTCCGGAGCTTTTATCAAAAAAGTCTTTAAGCCTTACTTTTATTTTAATAACTTTTAAGGCTCTTAAAACCGAAAGCGCGGCAAAGCTTATAATGTATCTTAATGCCAGAACATCAAGAACATCCACATTATCAGTTAATGCTCCCACAAAAAACACCGAAAGTCCGTATATGGCATTTTTTAATACAGCACAAAGAAAAACCAAAAAACTCATAAATTTCTCCCTTCCCTTGACTTAAATCAAACAATCGGCTATAATTATAGCGTAATTTTTTGGCGCTTTCTTGCCAGAATACTATTATTTTATGCCACTTTCTTACTAAAGGAGCTTTTTATGGACGCCATTTTCAGAATTGAACGGGAAAAGCAGAACTTTCTGTTTTATAAAGAATATGAAAACGATTCCTCTATTTCGGGGTTTCACTCCCATTTAGAGCTTTATTTTGTGGACGACGGTGAAATGGACATTACCGTAAACTCCCACTACAGAAAGCTTAAAAAGGGAGAAATGTGCGTTGTTTTAAGCTTCGATTCCCACGCTTATGCCACAAAGGACTATTCAAAATCATCCGTACTCATCATCCCAATTTATCTTTGCGGTGAATTTACGGAATTTGTAAAAAACAAAACAACCTTAAATCCCTTCATTACAGAGAAAAAGGCTGTTTCAAAAATTAAACGATATATAAAATTATTAAACGGCACAAAAGAAAACGAAATTCTGCAAAAGGGATATATTTACACAATTTTAGGGCTGGTTGCAGAAAATATTGACTTTTGCAGCGGCTCTTCCCCAACGGATCCCTCCCTCTCCTCTATGATTTTAACCCATATTTATGACCACTTTCGCGAGGACCTCTCATTAAAAAATCTTTCCCAGAGCCTTGGCTACAACGAAAACTATCTTTCAAGATATTTCTCTTCATCGTTTAAGATAAGCTTTTCAAAATATCTTTCAACCGTGAGGCTTAAAAATGCTCTTATTTTAATGCACGAAGGAAAAAGCCTTACGGAAGCAGCCTTTGATTCAGGCTTTAATTCCATAAGGACTTTTTACAGAAGCTTTAAGTCAGAGTTTGGCAAAACTCCTAAAGCATATATGAAAGAAATAAAATAAAAGGGCTTTTGCCCTTTTATTTTATTTCTTTTTCCCACCTGACATATATTCGTAGCTCTCAAGATAAGTTTTTACAAAGGCACATACCAACATAATTATTAATGTATATACCAAAACAGCCTGCGAAGCATCCTTCTGTGTTCCCAAAAGAATCTGATTATTGACTCTCAGCAAATACGCCGTGGTCGCTTTATAAAATCCGATTCCGTGCGTGGTGATAAAAATCAAATTGCACAGATAATACCATTTTAACTTTTTTATAAAAACTGCACTGAATATCGCAAAAAATACACTCATAAAAAACGCCATCTTGTTTGCACCTGAAAGTATCAGCACATCTAAGCTTTCTCTTACAGCAAGAAACCAGATGGACCACACCAATAATGGCATTAAGGCAGCGATCACACTTATTTTTTTCATTCCCGATTACTCCGTTATCATTTTTATTCCCTTTAATAAGGTTTCATAGTCTATCATTCCCATGGCATAGGTTATCATATTTCCTTCTTTGTCGTAGAAAACCGTTGTAGGAAGGCTTTGTATTCCGTAGGTGTATGCCGCATTCTGGTCGAGATCAAAATACAAAGGAAACGTAAAGCCCTGTTCAGCTATATATGCTTCGCCCTTTTCTCTTGTTTCCTGATAGCCGTCCGTCATATCAACCATCATGAAGTTAACTTCATCGCCCATTTCAATATACATCTTTTCAAAATCGGGAAGCTCCTCCTTGCAGGGCGGACACCAGCTTGCCCAAAAGTTCACAACCGTGGGCTTTCCTCTCATACCGTAGAGGGTTACCTCGTTTCCTTCTCTGTCATACACCGTAAAGTCCGGGGCTTTTTCAGTTTCTTCCGGAAGGGAATCTTCTTTTGTGGTTTCCTCCGACGGAGTGCTTTCTGCCAGGCGGTCGGGGGCAAATTTCTCCCCAAGCTTATCATAGAGAAGATATGCACCGCCTATGAAAAGTGCAAATACCAGTACAGCAATTATCCACTTTAATTCTTTTTTCATATCAATCACCTAACATTCCCAAAAATATTCCCATAAGCCCGGTCATCATTAAAATACCGACTATTATTAAAAGGATTCCCGAAACAATGTTTATTATGTTATAGTGCCTTTTAATAAAATCAAAAGCACCTTTAAGCTTATCAATTAAAAGGGCACTTGCAATAAAGGGAATGCCAAGGCCGAGAGAGTATGCTATAAGCATAAATATGCCCTTTGACGTGCTTCCGGAGCCTGATGCCATCATTAATGCAGAGCCTAAAAATGTCCCGACGCAGGGCGTCCATCCTATGGAAAAGATTATTCCGAAAAGAAGGGATGAAAAAAAGCCCAGCTCCTTATTATCCATTCTTCCGCTCATTCCGCGGAAGATATTAAGCTTAAATACTCCCATAAAGTTAAGCCCGAAAAATATTACGACGAGGCCGGTTATAATATTTACGGCAATCTGATATTTTCTTAAAAAGCCACCCACAGCACCGGCAAAGGCACCCATAAGGATGAAAACCACTGTAAAGCCAAAAACAAAGCCAAGGGCGTTTACAAATGTTTTCCCCATTCCCTTTTCCTTATCGTTTCCCGCAAAATAGGAAACGTAGACCGGAAGCATCGGAAGCATACAGGGCGATATAAAGGTTATTATTCCTTCAAGAAAAGATATAAGATAAAGCATAAAATACTCCTTAATATTAAAAGATATTATTAGTATACCATATATCTATAAAAAAAACAAGGCTGTCCGAAGACAGCCTTTATTTTAGTCGTCGATTGAATTATCTGTTGCCTTTTCGTAAATTGCTTCAACCTCGGCAGAGGGCTTTTTATCGATTAATGTAACGATTACAGCAACCAAACCGCCAATGATAAAGCCGGGAATAATTTCGTAAATTCCTGTTAAAGAGCCCAAGGTTCCGATATTAGTAAGTACATCAATAGTTCCTTCTGATACTCCGTTTATTCCGTGAATATTCGCACTAATTGTCTGAGTTTTGAAAATAGGCATCCATAACCAACACATATCTACCAGTGCACCGGTAATTATACCGGCAACAGCACCCTTGTATGTAAATCTCTTCCAGAAGAGAGATAAGAGCACTGCAGGTCCGAATGCCGCACCGAAGATACCCCATGCATTTGACACAAGGTTCATAATAGCCTGAGCAGCTTTTCCTTCACTGCTTGCGATAAAGTATGCAACAACAGCAATTACAAGAACGATTATACGGCTTACCCAGAGCATTTCCTTGTTGGATGCATTTTTTCTTACGATGGGCTTATAGATATCGCTTGAGAAGGAAGATGCCGCAACGAGAAGCTGAGAGTCTGCAGTTGACATGGATGCCGCGATTATTGCCGCAAGCAACAATCCTGCGATAAATGCGGGGAATACATCACGGGCAAGTTCAACGAAAATAAGTGACTGATTTCCTGTTTCGAGAAGTGCCTTTGAAAGGTCTGTTCCGTCAGCATATACAAACATTCTTCCGAGATATCCTATCATAATTGTTGCCGCAAGGGAAAGTACAACCCAGATGATAGCAACAGTTGCACTCTTTTTAACCATAGAAGGCTTTTCAATAGCCATAAATCTTACGATGATGTGAGGCATACCGAAATATCCGAGACCCCAGCCGAGACCGGAAAGAATATCCTGCCAGCTTGCATTGAAGAAGTTAGCAACAAAAGTAAACTGTTCGCCGTTGGGACCGGAATATACAGTGTTTATTGCGGCAGGATCAAGATCCTTTACAAAAACGATGGCAATGGGAACGATCAAAAGTGCAGCAAGCATCAAAAGTCCCTGGAAAAAGTCCGTCCAGCAAACGGCATTAAAGCCGCCAAGGAAGGTATATACCAAAACGATTGCCGCAAAGATGAGCATTGCAGTTTCTGTTGTAAGTGTGGGAACAAGTGTTGTAAATACGCCTGCACCTGCAACAAAAGCAGAAGCAACATAAATTGTGAAGCATACAAGGAACACTACTGCACAGATGATGCTTAAAGTATGGCTCTT
This sequence comes from Clostridia bacterium, assembly GCA_045545475.1. Taxonomy (GTDB): domain Bacteria; phylum Bacillota; class Clostridia; order CAKSNL01; family HGM11501; genus HGM11501. Next base: position 72,615 of record JAZQAZ010000047.1, on the reverse strand, counting down.
TGCAAGGAAACGGTTGGAAAGATACTGAGGAAGTGTGATTGCATCGCCGGAAGCCTTGGAAAACTTACGAAGACGCTTTGCAACCAAAATCCAGTTAGCCGCAGTACCTATTGCAAGACCAATACCGATCCACGCCTGACCGAAGCCGAAGGCAAGGATGCTTCCGGGAAGACCCATTAAAAGCCAGGCACTCATATCTGATGCCTGAGCGCTCATTGCTGTAACCCAGGGGCCCATAGCTCTTCCGCCAAGGAAATAGTCCTTTTCTGTAACAGCTTTTGATTTTATAAAGAAAAACAAACCTATGCCTATCATGGCAACAAAGTAAAGTACAAATGCTAAAATGTCCATTTTCATTCTCCTTTTCTTATTTCCAATTTTAGCTACCTTGGGATTATAACACACTTTTTTATAAAAATCAATAGGGAACTCATTACAGACTGCAGTCTATACTAAGTTCCCTTAAAATTCAATATACTCCTTGCAGTACAAGGCTTATATACCTGTACCAAAAACAATACTGAAAATTTACTTTTATTTAAACTTTAATTTCCTTAAGAAACATCGGCATTGTTTTTTTAGCATATTGCTTTAATGAATACTCTCCGTTACAGAGGCACCAGTCATACAAAAGTGCCCTTTCGCACATTGCATAAAGCTTTACGATTTCGTTTACCGACATATCTTCTTTAAGTTCGCCTTTCTCCTGCCCATCTGTCACAATCTTTTTAAGAAGCTTATAGTAAACCCTCTTACTGTCAAGAAGGTGCTTCTCCCCCTTTGTTACAAGCTGTGTGGAATAGAGTCTTTTCAAAAGCTCAATATCTATTCTGTTTTCAATCATGGAAAAAAGCTTTTCATTTAAGTATAAAAGCTTATCAAAGGCGTTTTGTTCTTCCGGCATATTCTCCTGAAGGCGGCTGTACTCATCGTCGAATATATAGGAAAGGGATTCAAAAAGTGCATCCTTTCCCTCAAAATAGTGATAAAATGAGCCCTTGGATGTGCCCGAACGCTCAATTATCTCCTCAACGGTGGTATCGTCATAGCCCTGCTCGTAGAATAAATCCCACGCCGCTTTTATTATTTTGCCTTTAGTATTTCTCTCAGTTTTCTTAGACATATGAAAATTCCTTTATTCGCAGAATTTCTTTATATAGTTTCTTATAGCATCGTTTATTATCTTTACAGATTCTTCCTTGCCGCTTACTTCATCAACCGCCGTTTCCTTGTTTTCAAGATTTTTGTAAACGGTGAAAAAGTGCTTCATTTCCGCAAATACGTGGCCTGGAAGCTCCGATATGTCGTTATACATATTGTAGTTGGGGTCGTTAAAGGGAATTGCAATGATTTTTTCATCCTTACGGCCGTTGTCAATCATGGAAATAACGCCTATTGGGTAAGCACGGACCAAGGTCATAGGCTCAATCTGCTCGGAGCAGATTAAAAGCACGTCAAGGGGGTCATTATCGTCACCGTAGGTTCTCGGGATAAAGCCGTAGTTTGCAGGATAGTGAGTGGAGGTATAAAGAATTCTGTCCAGCATCAGATAGCCTGTTTCCTTGTCAAGCTCATACTTTTTCTTACTGCCCTTGGATATTTCAATTACGCAGATGAAATCTTCCGGCTTTATTCTTTTTGGCGATATGTCATGCCATATATTTGACATAGTTATTTTCCTTTCTTATTTATATTCCGCAGCAAGTTTTTCAAATGAAGGAAGTGACTTTTCAATCATTTCAGTTGATACGCAGTAGGAAATTCTGATGTAGCCGGGATAGCCGAAGCTGTCACCGGGCACCAAGAGAAGTTCATACTTTTTAGCCTTTTCGCAAAAAGCGTGGGAATCAGACTCCATTGCCTTTACAAAAAGATAGAACGCACCATCGGGCTGTGCCACCTTGTAGCCGTATTTTGTGAGTGCATCGCATAAAATATCTCGGTTTTTCTTGTAGATTGAAATGTCCGCTGTTTTTCCTATGCATTTGGGTACAATCTTCTGGAAAAGGGACGGTGCACAAACAAAGCCAAGGCTTCTGCCTGCTCCGCAAACCGCAAAGTAAACCTTTTTCCAGTCGGTTGCCTTGTCTGGAACTAAGATATAACCGATTCTTTCACCAGGAAGGGAAAGTGACTTACTGAAGGAATAGCAAACTATTGTGTTGTTGTAATAGTTAGGAATGAAAGGAACGGTTACGCCATCTGTGTATACAAGCTCACGGTAAGGCTCGTCCGCAATTATGTATATTTCCTTGTTATATTTTGCTTCCGCCTCGGCTAAAACTTCGGCAAGGCGCTTGATTGTATCCTCGGAGAACACAACGCCTGAAGGATTGTTTGGTGAATTTATGATTATCGCCTTTGTCTTGTCTCCTATTGCACACTTGAGTGCATCAAAGTCAATTTGAAAGTCCTCTTCGCGGCACTTTACTGTTACGGGCGTCATTCCCGCCTGCTTTATGAATACTGTGTATTCGGGGAAAAAGGGTGCAAGAACGATAACCTCGCTTCCCTCTTCAGATATTGCGGAAAGGGAAATTGTAAGGGATGCCGCCGCACCTACCGTCATATAGAAATTGTCCCCTGTATAGCTTGTACCAAAGGTTTTATTTACGTAGTCTGCACAGCTTTTTCTTACATCGGGTGCACCCTGGGCAGAGGTGTAGCCGTGAAGTGCCACGGGGTCTGTGTTAAGTACTAAATCAGCGAGTGCTTCCTTTACACATTCGGGTGCAGGAACGCTGGGGTTACCCAAGCTGAAATCGAAAACATTTTCAGCTCCGATTTCTGCCTTTCTTTTTAATCCATACTCGAAAAGCTCACGGATTTCGCTTCTTTTGCTTCCGAGCTCATACATTTTTTCAGATACCATATAAAAAGCCTCCTTAAGGATAAGTGTAAAATCTATCTTTAATTTTTAAGTATATCACAATCTTTTGATTACGTCAATTATTCTTTAGAAAATGCGGTAAGGTTTCCCTTACCGCATTAAAATTATTTAAGACCAAGTATTTCCTTGGATTCATCACGCATTTTATACTTTAATATTTTACCTGCCGCATTCATGGGGAATTCTTTCACGAAAATGAAATAGCGAGGCACTTTATGGCGTGCAATGGAAGCGTTACCGAATTCCTTCATTTCTTCCTCGGTTGCCTCCTCGCCCTTGTGAAGAATTATCCACGCACAGCATTCCTCGCCGTAACGCTCATCCGGCACACCCACAACCTGAACGTCACGTACCTTAGGATTGGTAAGATAAAATTCTTCAATTTCTCTGGGATAAAGGTTTTCACCGCCTCTTATTATCATATCCTTAAGACGGCCGGTTACCTTGAAATATCCGTCAGGTGTACGGCAACAGATGTCGCCAGAGTGAAGCCATCCGTCTTTATCAATGGTCTGTGCGGTTGCTTCGGGCATTTTATAATAGCCCTTCATTATGTTAAATCCGCGTGCCACAAATTCGCCGCTTTCACCGTCGGGCAATTCTTCCCCTGTTTCGGGATCGATTATCTTACACTCAACGCCGGGGAAGGGTGAACCGACTGTTTCAACTCTGTGGTCGATATCCTCATTTACTTCACCCATCGTGCATCCCGGTGATGCTTCGGTCTGACCGTAAACGGAGATAATCTCACGCATATTCATTTCGTCCGCAGCACGTCTCATAAGGTCCGCAGGGCAGTTTGCACCTGCCATAATCCCGGTTCTCATATATGAAAAGTCGGTCTTTGCAAAGTCCTTATGTGCAAACATTGCGATAAACATTGTGGGGACGCCGTTAAAGCAGGTGATATGCTCATCGTTTACGCAGGCAAGGGATGATTTCGGTGAGAAATAAGGCATGGGGCAAAGTGTTCCGCCGTGAGTCATCATTGATGTCATTGAAAGCACCATTCCAAAGCAGTGGAACATAGGTACCTGAATCATCATACGGTCAGCGGTGGATAAATCCATTCTGTCGCCTATCGTCTTACCGTTATTTACAATGTTTCTGTGGGTAAGCATTACGCCCTTGGGGAAGCCTGTAGTTCCCGATGTATACTGCATATTACATACATCGTCTGCCTTGACAAGCGATGCACGTCGCCTTACCTCTTCACGGGGCACCATTTCTGCTCTCTTTAACATTTCTTCCCAGGTAAGGCACCCCTGCATAGAGAAGCCTACTGTTACGATATTACGAAGGAAGGGCAGGTTTTTGGAATAGAGTGCATCGCCGGGTTTCATAGTCTTAAGCTCAGGGCATAGTTCCTCCATAATTTCCTTATAATTAATGTCCTTGCACTCATCTATCATAACCAAAGTATGGGTATCCGACTGCTTTAAGAGGTATTCAATTTCGTGGATTTTGTATGCGGTGTTTACCGTAACCAATACGGCACCGATTTTCGTGGTTGCCCAGAAGGTGATATACCAGGCAGGGATGTTTGTTGCCCATACAGCCACGTGGTCTCCTGCTTTTACGCCGAGGGAAATTAAAGCTGCGGCACATTCATCCACATCACGGCGGAACTGGGCGTATGTTCTTGTATAGTCAAGGGTTGTGTACTTGAATGCATACTGGTCGGGGTACTTTTCTACCATTGTGTCAAGCACCTCGGAGAAGGTATAGTCGATGATGTCATACTTTTTCCATACAAAGGTACCTGTCTTTGCTCTGTTGTAATATACCTTGTCGTGCTCCTTTTTATCCCTTGAAAGGGATGCAATATAGTTTGCAAAGTGAGTGAGTACAATATCAGCATCGTTGATTTCATCGTTCCATGAAGCACATACAAAGCCGTCAAAGTTAAGGCTCGTAAGGGCGTTTATGAATTCGCCTACAGGAAGTGTTCCCTCGCCTATTAAAACGGTTTTGCCGTCCGCCATATCACCCAGACGTACATATTTTATATATGCACCAAGGCTTTTTATGGTGGTTTCTGCACTTTCTCCTGCACCGAAGTATGTGCCTCTGATATTCCAGGAAGCACCAAGCACTGCTGATGAGAAATGGTTTATTATATCAATTACATGCTCAGTTTCCGAAAGATAGCCGACAGTTTCAAGAAGGATTCTTACATCAGACTTTTCGGCGCATTTTATAGCTTCGCCAAGCTTTTCTGAAAGCACTGCCTTATCCGTTTCCTTTTCGATTCTTACTATTACGTTTTCAATGCCGGCAATGCGTGCCATAACTACATATTTATATATGCCGTCCCCCGTTGCTTCATCCGAATCAATGCTGTAGGGATAATGAAGTGCCGAAACAGAAAGGCTTCTGTTAAGTAACTTTCTTTTCGCATCTGCCGTGCGGTCATTACGGAGAATGCTGTCATAGTGGGATGCTCTCTCTTTTGTCGCATCGTAAATTTCAAATCCCGAATATCCGTAGTCATATGCATAGCGGCACAAGTCCAGAAAAGACGGGCGGCTTACATTTTTTGTCGAAAATACGATTTTCATGTTAATTCTCCTCAAAGACAATTTTGTTAAGTGCGTTTATATAAGCTCTTACACTTGCCGCAACGATGTCGGCGGAAATTCCGTTACCGGAATAGAGCTTTCCGTTGTTTCTCAGCTTTACAATGGCAGAACCGAGTGCCTCTTTACCCTCTGTTACAGCCTGAATCTGGAAATCGTCCAGCTCATAGTGGAAGCCGATGCTCTGTTCAATTGCACGGAATACCGAATCGATGGGACCGTCGCCTGCACTTACACCGGAGATTATTTCATCATTGCATTTAAGTATTACCTGAGACATTGAATCCATTTTGTTTCCGCAGGTGGTGGTATAGCTTTCGAGATGATATGTGGAAGGAACTCTCTGTGCTTCACTGGCAATTAATGCTTCAAGCTCCTTTGCACCAATGGTGCCCTTCTTCTCACATATGTTCACTATTGCCCGAAGTACATTTCCCAAATCCTCATCGGACAGGTCATAGCCCAGTACTTCTGCCGCCTGGGATACCTGGAAAATGGTGCTGTCTGCATCGAGTAAAATCTTTTTCTTTTCGCTTACTGTACCGTCAGTGTCGTATACTTCATGATTGATTGACAGAAGCAGATCGTCAATGCTTCTGTGGATTTTTGTATTTTTAAGGCTTGTTTCTATGCCAAGGGCATCGCCTCTTGCACTTACGATATCGGAAATTACGCCAGAGGATAAAATATTTTCTCCTGCCATTGCACTCTTCACTCCGTCAGCCCCGTTTTTAATTGCCTCTATTGCAGATGCGCTTGCCATTCCGAGTGCATCTGACACTCTTACATATAAGGGGATGTCAAGTTCTGCCTTTATTGAAGATACAATTTCTCCGATTTCAGAAGGAAGGGATACACCTGCATCATCGGATACGGAAATTACCGTTGCACCGTTTTTGGCTGCAATTTTTGCCGCCGCAACCAAGAACGCAATGTCTGCTCTTGTTGCATCAAGTGCAGAAAATTCAACATCGGAGCAAATAGTCTTTGCTTCCTTTGTAAGCTCAGCAATTTTTTCAAGCATCTTTTCTTCCTTGATGTGATAGATATATTCCATCTGCACCGTTGATACGGGAACTTCCACCTGAAGGCGAGGCTTTGCTGCTTCCTTTATGCATTCCCAGGAAAGTGCAACTTCTTCCTTTGTAAAGCCAACCGGAATTGCAACAACGCTTTCCTTTACGTTCTGAGATATGGTTTTATATATAATTTTATCTTCTCTTTCATTTTTAACGCCGGCAAGCTCAATTGCATCGATTCCGAGAGAATCAGCACAGGCGGAAACAGCTGTCTTTTCACGGAATAAAAGTGAAATTCCCCTGTCCTTTGAAAGCTCCTTTAATGTTATATCTGTGATGTTGATTTTTTTCATAAAAACCCTCTTTTCTTTCAAAATATTTTTGCGATTCAATAAAAAAACGTTTCCGTCTCTTTGCTTTTCCAAAGAGACGAAAACGTAAAAATTTAAACATTTCCGCGGTACCACTCTTTTTCATCCCAAAGGATGCCCTTAGATGCCAACACATCTTAACTCTGTAACGGGAGTTCCCGTTTGCCATTACTCTTTACATTTCACGGCAACCGCTCCGCGGCGAGTTCAGTAAATTTTCCCTTATGCCTTGCACCAACCGGCATTTCTCTTGAAAGGTGAAGTCCTTACTTACTATTCCGCATCACTGCGTTTGTTTATTTATGTTGAAAGGATTATACCACCGTTTTTTTTATTTGTCAAGAACTTTTTAATTTATTTTATTTCTGTTGACCAGTCGTCTTCCCAAGGATATACCATACGGATTACCTCGCCGCCACGCTTTGCGGATTCCTCTGCATAAATTCCGGGAAGTGTCATTTCAAGGCCTTCCTTAAGGGTGATGGGAGCTACCCCTCCTTCGGAAAGTGCCTTGAAGAAATGATCCTGCATCGCAAAATCAATTCCGTCGTGTCCCTTTGCCTTTGGGTTATCCTTATATGCAGGAGGTGTAAATTCGCCACTTATTTCCTGAAGCTTATTATTTTCATCCTTCATGGAGTTGTATCTTATCATAGGCTTTCCGAAGCGGTCAATTCGCTCCATATACCCTTCCGTTCCGAATACTCTGTAATTGTGATGTCCGATATCGGCACGGCAGCGGCCGTTTCTCATAAGTCGGATAACAATGCCGGATTCTGTTTTAAAGTTTGCACAAACCATATCGTCCTTCTTGTTACCGTCATAATCATCGGCGTGAGGTCCTGTTCCAAAGCAGCTTACATAGCGAAGCTCTTCATCCACAACAGTAAGGAGAGGACCAAGAGAATGGGTGCAGTATCTTATGGGAGAAAGAAGCTTTCTCCAGTCGCCGTTTTCGGTAAGAGCCTTATGTCCTTCGGAATTAGGCATACTCCAGTGAATGTATTCAGCCTCCATGCAGTAGGGCTTTCCAAGTCTTCCCGACTTAGAAAACTCCTGAAGCATAACTGCAAACTTCTGCTCGTTGGGATTTGCACCGACAGAAATCATAGCAGTTGACTTTTCAGCCGCCTTCCAGATTCTTTCAGCCTCTGAAAGGTTTGCAACAACAGGAATATCGGTCAATACATTTATGTTTTTTTCCAGAGCCTTTATGCAAAAATCGCAGTGCACGTCAGCCCCCGTTTCAACTATTATAACATCAAGATCCGCCTTTTCAAGCATCTCGTCATAGTCCTTATAAAACACGGTTTCGGGGTAGAGATTACACATAGCATCATCCATAAGCCACTGCTTTTCGTAGAAGTTTCTTTCAAACAAGTCGCAGGCTGCCGCAGGAATGACCGAATCAAAGGAATCTGCTGCAAGAGCAAACATAAGTCTTCCTCTGTGACCTAAGCCTACAACGCCTACTCTGAATTTTTTCATAAAAACATCTCCCTTTTTTATGTTATACCCGGATTATAGTACCACAGGGAAGATTTTGCAACCATTTCGGGAATTTTTACATATAAAATATTATTTTTTAATATGCCTTAACGCCTTTGTTATTTCAATAACCAGAAGCGGAACAAATATCAGACCAACTGCTATAAGGTAAAGCTTAGAGGGAAGTATCACAAGTCCGAATGCCACTCTCAAGGGAGTGAATAAAACAAGAGCCACAAGGAGTACAGAGACAATTGCCGCACCGTTTAACTTTTTATTTGAAAACATTCCGATATTAAAGAGAGAATGTTCACTCCTCATATTAAAGCTCTGAACAACCTGGGAAAGGGCAAGTATCATAAACGCCATTGTCTGGCCGCCTTCCAATGTTCCTGTCACATTTTCTCCCATCTTAAATCCGAAAAGGGTAAGAACTGCAAACATAATACCTTGAAGTATCACACGGATGCCAAGACCGCCAGCAAAGATACCTTCGTTTTTCGGCTTGGGTGCTTTATCCATTACGTCGCTTTCAACAGCCTCCATCCCGAGAGCAATAGCGGGAAGTGAGTCTGTAACAAGGTTTATCCAAAGTAACTGCATAGAAAGAAGGGGTGTTTTATGCCACAAAAGCATTGCCATAAACACGGTTATTACCTCGCCGATATTGGTCCCAAGTAAAAATCCGACAACCTTTTTGATGTTTTCGTAAATGCCTCTGCCCTCTCTCACAGCATCAACTATGGTTGCAAAGTTATCGTCCGTGAGAGTCATATCCGATGCACCCTTTGCAACATCTGTGCCTGTAATACCCATAGCACAGCCGATGTCGGCAGCTTTAAGGGCAGGAGCATCGTTTACTCCATCACCTGTCATTGATACAACCTTATCTTTTCTCTGCCACGCCTTAACTATTCTTATTTTATTTTCGGGAGATACTCTTGCATAAACCGAAATGTTTTCAACCTGCTCATCCAGCTCTCTGTCGGTCATTGCGTCAAGTTCGCTTCCTGTAATCGCCTTGTCGCCCTCCGAAAGAATTCCAAGCTCTTTTGCGATTGCGGAGGCAGTAACAACGTGGTCTCCTGTAATCATAACCGGCTTGATTCCGGCTCTTCTACACAGTGCCACCGCATCCTTCGCTTCGGGTCTCGGTGGGTCAATCATACCTACGAGTCCCATAAATGTAAGTCCGTTTTCAAGAGCTTCGGATGTGGGATTTTCGGGTACTTCGTCAATTTCCTTATATCCTATTGCCAAAACTCTTAAAGCGTCTTTGCTCATAGCTTCTGTGAAGTTTTTCGCCGCTTTGAGATTTCCCTTTACGCACCTTTCTGCCATCATATCAAAGGCACCCTTTACGATTACTATCTTTCTGCCGTCCATGAGATTTACGGTTGACATAAGTTTTCTGTCGGAGTCAAAGGGAATTTCAGCAAGACGAGGAAACTTTTCATTAATTTTTTCCTTCGGCATACCGTTTTTATGTGCCGCAAGAACGATGGCAGTTTCTGTAGGGTCGCCGATATGCTTTTCTTCATCACCATCAAATACAACCGATCCGTCACAGCAAAGTGCCCCTAACATAAGAAGCTTTCTTACCGCTTCGGTGTTGTTAGTGCTTATGCCTTCCGTCTCAGAAAAGCCGTCCACATATGCCTTTGTAAGAGTCATACGGTTTTGTGTAAGCGTTCCAGTTTTATCCGAACATATAACAGATGCTCCGCCCAATGTTTCAACCGCAGGAAGCTTACGGATAAGAGCATTTTTCTTTACCATACGCTGTACTCCGATTGAAAGCACAATGGTAACAATGGCAGGAAGTCCCTCAGGAATTGCCGATACAGCAAGAGAAACCGCAGTCATAAAGATTTCAAGTACTGCTATTCCGTTTGTAAGCCCCACAAAAAATATGATTGCACAAGCTGCAAGTGCCATAATTCCAAGATATTTACCGAGCTGGGCAAGTTTTTGCTGAAGCGGAGTCTGTCCCTCATCTTCGTTATCAAGAAGATTTGCAATCATCCCCATTTCGGTATCCATACCAGTTGCGGTAACAACAGCAGTCGCTGTTCCGTAAGTAATGCTGCATCCGGAATAAACCATATTTAATCTGTCGCCAATGGGAGCATCTTCCCCAACCTCTGCAAGATAATCCTTTTCCGAAGGAACAGATTCTCCTGTGAGAGCGGATTCTTCCGATTTTAAGCCTGCACTGTGAAGAAGTCTTGCATCCGCAGGCACAAAATCTCCCGCTTCAAGGCGGATTATATCCCCGGGCACAAGGTCCTTTGCATCAATGATTTTTTCTTCGCCGCCACGGATTACTCTTGCGTGGGGTGCAGACATACTCTTAAGTGCATCTAGTGCCTTTTCTGCCTTACCCTCTTGGTACACGCCCATAACCGCATTTAAGATAACAATCAATACGATAAGTGCCGGCTCGAAAAGCTCTCCCCAGTTTTTTTCGACACAAATTACAACGAATGAAACAATTGCGGCAGCAATCAAAATAAGTATCATTGCATCCTTGAACTGGTCAAGAAAACGCTCCATTGTTGTTTTCTTTTTCTTTTCCTTTAATTTGTTGAGACCATACTCTTCCTTAAGTTTTTCTGCTCTTTCTTCACTCAGTCCCGTCTTTTCATCGGTTTTGAAAAATTCCATAACCGATTCCTTTGCCTGACAAAAATGCTTCATTTGAAAATCTCCCTTCTGAAATTATATTTCTCCCCGCAGAATACTTTATGCATCCGCAAGGTATTTTAAATTAAAAAAAGACAAGACCCATCCTTTTAAGATAAGTCTTGTCATTTAAGATGAAACCAGAAAATCTGTTATATACAGATTTACAAGGTGTTGACTTCATCGCACATACCGTGCCGACTACTCCCTTATGTTTTTATTTTATCACTTTACTTTAAGTTTGTCAACGCGAATTTGTAAATAAAAGGTAAATAATTAAAGTCTAAAATGTTCCTTTATCAAGATAATACTCTATCGCATAAGGCTCTTCTTCCAACTTCTGCAAACGGTAGAGAGCAATACTTCCCGGTGTAAGGGTTCCCATTATCTTATTTTTACCTCCTTCAAAGGCAAGATGCTGTTCTCCGTCAGTATTGCTTACACGCCATACGCGTCTTTCTTCCTTTAAGTCAAGGACATATCGCCTGTCATATTTGTAATCGCGGTTTAATACCATAAGGTAATCGTTTCCGTAATCATCCGAAAATTCGGAAATAGAAATTCGTTTGGGAAGTTTTCCTTTTAAGAGCTTGCTTTCCTCCATGGTCGCAAAGTGAACCTTCGCATTTTCTGTTTTAAGGCTTTCGTCGTGAATAACCCTCTCGCACCTAAGTGCCATAAGCGTATTTCCGAGAGCTGCAATTTCATGATTAAGCTTAAGCTGCTCATCAAAATAAATGCCGTGTCCTCCGTTTTCCGGATTAAACGCACCGTCAAATTCATTATAGCAGGATACGCCCTTTGCACCGTAAAGAAGTGCGGCGTTTGCCATCATACGGGATGCAGCAAATGAATAATCGTCATAAACGGGATTATAGGAAAGCTCGTGTCCCTGATAGTAAAACCAGAATGGTGCATCAATGCGTTTTGCCGCATTTTTTGCAATCTCCATTTTATCCCAGTATCCAAGACATCTGTCCATCTGATTTTCCCTGTCCATACCGCCTCCTGCCCAGCCGCCAAAGGCATACTGGTCAAAGGATAGCTGTGCGGGATCAACTTCATCAGCCATTTCGTCAATTTTTCCCGCATCCGTGCAGGCGAAGGGAAGCTTTTCGGGACAGATTTCCTCCATACGGTCAATAAGCTTTCTGGCTAACTCACGCTGTTCGGTGTCAAGCGGCTCATCATAAACGCAAAGACCGACAACCGATTTCCAGGGTGCTGTATCTTTTATTACGCCTTCAAGGTCGTTATCTTCCGGCTTTATATTTTTCTCTTTTCTGTATCCCATTCCACCGAAGCGAAGCATATTCTGATATATGAGGGGCATGGAAATCTGCTCTGCCATTTTAACCGATTCCATACCCATAACAGGACTTGCCCAGAGAAGTTCAACCATATTAAAGCCTGCTTCTTTTGCAGTTTTCATGCCACGTCTCGCCTTTTCCAAATCGGACTCGCTTCCGTATTCCAGTCCCATGAGCGAGGCATTTGTAACAGAAAGCACGAAATTATCCTGCTTCCACTTACGTCTCGGGTTTCCCTTTGGGTAGCGTGCCAGCATCTTTTTCATAAAAAATCATCCGCTTTCAAAATGTATGTAAGTATTATACTCTTAGGTATGCCACTTTCAATTATACTATTGTGTTTTGCAGGCGGGAAAGGAAATGCGTTAAGATGAAAAGTCCTTCTAAATGAATTTAGCAAGCAAAAGCATATACCAAAACCACCATGTAACTACTTATATTTTGCTACTTCACAACAGCGATTCTTTCTACTAAGCAAAGAAATCATCAATTCCATTAGCTATTCCAATCGCAAGCTTCTTCTGATAAGAAGTATCACAAAGAAGTATATCTTCTTCGTAATTAGTCATAAATCCCATTTCAACAATTGTAACGGGAACTTGGCACCAATTAATGCCGCTCATAGTATCCGTCTCTGTAACTCCCAGGTTGGCAGCCCCGGTCTCTTCGCACAATCCGTCAACCACAAATTCAGACAAAGAACGACTCTGATCATATAAATTTCCGCAATAAGGATTTTCCGAAGTCTGACACAGTGTAAGTGCTCCTTTAGCATTGCTGTTTTCGGCTCCGTTGCAATGTATACGAATAAAGGCATCTGCATTTGCATCATTCGCTACCATGGCTCTTTGAGAGTTACTTATATCGACGTCATTGCTTCTTCGAATCATAATCACTTCATATCCCCTTGATATCAATTCTTCCTCAAGCAAAAGAGCCACTTCTAAATTCACCTGATATTCGGGGATTTTTGTAGCGACTCCGGTAGTTCCTCCCGAAGTCTTAGCTTTGGTTTGTGTAGCCCCGGGAGCTATAGGCTCCTGTGAAAAATTCCCGTTTTTCTGATGTCCTGCATCAATTGCAATTATTTTAGCTTTTGCAAAAATTTTTTTGTCTTCAATTTCTTCAGTCTCAACCTCTCCCGAAAACTCACTTTCGGTTTTCGGTTCGTCAGACTCCGGCTTTATTTTTTCTTCATTAGGTTTTGTTATTATAATCGAATACTTATCAGTAAATGCAATTGTACAACACACCCCGGCAACAAATCCGGTAATCAATGCCAAAATCACCAAAACCATAATTTTGGTCCGTTGTTTTTTTCTCAATCTTCTTTGTTCTTGTAAATTCATAATTCTATTCCAGACTCTTTATAAGTTGTATATTATATTTCTCAGTACTGCTTAGCCAACTTTCATTAAAATACGGATTTGGCGAATACCACCTTTTTGAGTTAAAATAGTCACTGTATTTCTGCTTTGTAAAGATATATCCGTTTCTAGCATAAATTTCATTACGGATAAGAGCCAAAGCGCTTGACGAATAGCTATAAAGTTCGCTTACCGTCAATTTTCTCACACTACTGTCAGGTATAATATATGTATTGTCATCCGAATAATTTGCAAAGAAATAATCTTCATCAAATTTAGAAGCGTTATTTTCTGAGTCACCATTGTCTTCAGTTTTTTTAGATAAGATATAGGCGTTTATATATTCAGAATTTTCCTTCTCCAGTTCAGACAAATCATCTTCATCATAGGAGGGATTCGGAACATACCAATCTTTAGAGTTAAAGTACTTCTCGTAATTTGTATCGGTATATATCTTACCGTGTCTTGCGAAAATTTCCTCATAAGCATATTTAAGTTCAGTATCGTTCAATTTAGACAGATCGACTTCAGTAATAACTTCAGTGTCAGAATTAAGGATATATTCTTTTTCTACATCCTTATCTACAATAGAGACGTTCGAACAGCCTGTCAAAGTCAAACTGATACTGATCATAAATATCAATAATGCTTTTTTCATATGTTTATCCCCTTTATCATATTATTTTCTCCAAGTATATCACACCTAAGTATCAAAGTAAATAGATACAAGCAAAATATTTATTGTAAAACGATTTTCTATATACAACCTTCTAAAAACAAAAGTTCTGCTTTCGCAGAAAGATGTGCTCTATCATGCTACCTCTTCTCTGTATGCCCGCATTATTTATTTTCCTGACCAAACCACTGACCTCCGGCAAAATGCTTTACATTTTTGCCTATGACTTTATAGCAGACTTTTTAGTCCTTGCGATGTTTGCCACCCAGACTCGATTTTTCAAAACGCAGTTTTGAAAAACTACGTCAAAATGCTCCGCATTTTTTCCTATGACTTCGTTCGAGTCTGTTTTATGGTGCTTGTTTTTCTGGACGGCGCCGAATGGTTTAGATGCCAGCTCTAATTACTGTTCTTTTTTGCAGTGTTGATTGAAGAAATCAACATTTTTCGAATTGTACCACATTGATTATATAAATTTTTCGCAGTTTCTCTATCTAAAATTTCTGACTTTACAAAAAGCTCGAGCCAATATTCTGTTTCATAACATTCTTTCAAAGCAATCTGTAATTTTGCAATAAAATCGTTCTTTCCGTGAGCATAGTTAGCTTCGTGAATGTTTGCCCCGATTGATGTAGAACTTCTTTCTAACTGATTTACAAGTGAATAATGTCCTTTTATCGTTTCACAGAGTTTTATAATTTTAACTGCTAAATCCGTAGATAAATCTATAAGTTTGTTTTCCTTCATAACTAAACACCTCTGCTAACATTCTAACATAGAATTAGCAATATGTAAATATTTAATGAAATATCAACTTCGTTGATATGAAATAACCCTACGGATTATGAAATATTTTTCTTACAGAAAAATGTGAAATAAAATTTGCCTTTTCATATGCCGCAAGGCATATTTCACATTGCGAAGCAATATTTCATACGCGTAGCGTATTTCACTTGACGCAGGCAAATTTCATTAAAAAAAGACTTGTCAACTGACAAGTCTTTTTTCTGGAGGCGCCACCCAGACTCGAACTGGGGATATAGGTGTTGCAGACCTTTGCCTTACCACTTGGCCATGGCGCCTTATAACAAAAGCGACGCACCAAATCTGACGCGTCTCCTTTGTGTTTTTGGAGCGGAAGACGAGATTCGAACTCGCGACGTTCACCTTGGCAAGGTGACGCTCTACCACTGAGCCACTCCCGCATTTACCTGGTGCCTCCGACTGGAATCGAACCAGTGACACAAGGATTTTCAGTCCTTTGCTCTACCAACTGAGCTACAGAGGCAAAAATGGCGACCTGGATGGGACTCGAACCCACGACCTCTAGCGTGACAGGCTAGCGTTCTAACCAGCTGAACTACCAGGCCAAAAAAATGGTGGGAACAATAGGGCTCGAACCTATGACCCTCTGCTTGTAAGGCAGATGCTCTCCCAACTGAGCTATGCTCCCATTTCTTTTTCAACAACAGAATTTATTATACCATAATCAGAACCGTTTGTCAAGAACTTTTTTTCATTTTTTTGAAAAAAGTTTTTTATTAAGTTTTTCGCCTCTGTAACCACTTGGTGTGCTTGAATATAATAACACATGCCCACACTTTTGTCAAGCATTTTTTTAAGTTTTTTATAAAAATTCTATCATAGCATTTTTTCAAAATACAGGTACGGAAAAACCGCACCTGTATTTTTAACCGTTCCAGGAAGTTCCGTCACTAAATACGACACTTCTGACGGTAAAATTGCTGATATAATCCGTATTGTAATTATCCAACTGAAAATAAAATATCTTCTTTTCTCCGGGATTAAGTTCGGTACTTTCAGAAGAATATATATTTTCTTCTCTTATCATAGTCCCTGCGTTATCGTGGCATACGAATCCGGCTTTGTATGATAAAATCGTTCCGTAGGAAACATTACGAAGTTCAATGGCCAGATATTCTTTGCCGTCCTTCTCATTATACAAAACATGATAGTCAACCAGGGCCATCGGAGCATTAAGCTCCACTCTCCACTTATCCATAGCTTTGCACTGAGCGTCCGACAACTCCTGCAAATAAGACGGATTTTTAATGAGAGTTTTTAATGTATCCACTTTTTCAAGTATACATTCATAATCCCAGTCGTTAATTCCCTTACTGAAGTAGTCTCTGAATTCTATCATCTTGATATCTTCCCATTCATACCACCCCACAGCTTTGTAGGCGGCCACATCGCAGTACGCAACCTTAAGCTCTCTTCCGTCAAGTGCGTAAAGATTAACATCACCGTGCCATCCTACAGCTTCGTAATCGGGAACAAGCAAGTCAAGCACAGTAAGTTTTCTGCCGTCATCTGCAGATATTCCTTCATAGCGGCAATAATAATAAGAATTAAACCAGCTTCCCGGCTTTGCAGGCTGAATTTCAACGCTGGCAGTGTTTACATCGGCATAAACGCATCCGCAATACTGAGAATATCTGTTATCATATTTCATCGTGATATACTCTGAATCTATATGATTGCCGTCCTTATCGTAACAATAGATTAAAAACTCGGGGTTTTCCGCAATACGGTTTTCGGTTATCCATATTTCAAGCTTCTTTGCACAACTTCCGCCTTCAGCATAATACAGCGAAGGATATATCTCCACGTCGTTTATGGTAAATACCACTTCTCCGCTTTCTGCAGCCATTGTCATAGATACAGGACTGTTTGTTATCCTTATCGCTTCCGAAGGTAAAACAAACATCATAAAAGTCAAAGTAAACGCTCCGATAAAGGTAAGTATTTTTTTCATACAAATCACCTCTTGATTTACATAATACCTGTTTTTCAAGTTTCTGTCAAATCCGGCAAAAAATTACTGTTGTGCTTTATTTAATATTTCAAGAAGCTGCTCCTTTGAAAAGTCAAAGTTACGTCTGCAAAAATGACATTTAAGTTCAGCATGCCCATCGGTATCTATTATTTCTTTGAGGTCCTTCTTCCCTATGGCAATTAATGCTCTTTCCATTCTTTCTTCAGAGCATGGGCAAAAATATCCGGTTTCCACGTTGTCATAAAAAAACATGCTGTGGTCACTCATAAGACTTTCAGCTATCTCTTCCGGGGTCATTCCCTTTTCTATTGCCTCCGTAACGCTTCCGAATGCTTTAAGTGACTTTTCGATGTCCTCAATATGTTCATCTGTCGCACCGGGGAGGAGCTGTATTATATATCCTCCGGCACTTTTTATTGACAAATCTTTATCAACAAGTACACCAAGACCTACGGCAGAGGGTGTCTGCTCACTCTCTGCGAAATATTTTGTAAAATCCTCGGCAATTTCTCCCGATACAAGTTCCACATGTCCCACATAAGGTTCCTTCATTCCATAGTCCTTTATTATACCGAGATATCCGTCTGTTCCCACAATTCCGCCCACATCAAGATGGCCGTTTGCCTTTGTAGGAAGATCCGCCATGGGGTTGGTGCAATACCCTCTTACAAAAGCACTTCCGTCTGTAACCGTGCATATTTTGCCAATTGAGCCTCCACCGTCTACCTGAACAGTAACAGAAGTATCTTCATCCTTTATCATTGCACCAATTATTGCTGTTGCAGTGAGTGTTCTTCCAAGAGCAGCTGCCGCAGTTGCACTGCATCCGTGAATTTTCGCAGCTTCATTTACAAGCTCTGTGGTGTTTGCCGCATATATCCTCACAAAACCATCCATCGTAATGGCACGTGCTACATAATCCATTGTATTTCTCCTTTACGTTTATAGTGTTGTTTCGGCAAAAGCCGTTATAAGCTTCACCGTATTTTCGATATCGCCTTTGTCAGCCATTTCCGTTGCCGAATGAATGTATCTCATGGGAATCGAAACAGCTCCCGTTAATACACCACCCTTTACGGTATGTATCGCTCCGGCATCTGTTCCTCCCCCGGTTATTACTTCCATCTGATAGGCTATACCATTTTCTTTAGCAAGTGAAATCAACTTATTCCTTACTTCAATCCCCGTAATTACTGAGTGATCCATAACCTTAATTGCCGTACCACCACCAAGACGCAGGGAATTTTTGTTGCATTCCGGAGTATCCCCATTCATTGTCACATCAATACATATCGCATAATCTGGTTCTATTTTAAATGCAGCAGGGCCGGCTCCCCGAAGGCCTACCTCCTCCTGGGTTGTAAATACATAATAAATGTCATTATCTGTTTTAATTTCCTTTGCCGCACGGATTAATGCATAGCATGACGCTCTGTTATCAAGAGTTTTTGACGAAACCTTATCACCCATTACGGTAAAGTGAGACATTAAGCTACAGGTATCACCCACAGAAACCTTTTCTTCTGCTTCTTCTCTTGACTTCGCTCCGATATCTATAAACACTTTTTCCTGACGGAGATTTGCCTCATGTTCCTTTTCATATGCCACAACTCCAACAGTGCCGTTTTCAAACTTTACAAAACGGTTTAGCGAAAGATGTGGCGGAAGGTATCCGATTTGTGCACAGCGAAGGTAACCGGTCTTTTCAATAAACGTGACCATAAGTCCTATTTCGTCCATATGAGCGGCATACATTATCTTTTTACCGGTGCCCTTTTTATGGCAAATAAGGTTTCCTAAGTTATCAGAATATATTTCGTCTGCATAAGGCCTCATCTCCTCTTCGATAACGGCCGAAATTTCAGTTTCGCATCCCGAAGGGCCAAAGGCTTCGCAAAGTTTTTTAAGTAGCTCCATAAAAAGTTCCTCCCATTATAATATTTCCATTGCTCTCTCCGCAAAAGTTACGGAAAGTTTCACCATCGCCTCGTAGTCGCTGACGCTTGCCACACTGACCGGTGAATGAATATATCGGCATGGAAGTGCCAATATCGCTGTTGGTATGCCTTCTCCGGTTATATGAATTGCTCCACCGTCTGTACCGCCTGTCGCCGCATATTTATATTGCCATTTCACATTTGCTTCAAAGGCACATTTTTTCAAAAATTCCACCATTTTGCGATTCGCTATCATGCTTCTGTCACGAACAGGGATACATACGCCGTTTCCGAGTTTTGTAACAAAATCCCTTTCCTCGCATCCGTAAACATCTGATGCCGTTGTCCCTTCCAGAACAAGTGCCATATCCGGCCTTATTTTTGAAGCCGCCGCTCTTGCACCGATTCCGCCTATTTCCTCGCAGGTGGAAAAAACGCCGTAAAAATCATAAGGATAGTCTTTTTCCAGCATTTTAAGAAGGCAGGCACATCCGACTCTGTCATCCAACGCCTTGCCCTTCATAGAGTCATCGCCAAAGTACGAAAAGTCTGTATCAAAGGCAATATAGTCTCCTATTGCCACAAGCTTTTCTGCCTCCTCTTTATCGGATGCTCCAATATCTACAGAAAGGCCTTTCTCTTCAGCTGCTTTTTTTCGTTCATCGGCATTTTGCAAATGCACAGCCTTTGTCGCAATAACGCCGGGAATCTTGTTTTCACCAATTCTCACACGCTTTGAAACAATAACACGCGGGTCGATTCCTCCGCAGCTTGTGAATTTTATATATCCTTTATCAGTTATACCGGTAACCATAAAGCCCACCTCATCCATATGGGCACAGTACATTACCTTTTTTCCCTGAGACTTTCCTTTTTTATATACGATGATGTTACCCAGGGCATCAACCGTTACTTCGCCTGCAGGAATGTTGTCCAGTATCACTTTTCTGATGGGCGAGCAGAAACCTGATACTCCGTCTGTTTCAGTAAGTAATTTAAGCATCAAGCTCGCCCTCCTCGCAGAATGCAGCAATTAATTTTGCAGCACTTTCTATGTCCTTTATATTTATCACTTCACAGGTCGAGTGCATATATCTTATGGGTATAGAGACCAAGGCACATCGGCAGTTATCGGCATTTTTTGCCACCGCCCAGGCGTTAGTGCCGGTATTTCCCCCTTCGGTTTCTGTCTGATATAAAATTTCCTTTTCCCCTGCAAGCTTCATAAGCTGTTTCGTAAAATCCAAGGACAAGCTGGGACTGATGCAAATCGTAGGTCCTTTTGAAAGCTCAAAGCTCTGCTCGCTGCTTCCTTCGGAAGTTCCGAACGTTACATCCACAGAAATTGAATAATCGGGATTCACATTCCATGCGACACACCTTGCCCCACGTGTTCCAAGTTCCTCTCCCACAGTAGCTGACACATATACATCCATTTTAGGCTTTTCAATCATCGACAACGCCTTAAGCAACACAGCAAGTCCCGCTCTGTCGTCAAATGCACGGTCTGCCGCATAGTCTCCGGAAAGAGGTGTAAACCCTGCATTATAGGTTGCAATATCCCCCACGGAAACAAAATCCTTTATGTCGAAAATCCCAGTATCAATTGCCATAATATCTATGTTAAGCCCCTTATCTTCTCCGTCTTTTATAAGATGTGGAGGCTTTGCACCAATAACGCCGTAAATATCCTTTTTCCCGTGAACGGTAACCTCACATCCCGGAAGAATTTTCATATCTGTTCCTCCGATGGGTGTAAAGGTCAAAAATCCGCGTTCTTCTACCCCTGTTATCATAAGTCCCAGTTCGTCAATGTGAGCCTCTATTAAAAGTTTTTTTGCGTTTTTAATTCCGGAGGAGATTTTTCCTGTTATATTTCCCAAAGCATCGGTTTTTATATCTTTGGTGTATTTAGATAAAAGCTCTTTAAACACCTCTCCTGCCGCACTTTCATGCCCCGATACGCCTCGGACACTTGTAAGCTTTCTGAGCAAATCCATTTTCTCACCTCAAAGCGAATTAACTATTTCCTTGAAAGTATTTCCGCGCTCTTCAAAATCACGGAACTTATCAAAGCTCGTGGACGCAGGCGAAAGCACCACCTTGTCCCCCGGCTTTGCCGCTCTCTTTGCCATCATAACAGCTTCAGCAAAATCTGTAGTTTTTTCGATTGAATAAAATCCTGCATTTTTTGCCGCCGCCTCTATATCATCGCTGGTTTCTCCAACCAAAACAAGGTGCTTGACTTTTTCAGCAATCACAGGGCCAAGTGGCTGGTAATTAAGCCCTTTATTGCGGCCACCGGCAATAAGAATTACCTTTTCATCGAAGGAGGACAATGTCGCCATTGCTCTGGTGGGACTTGATGCAATAGAATCGTTGTAATAGGAAACACCTTCCACTTCACGAACAAGCTCATTTCTGTGCATCACTCCGCCAAAGGTCGTCGCCACATTCACAATATCTTCGGGAGAAACATAAAAATGGGTTGCTGCAATTGCCGCCATATAGTTTGCCACATTATGAATACCGGGGATTTTAATATCCGATGCTTTCATTATCCTGATGCCGTCGGAATAAATAAATCCGTCCTTCAGGCATACATCTGCATCGGTTGTAAGAGAAAATGTTTTCACATTTCCGTCCTTGTCATCCTTCATTTCTCTTGTGTAGAAATTATCTTCATTCAAAACCACAAGATCATCTGTTTCCTGATGAATAAATACGTTTTTCTTTGCATCAATATATTCTTCATAATCCTTGTGCCAGTCCAGATGATTTTCCGAAATATTTGTAATAACCGCAACGTCTGCGGACTTTTTCATATTAAACAGCTGGAAACTGGAAAGCTCCACCACCGCAAAATCATTCGGTTTTATTTTTTCAATGTCTCCGATTAAAGGTCTTCCTATATTTCCTCCAAGATGACATGTGTATCCCGCCTGAGTCAAAATTTTATATATAAGAGTAGTCGTGGTGGTCTTTCCGTCAGAGCCTGTTACTGCAAAAATTTTGCAGGGGCAAAGCTCAAAGAAAAGTTCCATTTCGCTTGTAAGAATAGTGCCGAGGGAAACGGCTTCCAGAATTTCGGGTTTATCTCCTCTTATACCGGGAGTCTTGTAAATTACATCATGAACGGCAAGGTTTTTAAGATAGTCCTCGCCGGTTATCACGTTAACACCGAGACTTAAAAGCTCATTTTCCATATCGCCAAAGCTTCCGGACTCCTTTCCGTCACGTACGGTTACGGAAACACCTTCCTTTACAAGCATTCTTATAAGGGGCATATTGCTTCTGCCTATGCCGAGAAAACCGACGTTTTTATCCTTTATTTTTAATAAATATTCAGAATATGTCATTTTGCTTCTTCCTTTTCAATTAAATCGTATAATCGTTTTTTGCCTTCTTCCATTGAAATTGCCCAGTCATCAGGATTTATGAATGCATATTTGTCTCCCGCCATAAGCTTTTCATATTTTTCGGGAGCGTGATTATCGCCCATATGATTACCTATATGAAGGTCAACGTGTTCTGCCTTTATTCTGTCCATTCCCTTTATATAATCCTCGCGGATTGAAAGAGGAATTCCGAATTTTTCAAGATATTCTTTTCTCAATGTGTTCATTCCCATACCGCCCTGAAGACCTGCACGGTAAGTTTCAACCCCGTCTGTCACATTAAAGAAATAGCTCATTGCTCCCTCCGTATGACCGGGAGTTGCCATTGCCTTTACCGTTGTATTACCAAGAGTTATTTCATCACCATCATTAAGTAAAATATCGGGAGTAAACTTTTCGTTATATTCCATATCCAGCTCTCTTGCATAGGAAAGGTCACGTGCACCCGTTGCCGCATCAGCATCTTTTGCTCCGATTACGGTTTTTGCACCCGACATTTCAACCAGGGCTTTTGTTCCTCCGAAATGGTCGATATGTCCGTGAGTGTGGAAAATATATTTAATATCGTACGGATTAAGCCCCAGGCGGTACATCCCGTCAATTAACTGATATAAACAAAAGCCGTAACCTGTATCAAACATAATAAGCCCCTCGCCCGTATCAACAACGTGGCTTGATGCAATTCTTGATCCGCAGAAATATAAGTTGCCGAAAATTTTATGTGGAGGGAATGTATTTCTCCATGGAGGATTAAATGCCATAAATAACCAACTTCTTTCATTATAATATATCTATATTATTATATAACCAAAACAAAAAAAATTCAATATGCAAATTAATATCTTGCAAAATCTAAAAAAAGGCTTTATAATTAAAACAGCATTAAAAAGGAGTGATTATATGTTTACAAAGCTCGGTTTACAGTTATACACCGTAAGAGATTTCTTTATGGGTGACGACTATGTTGACCTCACATTCAAAAAGCTTCACGAAATGGGAATAAAAGAGCTTCATACAGCAGGCATGCCCTTCTCCTATGAACTGCTGGGAAATCTCTGCAAAAAATATGATATGCAGGTAATAGGAAGCCATTATGACTATAATGCAATTTTGAATAACCCCGAAGAAACAAAAAAGATTCATGATTTTTGGGGTACTAAAAACATCGGTATCGGTGCAATGCCCGGTCCTGCAAGGGAAAACAAGGAAAACTTACTTTCCTTCATAAAGGAATTTAACACAGCTGCAAAAGAATATGCTAAGGACGGCTATAAACTTACATATCACAACCATCATTTTGAATTTCTGAGAATTGACGGCACAAGAACTTTAATGGACTACCTCTACGAAGGGCTTGATCCCGAGACAACAAGCTTCGTGCTTGATACCTGCTGGGTTGCGGCAGGCGGCGGCGATGTCCGTCACTGGATGGAAAAACTTGCCGGAAGAATCGACATTCTCCACTTAAAGGATATGATGCTCAGAAACGAAGGCGGAAAGTTTCTTGCCACAATGACCGAAGTCGGAAACGGTACCCTTTACTGGGAAGGAATATTAAAGACCGCCGAGGAAATAGGAGTTTCTCACTATATCATTGAGCAGGATGCAAACTTTGCAGGCGGAAACGCTTTAAGAAGCTTGGAATCAAGCGTAAACTTCTTAAAGGACTACTTGAAATAATAAAAAGCTCTCAAGGCGTTGCCTTGAGAGCTTTTTATTATCTTTTATGAAGAATAAAGCGTCCCCTTTTCTTTCCGTTATAAACTGCATTTTCTGCCACAACTTCTCCGCCTATGATTACAAACTTGAGTCCCTCGCATCGCTGGGTGCAGTTTACATAACTTGATTTATCAATAATTTTTTCCGCATCGAAAATACATATATCTGCATCAAACCCTGCTTCAATTTTACCCTTATTTTCAAGTCCGTAAACCAAAGCAGGCATAAAAGTGCATTTTCTCACCGCTTCTTCAAGAGTAACAACCCGTCGCTCTCTGACGTATTTCCCAAAAAATCTCGGAAAGGATGCCTTTAATCTCGGGTGATAGGTTTTAGCATCCTTTGCCACGGAAGAGTCAGTGCATATCATAGCTCTTTCATATTTAAGCACCGTTTCAATATCATCTTCGCTCATACTAAAATTGCAAATATTGGCATTGGCATTTGAGCCGATTAAAATATCAAAAGCAGCTTCAAAGTCATCTTTTCCCAAAAGCTTTGCTATTTCGTCAATTCTCATTCCTTCATATTCCGAAAAAGCGGGACATTCAACAAGCAAAAGATTTGAAAGACTGTCACCGTTTCTTTTTATATATGCATCTTTTATTCTGTCCTGCATAACTTTGTCCTTGAGCATTTTTGCAATACCCTTATTGTCAAGTGCACGGAATTCTTTGGCAATTACCGTTGCCGCAAGGCTTGTGCTTGATGCCTCATAGGGATAAACATCCATGTATATGTCATAGCCTTCCCGGGTAGCAGCCTTAATCATTTCAAGGGACTTATTAACCTTACCCCAGTTAGGCTTATACATACTCTTGTGGTGGGAAAATACCGCCTTTACGCCTGTTTCTTTAATTACGGTTAAAAATTCTTCCACCGCCTCTATAAATTCAAAGCCCTCGTTTCTTATATGGGCACTAAGGAGTCCGTCATATTCTTTTACTACCTTAGCAAGAGAAATAAGCTCATCGGTTTCGGCATAACAGCTCGGCGTATAGATAAGGCCGTAGGAAAGTCCCAATGCTCCGTTTTCCATAGCCTCTCTTAAATATACCTTCATTGTTTCAAGCTCGGAGGATGTCGGTCTTCTGTTTTCATATCCCATGGCAGTTATTCTTAAAGCACTGTGTCCCACAAAGTTTTTAAGGTTTGAGCCAAGAGGAATATCCTTTGCGGCGTTTACCATAGTGCCGAAAGTTTCAAGTTTGTCGCCCTTTACTCCGTTCGGAGCTAAAGTCATTCCGCACTGACCGCCGATTGATGTGGTTATTCCCTGCTCAACTTTTTCAATCATATCGGGATAATCAAAAACCGCATAATCCGAATGGCTGTGAGAATCGATAAATCCCGGTGTTACGGTAAGTCCAGATGCGTCGATTGCCTCTTTGCTTTCGCCTTTTATATTTTCTGAAATGCAGACTATCACACCATCCGATATTGCTATATCACTTACATAAGATGCCTTTCCGCTTCCGTCTGCTATATTTCCGTTTTTTATAATTAAATCATACATAGTGCCACCTCCACAGGAGTTATATTCTTTTTTTATTTTACCACTCAGATAACCTTTCGTCAACAAAAAACAAACGGTTGCTTTCGCAACCGTTTATTTTTCATGAAAAATTTTACGAAGATTCTTATTTCATGTTTTCTTCGTAGGACTTAATCATCTTCTTAACCATCTGTCCGCCTACGCTGCCGTTTTCCTTAGCGGTAAGATCGCCGTTGTAACCGTTCTTAAGGTTTACGCCAACCTCAGAAGCACATTCCATCTTGAACTTATCAAGAGCAGCCTTTGCTTCAGGTACAAGCTTCTTATTTCTTGTCATGTTTTTCACCTCCTGCTTCGTTGTACAGTAATAATTTGTGCGAAAGGAGGCTTTTTTAATCATGTAAAATTTAGCAATTTATTTTTTTAGGCGAAACTGCATCGAATATTTTTTCGGTGTCATACCGTGAACTTTCTTAAACACCTGAATGAAATAGTTGCTGTCATTGAATCCGCATTCAAGCGCAACATCCGTTATGCTCGCAGTTGTTGTTGCAAGCATCTCCTGTGCCGCAGATAAACGGGTTGCATTTAAATATTTTGAAAATCCCACGCCGGTTGCTTTTTTGAAAATTTTCGAAAAATAGTCGGCATTTACAGAATATTTTTCAGCCATAGACTCCAATGTAAGTTCCTTATTATAATTTGCATTTATATATTTTGCGGCATCCTGTGCCAATTGACAGGAATAGCTTAATTTTACAGTCTGCTCTTTTTCTCTGTATCTTAAAATCATAATTAAAAGCTGACCGAGATAGAATTTTTCCATATTAATATAATCCTTCTCTTTATTTGACTCTTCAGCTTCTATCTGTCTTATAAGACCGTGAAATAAATTTATACGGTCTTTCGGGATTCTGAAATATTTGTGTGCGGAAAGTATATCGACATAAGACTTAAACTGCTCCCCCGAAAATTCATCATTAAAAACTATCGTTACACGTTCAATGTTATCGGGATCAGGATAATTTGTCTGATGAAAATCACCCTTCGGAATAAAAATAAGATCCCCCGGCGAAAGCATAAATATTTCGCCGTTTACAAAATATTTTGTTTTTCCGCTGATTAAAAAATACAGCTCGTGGTAAGCATGAAAATGCGGCTCAGGCATTCTGTATACGCCTTTATCTCTTCTTATCCTGAAAAGCGGTTCATTATCATAATGCATAATCCAACGCCCCCTTTATTTTATATTATATTAAAAGCGAGATAAAATCAACTAAAATTTAATACTTTTTATAATTTATATCGGAAAATTCAAGGAAATTATTATTAAATAGTGATATTATTGAGATATATTTATAATAAGGAGGTTAATTTTATGAAACAAAGAATTTATGAAATGCCCGGCAAAACCTATGAAAACAGAGAAAAACAAAGAAGCTATTACATTCCCTATGATACAAAGGAAAAAGCACTGTCGGGCAAGAGAGAAACTTCCGCCTACTATAAACTTTTAAACGGTGTATGGGAATTTAAATATTATGAAAGCGAAAACTCATCCCCCTCTGACATCAATGATATAGAATTTACTGACCGGATAAAAGTTCCCTCCTGCTGGCAGACGGAAGGCTACGACAGACATCAGTATACAAACTACAACTATCCTTTCCCGGTAGACCCTCCTTTCGTTCCCGACGATAACCCCTGCGGTGTATATAAAAGGGAGTTTGAAATAACTACAGAGTGGAAAAATCGTGAAACATACATCGTTTTCGAAGGTGTTGCCACCTGTATGTTCCTTTATGTAAACGAAAAATATGCAGGATACACACAAGGCTCAAGAATGCAGGCAGAATTTGACATAACAAAGTTTGTAACAAAAGGCACCAACACCTTAACCGTAAAAGTATTAAAGTGGTGCATAGGAAGCTATCTTGAAGACCAGGACTGTTTAAGAATGAACGGCATTTTCCGTGATGTATATCTTTTAAGCCGCGCAAAAGGCCATGTAAAAGATGTTGAAATCAAAGCAGACACAAAAAAAATCGAAGTGTCCGAAGAAAATTATGAAATTTTCGATAAAGACGGAAATTGCCTCGGAAAGTCCGTTGAAAACCCCATTTTATGGAGTGCGGAAAAGCCCTATTTATACACGGTAGTGGTAGAAAAGGCGGGAGAATTTATCCCCTTTAAGGTGGGTATGAGAGAAATAGTGATAAATTCAGAGGGCGAGGTTCTGGTAAACGGTTCTGTTATAAAAATTATGGGTATCAATCACCACGATACCAATCCCAGAACAGGCTATTATCAGACGGACAGGGAGTTATATTCTGAGTTGCTTTTAATGAAAAGCCTTAATATAAACTCAATCCGCACAAGTCACTATCCTCCCGTTCCGGAATTTTTGAATATGACTGACGAGCTTGGCTTTTATGTTATAGACGAAGCGGATATGGAAAGCCACGGCTTTACCACCAAGCATTCAGGTATTACTTGTGAAAAATTCGATCTCGACGGCCTCTGGCCCTGCGAACAGGCGGACTGGAAGGATATGTTTATCGACCGTATGGAGCGTATGGTTGAAAGAGATAAAAATCACCCCTCCGTTATAATGTGGTCCTGCGGTAACGAATCAAGCTACGGCAAGAATTTTGATGCAATGCTTGAATGGGGACATAAGCGTGATAAATCAAGACCGGTATTTTACGAAAGAGCAAGGTTTATTGATTATGCCTGTGACACGGATGTCCGTTGCAGAATGTATCCCGGATTGGCTGATCTTGATACTATTCTTGCCACAGACGATAAAAGACCGTTTTATGCCATCGAATATGCCCATGCAAGAGGAAACGGCCCCGGGCAAATGGAAAAATTTGTAGATAAGTTTTACAGCTGCAAGCACGCTTTGGGCGGTTCCGTATGGGAATGGGCTGACCACGGAGTGCTTGACAAAGGAGTTTTGAAATACGGCGGCGATTTCGGCGAAGAGATACACAGCAAAAACGGCTGTGCAGACGGCATTGTTTTTGCAGACCGAAGCATTAAGACAGGTGCATTAAACTTAAAATATGCCTTCCAGTACATAAAGGCAGAGCTTTCGGGAAATGTTCTTACCGTAACAAACAGACACAGCCACACAGATTTATCCGAATTCAAAGCCATCCTTATACTTGAAGTGGACGGAGAAACAAAAGAAAAAGCCGTAATTGATATTTCCGCTCCCCCTCACGAAACCACAGAATTTGAAGTTCCCTTCAACTTAAGCGGAAAATGTAAATACGGGTCACACCTTGTTTTCAGTCTTGAAAAAGATGACGAAGAAAAGGCAATGCAGTCCTTTGATTTGGAAGGATTTGCAACAGAAGAAATCAAGATGGGCAATAAGCTTGTTCTTTCCGATTCCGAAGGCGATAACATATATATATCAGGCGAAGGCTTTAGCTATACATTTTCAAAGCACAAGGGTGCAATTACAAGTGCGGTTAAAAACGGAATAGAAAATTTAGCTTCACCCATTACCCTTTCAACATATCGTGCCACTTTTGACCACGAGGCATACAACAGAAAAAAGTGGATATTCCGTGATGATGAGATAGCTTCCGAAAATATGAACCATACACACATAAAAATCTATTCCTGCGATATTTCGGACAATAAAATCACGGTAAGTGGCTCCCTTGCCGGAGTGTCAAGATATCCTTATTTAAGATATATCCAGGAATATGAATTTTTCGATGACGGAACTGTTAAAATCAATACAAAGTGTAATGTAAAGCCCCAAATGCCTGCTCCGCTTCCGAGACTCGGATATGACTTTAAGCTTTCCGTAAACAATTCCGAATTTACATATTACGGAATGGGACCTTATGAGTGCTACAAGGATATGTTACTTCATACACGCTACGGCTTTTATACCTCAAGTGCAAACAGGGAATATGTTCCCTATCCCTTCCCCCAGGAACACGGAAACCACTATGGCGTAAAGAAATTAAGCTTCCCATCGGGGATGGAAATTATGGCAGAGGATAAGATGGAGATAAATGTTTCATCCTTTGATGCCGACACCCTTGAATTTGCAAAACACACAGACGAGCTTAAGCCAAACGGCTTTACCAATGTCCGTGCAGACTACCGTGTTTCAGGCGTCGGCAACGGATATTGCGGTGTTCTTAAAGCCGACGCAATCTGGGAAAAAGAAATAGAATTTACTTTATATATAAAATAAAATATGCATCTAACTAAAAAGTGCCCAACGGCAAACTTGCCGTCGTGCACTTTTATTAAGCTTTATAAATTTCTCACATTTCGCCCGTTATATCAAATACTTTTTGACCTTCTCTGTCCGATACAAAGATGCCTTCTGCAAAAGCATAAAACTTAAGCTTCTTAAAAGCCGCACCGGGATGAAGGTGTGAAAGATGGGGAAAGTATCTTTCACAGTTTTCCGCCAGAAACGAAATGCACTTTTCGGAAAACTTATCTATATAAATATTGTCAAATCCGTGCGGCACTCTCTTTTCACCCGACAGCATAAAGTCCATAATGAGCGTTTTTTTAAGATGCGGAAAATTATAAAGAAGCACTGAAAATACTTTTGACAGGCTCATTCCTTCCTCTATTATACCACCCAATGTTTTATACATTTCAAAGAAAGAATTGTAATTTTTTTCAAGGGACGAAACGGTGTTTTTGAAAGCTCCGCTGTTATAAATCCTATCTAAGGCAAGGTGTGCTTTTTTTATTTCAGATAAGTCAAACGCTGTCATTGCATCCGTTTTTACTACCTCATATGGCGGTACGCTTTCATAAACAATACCGTAATTTTCGGCAATTTCTTCCATAACAGTTCCTTTAAGCACCTTAAGAAAGCCAACGTCCATCCTTTTTGCCTTAAGGGCATAAACACCGTTAAAAGTTTTTATAAAGCTTTCCATATCTTCCATAGGAAGTCCTGCAATAATATCTGTGTGAACATTTACATTCCCGTAAGATATTATTTTTTTTAGATTGGAAAGTGCTTTTTCATTATTACATATTCTTCCTATGGCCGATAAAGTATCTTCATTTAATGACTGAATTCCTGCTTCGAACTGAAATTTTCCTTTTTTTGCATTTTTTATAATATCAAGCATTTCTTCATTAAAGAGGTCAGGGGCAACCTCCAGATGAAAGCAAGTATCTCCCGTTTCCTCCGATAAAAATCGAAGCATTCTTTCACTTCTTTTTCCGTAGGCATTAAAGCTTCTGTCCACAAGCTTTATTAAAGGAAGATTAAACGATGCCATGTGAGAAAGCTCTGCCTTTACTTTTTCTTCATCATAAAGGCATACATCTTCATTTCCCGATACACAGTATGCACACTTGTTAAAGCAGCCTCTGGAACTTTCATAATAAAAGATCTTTCCTGCATTAACTGAAATGTCAGCTTCATCGTATGAAAAAGGTACGTCTTCCAAGGCAGGGGCTATTCCGCTTCCACCGGTTTTATCATATATTCCGGGAAGAGTTGGCTTTTCGCCCTTTTCAAGCACAGCAAGAAGATGTTCTAAGGCAAGCTCGCCCTCACCCTTTATCACATAATCAATATAAGGGAAACTTTGTATAAGCCCCTCTGCGTCTCCTCCTGCTTCGGGTCCGCCAAAAACAATTACTGCTCCGGTTGCCTTTTTAAGTCTTTCAGCTATTGCTTTTATACATTCAATATTCCATATGTAAGTGGAAAAGCAATAAACTTCCGCTTTTTCCGTTAAAAGTTCATTATATATAACATCCCTTGGAGAATTCACGTTAAATTCCCTGACTTTGACCTTATCTCCAATATATTTCGAAAGCTTTAACACCGCAAGATTTTTATGGATATACGCCGAATTTACGGCACAAAGCACTGTTTTCATAACTTCACCTTTTCCTTAGTTTATATAAATTACGTTAGGACCGAAAACTTCCTCTATCGCCGAAAGCATCTCCGCATCCGGCGGATAATGGATATATATTCTTTCAGGGGCAAGAATTAAAAGCCTTTCAAACATTCTGTCAGGCTTTACTAAATAGAGGCCCTTTTCTGCCGTTATTTCTTTTCCGTTTTCGTCAAAAATAAAGCATCCGTAGATATGTGCTTCTTTGACAAGAGATCTTGTTTCTCTTACAGACTCCCTTAAAAGACCTGTCAATTCCTTATATTCCCGCTCTAAAAAAACTTCCTCTGCCGCCTTATACACCGCCCCGTATAAAAGACGGATGTATTTTTCCGTACGGAAAGTTAAAAAGCCTTCAAAGTTCAGTTCTTCAGTTTCATTTGCACATTCTGCCAGGCTTTCCATAATTGCCTTTCTTCTTTCGATAAGAGAGAAATCCTTATCCTCTGCCATTATCGAAAAAGCACGCTTTGCAATTTTTCCTGAAATTCCTGCCTCATTTCCGGCCACAAACTCCGCTATATCATATACAGCTGAAGGCTCCTCCGATAAAATAAGATAATCCGAAAGTACAAAAATGGCTTCACTCTTGTTTCTTACTGTTCCGTCGCTTTTTATTATATCCTTTAATACACTTTTTGCACCTTTTGGAAGATTGATTATTCTAAGTGCCAAGAAAAACTTCCTTTCTTAAGCCTACATGATGGCTATTACTGATCCCATATCTGAAATTTTTCCTTCTCTTTCAATTGCCGTTACAGAGTATTTTTCTAAAAAAGTGTAAATTTTATCCGCATCTTCAAGAGTTTTTATATTTCCGTTAACAAAAAGCTTATCCTTTCCTATCATGCCGGTACTTCCGCCAAAAAATCCGTATTCATATGGCGGAAGGGAAATATTTCCTTTTTTTATTAAAAGAACATCCACATAATCAGACAGTTTCCTATAAATCCCCTCATCTTCGGTGATTACCGCGTTTTCCCTTATAGGGCATATATTACATTTAGCATATCCCTGAGAGACATTTACAAATGTAAACTCTTCCTTTAATATTGAAAGAAGATACGGATCCGTAACTTTTTCGTTTGCCACGGCAAACTTTCCGAAAACCGCCGCACAGTATGCCGCATCATGCGGATAAGGACTTTTGACTTCAGTTATTCCTTCAATGATTTCGGCATTCGGTATCTTCTTTTTATAATATTCACCCGTACCCAAAGCTGTTACAAATCTTTTTCCGCCAAGATGACAGATCGTAAGATCTGAATGTTTTCTTATAGCCTCGTCAAGCAAAGGAGAAAAAAAGGGTTTTACGGCATTTTCAATATCTGCCGAAGTTATGTAAATGTTAGCATCTGCGTCCGGCAGAAGCGGTTTTTCAAAAAACACAGTCACTTAAATTCCCCTTTCTCATAAAATGGTTTTATACCATGACTTTAAGCTAATTTTATATAAAGGATGTGCCAGCTTGATTATCCACACTGTATCCCGGGGCGAAAGCCTTTACTCAATCGCCAATACATACGGTATAAACTATCTTTTTTTAGCAGAGCAAAACGGCATTATGCCGCCTTATATGATTACCGAAGGACAAAGCCTTATAATATTGACTCCGGAAAAAGAGTATACCGTAAGGGAAGGTGACAGTTTATATTCGGTCAGCCGCTCATTTGGCATCACGGAAAAGGAGCTACTCAGAAACAATCCTTCCTTAATCGGTTCAGAATATCTTCCGGTGGGAAAAAATCTCGTAATATCCTTTACTGATAAAAAAAGAGGCCGCCTTTCCGTAAACGGATATGCCTATCCTTCCATTTCGAAAGACACATTAAATTATGCACTTGCATATCTTACCTATTTAACGCCATTTACCTATGAAGCAACAGGCGACGGCAGTTTAATTTCAATTGATGACTCCGATTTGATAGCTTCTGCCGAAAGTGCCAAAGTCAAAACTCTGCTTTCCGTTTCCACCCTCTCTCCGTCTGGTGGTTTTTCCTCGGAAGCTTCCGATGCTATATTGAACAGCATCAGTTCAAAAAATGCTCTTTTGAAAGAAATTTCTGCCACGGCAGCAAACCTCTCCTATGACGGAGTGGACATGGACTTTGAATATATATACGGCAGAAACGCATCGGCATATGCAAATCTTTTAGGAGAGCTTTCAGGCATTTTCAATCCTGATAAAATAACCGTCGTTGCTGTCGCCCCGAAAACAAGAGCCGATCAGGCGGGAGTTTTATACGAAGGACATGACTATCGCTTACTCGGCTATAATGCCAATAAGGTTTTTTTAATGACCTATGAATGGGGATATACCTACGGTCCGCCTTTAGCTGTTGCACCCATAAACCGTGTCCGGGAGGTGGTTAACTACGCCCTTTCAGAAATTCCGCAAAACAAAATATGGATGGGAGTTCCCAACTACGGCTACGACTGGACTCTTCCCTATGTGTCAGGCGAAAGCCGTGCAAGAGCAATATCAAACGTTGCCGCAATAAATATTGCCAGACGCTATGGCGTTCCCATACGTTTCAACGAGACTTCCGCATCCCCATATTTTAATTATACAGATTCTTCAGGCAGAAACCATGAGGTTTGGTTTGAAGACGCAAGAAGCATACTTGCAAAGCTTGACCTTGTATCGGAAAAAGGACTTTCAGGCATAGGAATATGGAACCTGATGAATTCCTTTCCTACCCTTTTCACAATTATAAACGCTCTTTATGATATAGAATGATTATAAAAGTTTCTTAAATTCCCCTGCCATGTAAAGGGAGCCTGCAATTACAAAGGCTTCCTTTTCGTTTATTTCTGAAACCGCCTCAGATAACGGCATGGACGTTACATCATTGCAGTATTTTTTCAAAACTTCGGCAAGTTCCTCCTTCGGAAGTGCACGGCTTCCCGGCACGTCAACGGTTATTATTCTGTCAAATTCGCCTCCTATTAAAGATGCACACTCTTCATAATCTTTGTCACGAAGCATTCCGATGATAAGATTTCTTTTATAGCCTTTAAGGAATTTTCTCACGTTTTCTTTAAGATGCCCCATTGCGGAAGGGTTATGTGCTCCGTCAAGTATTACAGGAGGATTTTCCCTTATCACTTCCATTCTGGCAGGATGAGTTACATTTTTAAGACCATTTCTTATATCCTCATCAAAAAGCCCTATCACCTTTGCAACAGCTATCGCAATTGAAGCATTCTCAAGCTGATGGATTCCCGTAAGTGACAAAAAGAGATTTTCCATATTCGCATAGTCAAATGTTAGTCCCGATAAGGTTTCATTCTTAAGCTGCGGTTTTTTTGCAACGATTAAATTTTCCGCTGTTTTTTCTATGACGGAGAGTGCTTCCGGATTCTGATAAGCACTTGTAACGGTTACGGCACCTTTTTTTATTATTCCGCATTTTTCTCCTGCAATTTCAGAAATTGTGCTTCCCAATCTATCCGTATGGTCCAGACTTATGGAAGTAATTACCGTAACAAGAGGATTTTCAATGATATTAGTGGCATCCAGCCTTCCGCCCATTCCAACCTCAAGCACCACAATGTCAGCCTTTTTCATTTTATAATATAAAAAGGCAATGGCTGTTACTATTTCAAATTCGGTTGGATGCGACATGCCTCCCTCTTCCATTTTTCTGCAGGCTTCTTTTACCTTTTCGGTGCAAAATGCAAGGTCTAAATCCGAAATTTCTTTTCCGTTAAGGCGGATTCTTTCGTTGAAGTTTACAAGGGCGGGCGATGTATAAAGCCCCGTATTATATCCTGCACTTATAAGCATTTCTGAAAGCATGGAGCATACCGAGCCCTTGCCGTTTGTGCCTGCAACATGGATGAATTTCATTCCCTTTTGCGGATTACCAAGGTATTCCATAAGATTTTTTATGGAAGAAAGCCCTAAAACAGAGCCGAATTTAAGTGTGCCGTGAATGAAAGAAAGTGCCTCGTTTTTATCCATAATTACAAATCCTTTCAAAAATCGGGCTTTCTTGTGAAAGCCCGATTTTTATTACTGATATTTCTTTATGCTCTCTTCAACGTCTATGAGCATCTTCTTAAAGCTTTCACCCTTCGCTCTTTCTTTTTCAACCAAAGCGGCGGGAGCCTTTGCGATATAGCCCTGATTAGAAAGAAGTTTTTCAACACGGGCAATTTCGGAAAGAAGTCTTTCTTTTTCGCCGTTTAAGCGTTCAAGTTCCTTTTCTCTGTCAACAAGCTCGTCAAGAGGAATGATAATCTTAGCACCCTCTGTTACCTGACTTACTGTGTTACCGGAAATACCGTCTTCGTTATTTAAATACTCAACCTCAGAGGCAGATGCAAGCTTCTCAAAGAACGCCTGTCCCTTTCTGAAAGGCACATCGTTTTCTGAAACTATGATAAGCTTAGCCTTCTTTGAAGGAGGAACATTCATTTCAGTACGAAGGTTTCTTGCAGCACGAATTGCACCTATAACAAGCTCGGTCTCGGCAAAGTCTTCGCTGAAGGTGAGCTTATCGGAATATTCGGGCCATTTAGATACCATAATGCTTTCATCCTCACCGTAAAGTGCGGTGTAAATTTCTTCTGTTACGAATGGCATAACAGGATGTAAAAGCTTTAACGCATTAATTAATACATAAGCAAGGGTTCTCTGTGCGGCAAGCTTAGTGGGATTATCCTTATTGTAAAGTCTCGGCTTTACAAGTTCAATATACCAGTCACAGTACCAGTCCCATACGAAGCTGTAAATTGCAGAAATAGCAATACCGATGTCAAACTTTTCAAGACTTCTTGTAACTTCGCCGATAAGAGTGTTAAGGCGGCTTACAATCCATTTATCCTCTGCACAAAGCTCGTCCTCTGCAGGAAGTGTGTAGTCATCTGTTTCGAGATTCATAAGAACGAAACGTGCTGCGTTCCAAAGCTTGTTTGCAAAGTTACGGCTTGCCTCAACTCCGGGAGCTCCTACAATCTTGTTTACCTCAGGATTGGGGTTTTTACCCTTTTCAACCGGGGGATCATAGGTTACGGGGAATCTCATATCGTTACCGGGTGCAACACCTGTTACAAGAGTGAATCGGAGTGCATCGGCACCATACATATCAATAATCTGAAGGGGGTCAACGCCGTTTCCTTTTGATTTTGACATTTTTTCGCCGTTACCGTCACGAACCAAGCCGTGGATAAATACGTGCTTGAAGGGTGCTTTTCCTGTATGCTCACAGGCGGAGAATATCATTCTGGATACCCAGAAGAAGATAATGTCATAGCCTGTTACAAGCGTGCTTGTGGGATAGAAATAATCAAGATCCTTTGTCTTTTCGGGCCAGCCAAGTGTTGAGAAGGGCCAGAGTGCAGAAGAAAACCATGTATCAAGAACGTCCTCCTCCTGGCGTACGGGCTTTCCGCACTTGGGACATACCGTGATGTCTTCTTTGGATACTGTCATTTCGCCGCAGGAATCACAATAAAATGCAGGAATTCTGTGTCCCCACCAGAGCTGACGTGAAATACACCAGTCGTATACGTTTTCCATCCAGTTCATATACGTCTTTGAAAAACGGTCCGGAACGAATTCTGTTTCCTTGCTGTCTACAGCTTTGATAGCTGCTTCTGCAAGGGGCTGCATCTTAACAAACCACTGATCGGATACGATTGGCTCGATTGTTGTTCCGCAGCGGTAGCACTGACCTACGTTATGAGAATGCTCTTCAGTCTTTACAAGAAGACCCATATCGGTAAGGTCTTTTATCATAGCCTTACGGCATTCATAACGGTCCATTCCCTCATATTTTCCTGCATATGAGTTCATTGTGGCATCGTCGTTCATAACCTTTATGATTTCAAGGTCGTGACGTTTTCCTACTTCAAAGTCGTTGGGGTCGTGGGCAGGTGTAATCTTAACACAGCCTGTTCCGAACTCCTTGTCAACATATTCATCGGCAATAACGGGAATTTCTCTGTCGGTAAGAGGAAGAAGAAGCGTCTTTCCTACGATGTCTTTATATCTTTCATCCTCGGGGTTTACCGCAACGGCAGTATCACCGAAAAGGGTTTCAGGTCTTGTAGTTGCTATAACAACATAGTCTTCCGTGCCCTTTATCTGATACTTTATGTGCCAGAAATTTCCTGCATGCTCAGCATGTTCAACTTCTTCGTTTGAAAGAGCTGTGATACAGTTGGGGCACCAGTTGATGATTCTGGGGCCTCTGTATATAAGTGCCTTATTATAAAGGTTTACAAAAACCTCTCTTACTGCTTTGGAGCAACCTTCATCCATTGTGAAGCGTTCTCTGTCCCAGTCGCAAGAGCATCCGATTTTCTTAAGCTGGCTTATAATACGGCTTCCGTATTTTTCTTTCCAGTCCCATACTCTCTCAAGGAATTTTTCTCTTCCGAGATCATATCTTGTAAGACCTTCTTTTGTGCGAAGCTCAGCCTCGACCTTTATCTGTGTTGCAATACCTGCATGGTCTGTTCCCGGAACCCAGAGTGCAGAGTAACCCTGCATTCTCTTAAAACGGATAAGTATATCCTGAAGTGTTTCGTCAAAAGCGTGACCCATATGAAGCTGACCTGTTACGTTGGGAGGAGGAATAACTATTGTATAAGGCTTTTTATCGGGGTCTGCTTCTGCGTGGAAATAGCCTCTTTCCTCCCATCTTTTATAAAGCTTTTCCTCGGACTTGGCCGGGTTATAATTTTTTTCAAGTTCTATCATTTCCTTATGTCCTTTCTACACGAACAGGATAAAAAGTGCAATCAAAACCACTATATATCCTGCAATTTTTACGTTAAGTATTTTTTCATCCGTTACTTTATCCTTAAAGATAAGGGGTGCTATTTTTCCCGCTCCGTAGCAGACGACACCGCCTATTAAAAAGAGAACGGTTGATATTATTCTTTCTGTCATTGTTCATTCCTCTTTATGCTTTCACGCATGAGTTCCTCTAAAGAATCCGGAACGGAATATTCTTTGTTTTCTTCTTGTTTATTTTCTTCGGGGAAAACAATTTCGGTCTGAACATCCTCTTCGTCTTTCAGCATAAAAGGCTCTTCCTTCTTTGCATCTCCCCTTGCCAAAGGAACATCAGAAGACTCTTCTCCTGTTTCCTCATCATCTTCATCTTCCTCATCACTGTCGTACTTTTTGCTGTTTTTGGGAACAAGAAGCATCATCACTCCCATTATCACAAGCACGCCTACAATTCCTATTATAAACCACTTCGTAAGCTTATCCATGAATTTCGACTGAGGCCCATTTTCTCCTTCGCTAGCTTCCGCTTCAGCATCACTGAGTGCAGATTCCGTTTCGCTGAGAGTTTCCTGTGTATCGGAAAGAGTTCCTTCAAGCTCCGTAACCTTTTCTTCAAGTGCTGTCTTTTCAGCTTTGATTGCTTCAATTTCCGCTTTCAGTTCTTCATTCTCGGCAGCGAGGGCATTTTTTTCTTCCATGTCAATTTCTATCGCTGAAAGTTCCGCATTTTTTTCTGTAAGCAATTTATTTTCTTCCATCAGCTTAATTCTTTTTTCTGACTCAACCCCGTACCCTGTTGCATATCCTGCCGCACCGGCAATGACCGCTACCACCAGAGCAACGATAAAGAACGAAAAAACTATCTGTCTTCTTGAACGAACAGACATTTTGCATACCTCGCTTTCAAAATTTTACATTTATTTATATATAATGATATATTATATCACACAAATTTATAAAAATCAAGGTTATTACTTGACAAATCTTCTTATTTTGTTAAAATAATGTTATTGGTAATTTACATACCAAAAGAATATGCGATTGCCGCAATCCGGCGGCAAAAGTGAAAGGAATGTTTTTATTATGATGAAAAATGAACAGAAAACCATGGAAAAGGTTGTTGCTCTCTGTAAGGGCAGAGGATTTGTATATTCCGGTTCCGAAATATACGGCGGTCTTTCAAACACCTGGGATTACGGTCCTTTAGGAGTTGAGCTTAAGAACAACGTTAAAAGAGCATGGTGGAAAAAATTCGTGCAGGAGTCAAAGTACAATGTGGGACTTGACGCCGCAATACTTATGAATCCCCAGGTTTGGGTTGCATCCGGTCACGTTGGCGGTTTCTCCGACCCCCTCATGGACTGTAAGGAATGCAAATCCCGTTTCAGAGCAGATAAGTTAATTGAAGACTTCTGCCACGAAAAGGGCGAATCAATAGTAGTTGACGGTTGGAGCAACGAAAAAATGCTTGAATTCATCCGCGAAAACAACATTGCCTGCCCCGACTGCGGAGCTCACAATTTCACAGATATCCGTAAGTTCAATCTTATGTTCAAGACCTTCCAGGGTGTAACAGAAGATGCAAAGAACGAAATTTACCTTCGTCCCGAAACTGCTCAGGGTATTTTCGTAAACTTCAAGAACGTACAGAGAACCACAAGACGTAAGGTTCCCTTCGGTATCGCACAGATAGGTAAGTCCTTCCGTAACGAAATCACTCCCGGTAACTTTACTTTCCGTACCAGAGAGTTTGAGCAGATGGAACTTGAGTTCTTCTGTGCTCCCGGAACAGACCTTGACTGGTTTATGTACTGGAAAGATTACTGCAAGAACTGGCTTTACTCCCTCGGCGTTCGCGAAGAGAGCTTAAAGTTCCGTGATCACAGCCCTGAAGAACTTTCTCACTATTCCAAAGCTACAACAGACATCGAGTTTATGTTCCCCTTCGGTTGGGGCGAACTTTGGGGTATTGCTGACAGAACAGACT
Source organism: Clostridia bacterium (assembly GCA_045545475.1). Classification (GTDB taxonomy): domain Bacteria; phylum Bacillota; class Clostridia; order CAKSNL01; family HGM11501; genus HGM11501. Next base: position 32,231 of record JAZQAZ010000047.1, on the reverse strand, counting down.
TCGACTTAACTCAGCACACCAATCACTCAGGCGAAGAGCTTACTTACATGGATCCCATAACAAACGAAAAATACACTCCTTACGTTGTTGAGCCTTCCTTGGGTGCAGACCGTGTTGTTCTTGCCTTCTTGGTTGAAGCTTATGATGAAGAAGAAATTGCAGAGGGTGACGTAAGAACAGTTCTTCACTTCCACCCCGCTCTTGCTCCCATCAAGGCAGCAGTTTTACCTCTTTCAAAGAAGCTTTCCGAAAAGGCTGAAGAAGTTTATTCCGAACTTTCCAAGTACTTTATGTGCGAATATGACGAAGCAGGTTCCATCGGTAAGCGTTACAGAAGACAGGACGAAATCGGTACCCCCTTCTGCATCACAGTTGACTTCCAGACTGTTGGTGACGAAAACACTCCCGCAGATAACTGCGTAACACTTCGTGACCGTGACACAATGGAGCAGATCCGTATTCCCATTGATCAGGTTAAGTCCTACATTGAAGAGAGACTTGCATTTTAATTAAATTAATAAAGGGTTTGTGATTTCACAAGCCCTTTTCTTACAAAGGTGATTGTATGAAGAAAGTTTTTATTACAGGTGCATCCGGCGGTATCGGCAAGGCAATAACTGAGAAATTTTACCATAACGGTTTCCTTGTATATGCAGGGTATTTTTCTTCCGAGGATGAAATTTTTGCCATGAAAAATAAAATGCCGGGCATAACTCCCATAAAAGTGGACGTCTCCGATTCCGCTTCCGTAAAAGAAGCCTTTGCAAAAACAAAAGGCTGTGACATTCTTATAAATAATGCGGGAATTGCAAAGAGCAATTTAGCCACAGATGTTTCCGATGAAGAGTTTGACCGCATCATGAAAATTGATTTATACGGCACCTTTTATGCATGCCGTGAAGCACTTTCTTATATGGTTAAAAGTCAATCCGGAGCAATCGTAAACATATCATCTATATGGGGCATCACCGGTGCTTCCATGGAAAGCGTATACTCTGCGGCAAAGGCAGGGGTTATTGGCCTTACAAAAGCACTCGCCAAGGAATACGGACCCTCAAATATCCGTGTAAATGCAGTTGCTCCCGGCTTTATTGACACGAAAATGAACAGTGTTTTAACCGAGGAAGATAAAGAAGCCTTCTTTTCAGAAACCCCCTTAATGCGTGGAGGTACCCCAAAAGAAGTGGCTGAAAGTGTTTATTTTCTTTCCACTGAAAGCTCTTCTTTCATAACCGGGCAGATTCTGACGGTTGACGGCGGAAGTGCCATATAATTACTTTTATACCATATATTTTGCATTGAAAAGTCACGTTCCTTTTGCTAATATAGGAGCGTGACTTTTTTATGTCGAAAAATGTACGAAAGGAGGATTAGCGTGAAATTTTTATACATTTTTTTACTTTTTGTTTTTTTCGCCCTTCTTCCCACAGGACAAAGCATAAATGCAGAAAGTATGATTATTGACATTGAAGTAAACGGCACAAAGATTTATACCGACTCTAAACCTTTTATAAAAACAGGCTCCGTATATGTTCCAATACGTGCTGTAAGCGAGTCTTTGGGGCTTTCCTGTTTTTGGGACGATGATTCCCGCTTTGCTCTCATAGAGGATGATTACACCTCCTTACGCTTTTTGCCTGACGATAATCTTTGCTATGTAAACGGAAAAAAACAGGTTGTGAAAAGCTATATCCGGGACGGAAGAATTTTCGTTCCCGTACGCTTTGTTTCGGAGAATTACAATTCCGAAGTTTCCTGGGATGATGAGTATTACAGAGTTTTAATTGAAAAAGACGGTATAAAAGTCCCTTCCTCTCTCCGTGATACCACATACAATCAGGATGAGGTTTACTGGCTTTCCAAAATCATCCATGCGGAAGCTGACGGCGAACCTGAAGGAGGGCTTGTCGCCGTGGGAAATGTGGTACTTAACCGAGTTGCATCAAAGCATTTCCCGAATACCATTTACGGTGTAATTTTCGACAAAAAGGGCGGAGTCCAGTTTGAGCCGGTGTTAAACGGAAGTATTTACAAAACCCCTTCCTACAAAAGTATTTCCGCCGCAAAGAAGGCTCTTTCCGGAGAAAATACCGCAGGAAAAAGCCTGTTTTTCTTAAATCCCAGAAAAGCGGAAAGTTCCTGGATAATAAAAAACAGAACGTTTTATAAGAGCATAGGTAATCATGATTTTTATATATAAATTTTTCAACAAAGAAAAATTTATATATGCACTACCGAAACGTTGAAGCGGAGGTTGTGCCAATGAAAAATGCAAATAAGCATTTTTTCGCCCTCCGGTTTCTATATACGAATCGCTTATTTTATAAATTTTTCAACAAAGAAAAATTTATATATGCACACCCAAAAAATCCTTGAGCTGATGCTCAAGGATTTTTTGTTATTCCGCTATTCCGACATAGCCGGTTTCTTCAATTATTTTCTGCCCCTCGCCGGATAAAATCCAAAGAAGAAGCTTATCAACATTTTCGTTTGTCTGCTCCTCGTAGGTCACCGCATAAATGGGTGTAACTATGGGGTATGTTCCGTTTTTGATGTTTTCTGTTGTGGGGATGGTGCCGTCAACGGCAATCATTTTGATATCGGGATTTTTAATAATTCCTTCAACATAGTATCTGAATGAAAAGCCGATGGAGCCCGACTTGCTTCTGTAATCGGCAACCTCTTCGATAATTCCTGCCATAAAGTCGTTACGAAGCTCTGTGGGTGGCTCCATTATGGGAGTATCACCCATAAAACGCTTTAACATGCTCTGGCTTCCGCTTCCTTCATTTCGCTGGTATGCAAAAATTTCTTCGTTTTTACCGCCCACTTCCTTCCAGTTTGTTATTTTACCGGAATAAATCCCTTTAATTTCTTCCGTTGTCAGGCTTTCAATGGGGTTATCCTTATGCACAAAGAAGACAAAGGCTTCGCTTCCTATGGGTGTGTACTTAAAGGTTGTGCCCTGCTCATTTGCATAGGCCTTCTGCTCCTCTGACGGGTATACTCCGATGAAAATATCAGTCTGTCTCTCGGCTAAAAGTCTGTAGCCAACCGGGGTATTGTTATATTCAAAGGTGCCGTAATCAAGCTCCGTTGTTTCAGGATATGTTGCATTTACAAAAGCCGAGTATACGGGGAAAAGCGCCGCTGCTCCGTCTATTTTCGGAAGGTTTTCTGTAAATTGCAAAGTTTCGCTTCTGTATTTTACGATTTTTGAATCTTCCTTAAAGGGCAGATACTCGTGTACATTGATATTGGGCGAAGTATTTATCGTAATTTTTTCGTCATACTTTATCATCCCGTAGTTTATACCCAGGATGATAGCGTAAACAAGGGCAAAAATGAGCCATACAATTATAAACTTTTTCCTTTTCTTAAGCCATATTAAAGGAAAAAGCAGTGTAGGCAAAACGAATGCGGAAATAAACGCTATATTGGAATTTATGCCTTCAAAGGAAAGTATTATCGAAGATAAAATTCCTGCATAAAGGCACAAAAATACAGAAAATGCTGATAAAGCCATTTTAAGCATTAAAATAAGAACCTCTTTATTTCCGGCTCTTTCCAGAGTATTTCGCTTAAACCAAAGAAAAATCCCAAGTCCAAGATAAAAAAGAATGAGTATTATCCCTAGGGGAATTTCTATATCCATAACCTGCCCGGATTCCTTAAGCCCCATGAAAATCATATGAAGGGCGGGCAGTATTCCAAAGGCAGCTCCCCAGAAAAAGCCTTTATGAATGAAAAACGCCGACGCCCAGAAGCACAAAAGCCATAAAAGAACTGGGGTGAATGAAACTATGCTTCCGCCCATACTCATGGTTATATAGTACAGTGCAAACAACATAGCGGGAATGTAGCCTATGTATTTTCTCAAAACTAATGCCTCCTTTTTCTTTTCTGATTTTATTTTATCATAAAACAGCTTTCTGTTCAATAAAAAAATGGCTGAAGCTTCAGCCATTTTTTTATTTCCTGTATTCAAAAATCACGCTGCTTCTTTTATCCGGCAGGGTAATTTTCATTTCGGCACTTCCATTAAATTTTGTTCCGTCGTTTAAGTTTTCAAAAGTATACTCACCCTTTACTCCTTTAAGAGAGATATTTGCCGTATCAAAGGGTGATTTTTCCCTTCTGAATGCCAGCACTATTCCGCTGTCCGACTCCTTATCGTGATACTGGAAAATTGCCCAGGAGGTATCATCAAACCTGACGGAGCCGTGGTTATAAAAGTCTTTCGGAAAGTATTTTCTGATTCTCAAATATTCATCCGAAATCTTTTTTGCCCAGATAAAGTCCTCCTCAGTCATATCCTGGAAAATTGCATTGTAATATGCCCCGCCCCAGCTTGCGGAATAGGAGCTTCTTATGGCATAGTCATCGTTTTTGGTTTTTGAAGTACAGCCGTTATAGGGAATATAGCAGGAGATATTTGCGTTGTGTGCCTGAAGCACCTCTGAATTTTCGTTGAAGTTACACTGGTAGTCACTTCTGAAGAATGGGATTGACCGCTTTAAGGTTTCAATGTCAATCCTTCTTCCCCCCGATGCACAGTTATCGATAATAAGTCCAGAAAATTCAGAAAGCAGATAGTCCCACAGCTCATAAAGCTTTGTAATATGGGTGATTTCCGTGATTCCGCGCCTTCCCTCTTCGTCGTTGTTACTAAAGTAATCGGAAAGCGGCACATTGGAGTCCTGTCGGTAGCAGGAAAGCTTAAGCTCTTTTATATAGTGGCAGATGGTTTCCTTTATGTAGTTGTATGCTTCCTCGTTTCCGAGTCTGAGAACTTTGTGCATTCCGCCACGTCCATCATCCATAAACCATTCGGGATGCTCTTTATAAATTTCAGTTCCCTTTACCGCACGCTCCGCTTCAATCCAGAGCATAAGATTCATATTAGCATCACGGGCACATTCTGCCACATCGGAAAGCTTTCCCGGATGGACGTTTTCATTCACAAACCAGTCCCCTGTTTTTGTGCCCCAGTCCCCGCTGAAGGTGTCTGTGCAGTTGGTGCAGTTTCCGTACCAACCCGCATCAATCCATATTTCCTCAAATTTGATGCCGCACTCCTTAAGCTCTCCTATCCTCTTTTTCATCTCATCTGTCGGAAGTCCGCCCCAGAGCTCAAAAGCCATAAGACCGTCTCTTGCCGTCCTTCCTTCGTTTTTATGCGAAAAATGCTCTCTTATGAGGGTGCGGAACTTATTGTGCTTTTCATCCGCATCATCATACTTCATTATAAGGACGGAAGTGGTTCTTATTTTCTCTCCCGGTTTTAAGTAAAACTCCGCATCGGAAAGTCCCGATTTCATCAGGCATCCGCCCTCTGTCCGCTCAAAGCTTGCAGACCATCCGCCGCTCCATCCTATAGCACATATATAACCCTTTCCCTTTGCTGTCACGTCAAAAAAGGGCATAAAGGTATCGCTTGAACGGGCACCGAAATTCGCAAAGCTCTTTTTCCTCTGCCCTTTTTCAAGCCATTCGGGGGTAAACTCAAACTCAGATGCACTTAAGGCATCCTTTTTCCAGTAGTTGCTTCCGTCAACCATACCCTTCATACTGATTACGCAAAGGGAGCCGTCCTTCGGCATATAGCCAGGCTTGGTTTCGGGCGGTATATCAAGCGGAAGGAGCACGTCGCAATCGGAAATTTCAGAAAGTATTTCTGAGTTTTCTAAGGATGTGTTTTCAAAACAAAGCACCCATTCAACGGCGTCAAACTCGCTGTATTCCTTTGCCTTAAGAGTTACCTTTACGCCATCCGGCAAGGTGTATAAAAGACCGCTTTTCGTATTTTTTGCATCTAAGCTTTCCGAACTGTAAAAAACATCGCCGTATTTTAAGCTGAAACGTGGAATCATACTTACTCCTCCTCAAGATTAAGCCATAAAACCTCTTCTTTTGTTAGTGTTACTTCCATTGCCTTTATATTTTCCTCTGCCTGGGCCTTATTCTGCGGGCTTGAAAGTGCAAACACTGGAAAATCCTGATTGTAAATCCACGCCATTGCAATCTGCGGAACCTTTAAGCCCTTCTTCTCAGCAAGTATCTCACAGCGTCTTAAGCGCTCCAAATTGTTATCGGAGAAATAGCCGATTATTCCCGGCTCATCCATAACCTTTTTCGCATCTTCGGGGTTTTCGCTTTTAAATGCACCCGAGAAAAATCCTCTCGCAAGGCTTGAATATGCAAATACAGGCATATTCTTTTCCTTGTGCCAGCGCCTTGCCTCCTTATTTTCGGGTCCCGATATGGTTATGCATCCGTCACCGAATGCCGCATCGCATCTCCAGGGATCGGCTATCTGCTCTGCTAACCCGAAGTTGGGGCTTGAGGATGTAAAGCCTAAAAGATTGTGCTTATATGCATATTCGTTGGCTTCTTCGATTCTTTCGTGAGTCCAGTTGGAGCCACCGAAGGTTTTGATTTTGCCTTCGTCATAAAGGCGGTTTAAGGCATTTATAATTTCGCTTACGGGCGTGGCTTTATTATCCCTGTGAAGCATATAAATATCAATGCAATCTGTTTTAAGCTTGCAAAGGGAGTCGTTGGCATCGGACAGAATATCAAAATCGTTTACACGCTGTCTGTATTTATTGGGGTGTGCACCCTTTGTAAGAACAACACAGTGTTCCCTTATGCCACGTTCTTCCATCCAGCGGCCCAGTATCACTTCGCCGTAGTGTGCCGCACAGTCAAATGCGTTTATGCCAAGAGCATACATATCATCAAGAAGGCTGAAGGCTTCATCAGTTTCCTTTTTGCCTGCACCGTCAGCCACCGCCGCAAAAAGTGCGGGAGTTGCCGTTCCGAAGACAAGCCTTGATATTTCCTTTGAAAGCCCTTTTATTTTAGAATATTTCATATTTCCCTCCGAAAGTGTTATTTTATTTTGGTGAGCACTGCCATTTCCTCGTTATAGCCACGAAGGAAAAAGTCCTTGTCTGTCGCTGTCCAAAGTACATTACAGCCCATATCACGGTATTTCTGTGCAAGCACTTCATCATCGCAGAAGATTCCGCAGGACTTAGAGTAGGAATTACTGATGTCAAATATTTTCTGAATGGACTCAATCATAATATCGCTTTTTATATCGCAGGGCGTTCCCACCATTACGGAAAGGTCATAAGGGCCTATCATTACTGCACTTATGTATTCGCCATACTCTTCCAGCATTTTGGGAAGAAGCTCAATTCCCTTGGGGGATTCAATCTGAGGCATTAAGAAACGGGTTTTCCTGAAATCGTCATACTTTTCTCCGGGGCGCATCTGTCCGTGACCGCCCATACCCTTTCTTCCGTCGGGAGCGAATAAAAGAGCGTCAACTGCGGTGCGAAGCTGCTCTAAGCTCTCGGTTCTGGGAAGCATAATTCCGTCCGCTCCCATATCGATTGCCTTTGCAATCAAGTGATATTCCGCATCCTGGGCACGAAGGAATACGGGAAGCCCCATAAGACGGCAGACCTGAAACATTTCAATGGAGCTCTGAACGTCAAAAACGCCGTGTTCTCCGTCAAAAAGGATGAAATCAAGGTCGTCTCTGTTCATCTTTTCTAAAATAAAAGGGCAGCGAAACATTGCCATTGTCGTGCCTATTACCTTTTCTCTGTTTTTAAGTTTCTCTGAAAGTCTTTCATACTTGTTCATTTTTATATCTCCTTTTAATTACATTCTATATTTAATGCAATCGGTTGCATTTATGGGTAAAAATATTGTTAGGCTGAATAGTTGCTGTCCGTAGACGGACAGAGATTCTTCGCTCGCTTCGCTTGCTCAGAATGACACCCTTTTCTATTCAAATTGATGCATATTACTTTTTAATACCAGGTCAATATCGGTGTAGAGTATTTTCGGAATTTCCTCTTCCGAAATTATGTAATGTGCCAGGCTTTCAAAGGCGTTTTGCATCTGAAGTGCCACATTCTGATTGATCGCCGCAGAAACTATCCCCCTTGAAAGATATTCCTTTATATCCTCGTGTATATCAAAGGTTACAAGGGAAATGTCCGAAGGATTTTCTGAAAGATAGCTACATAAAGGCTTTGAAAAACCGCTTGTTATATAAATTCCGTCAAGTGTGCCTTTGTGCTTTCCCATTACGGCAGGAAGGATTTTACCGAAATATTCTTCGTTATCCATCATTGATATGCTTTCAACCACATTTATGCCGTATGATGATGCCGCTTCCTTAAAAAACTTCTCGGCAATTACGTGCTGTGTGTTTTTTGTATCGCCGGTAAAAAGAAGCACGTTTTTACGCTTGCTTTTGCGAAGAGAATTATATAAGAATTCTGCCGCCAGACACGATGATACCTCTTCCGAATGTTTGGATGCAAATAGATATCCTACGTTTTCGTTTACCGACTGAACCTGCACCAGATTTTTATTCACTTCATGAAGCTTAGCCAGTGCATTTGTGTATTTATCAAAGCTTAAGCCCGCAACTAAAACGCCGTCACAGTCCTTGAATTTCAATAACTCTTCTTCATAGTCAAGACTCGGGTCTGTAAGGGGATTTCTCACCACAACCTCATAGCTTATTTTATAGTCCTTAAGCTTTTCATAGGCGTTTTCTATGCCGATAATCATTCTGTCTAAGTTAACCTTGTATCGGCTTCGTATGAATATGCCGATTTTTATGGGCTTCATTGATAAGCGGGATGCAAAGCGGTTGGGCGAAAAGTTATATTTCTTTGCAGTTTCTAAAACCAGCTTTCGCTTTTCCTCGTTTATCTTCCCTGCCGGATTAAAAGCACGGCTTACCATGGAAGGCGTCATATTAAGCTCTTTTGCAATGGTGTAAATTGTAACTTCAGCCATACCTTTTTCTCCTTTCCCAAAGCTTCGTGCAATCGGTTGCATTAATTATAGCATAATCACATTTCTTTGTCAATAAAAAGTCTCTGTCTCCTATATAAAAAAGATGACAACTAATAAAAAGTATGCTATAATATGGAAAGAATTTAACGATAGGAGATTACTTATGGAAAAAATTTGGAGTGAAATGTATGACGCCGCAAAAGCCGTATTAAATGAGCGGAGAATTTCGGAATATGTCACCTGCGGAGAAGTATCCGCTGCAGTATGTTCAAAATCAGGAAAGATATATACAGGTGTTTGCATAGATACTTGTTCAACATTGGGCATTTGTGCAGAAAGAAATGCCATTTTTAATATGATTACCAACGGAGAACATGAAATTGACAAAGTTCTTTGTATTTTGCCCGACGGTTCTAACGGCGCTCCCTGCGGTGCTTGTCGGGAACTTATGGTTCAACTTATGGCAGGAAATTATTATGATGTAGAAATTATGCTTGATTACTCTGCCGGTAAAACCATAAAGCTCGGTGAAATTACTCCCGAATGGTGGATTAAATAAATTCCAATTCATTTAGTAAATACGCCTTGCTCAGTTTTATTTCCGTAGTGCATAAAAAACGACAGCACTCTTAATGAGTGCCGTCGTAAAAGCAATCCTGTTTCCATTTCAAAACATTGGTTTCTATATATTCCGATATTTTAAGATAATCGTTTTCATTGCGTATTATATGGTCGTGAAATGACCGCTGAAAAAGATTTTCGCTACATTCTCTGTTAGAATACCGCTTTAACAGAGATATAAATTTTGAGATTTCATTATTGTAGGGTGCGGCGGTTTCCGACGCACCGCCAACAAAATCTGAAATATTTAAGATTAAATGAATATGATTAGGCATAATTACATAACTGTTAATTTTTATATGATTATATTTTTCATTCATTAAATTCAAGTGTTTCTCTATAACAGTGCCGCATTTTGTTAAATTCATTTTCGGGACGTCGAAATCGCCGTCCCCTACGATTTTACCCAATATACATTTCTTGTTTTTCGTGCATACCGTAACAAAATATGCTCCCGGCATACTGTAATCATACCCTTTTAGCCTTGTCGGTTTACGATTTGATAAAGCCTCCATAACAAATCACAGGCTTTCAAGTCCCTTTGAAACAGCCTTATATGCTTCATCGATTCTGTCTGAATCTATCGCCGCAAGGATTTTCATTTCTCCGCGGGAAATCAGATGAATGTCAATTCCTCTGTCGTATAAAACCTCGAAAATTTTAGCTGAAATGTCGGGGTTATGGTAAAGTCCCACACCTGCAACGGAAAGAAGTGAAATGTCTCTTTTTATTTCAAGCCTTCCACCTATGTCCGAAGCCTTAAGAATTTCTTCAGTTTTTTCTGCATCGTATTCATCTATGACAAAGCCAACGTTTGCCTTGGTGCTTATGGCATTAACGCTCTGAAGTATTATTATGACATTTATTTCTTCCTTTGCAAGAGCAGAAAAAATTTTGTAAGCCGTTCCGACTTTGTTTTCTATCCCCGTTAAATTAACCACGCAGCAGCCGGTTATTTTTTCAACACGCTGTATGTTAAAGCCTTCCATTAAAAATCCCTCTTTCCAAGAATTATGTCCGCAACTTCAGACGGACTTTCCGCCATAAAATCGGGCTTGCTTTCTTCGATTTCCTTTATTGTTCCGTAGCCGTAGGTAACGGCAAGAGAATATGTCCCAAGAATGTGTGCGCTTTCTATATCAAAGCAACGGTCTCCAACCATAACGGCTTTTTCTTTTGGATTCATCTTTAAAAGTGCTTCTTTCAAAACGTCGGTTTTGTCATGCTTTCCGCCCTTTAAGTCGCTTCCCACCAATACGTCAAAATACTTTGTCAGATCAAAGTGATCAAGTATTTTATTTGCATAAATTTCGGGCTTGCTTGTGGCAACACCAAGGATGCATCCCGCATCTTTAAGACTTTTAAGCATTTCAAAAACGCCGTCGTATACATCGTTTTCAAAAAGGCCGATGGGTGCAAACCTTTCGCGGTAAATGTCAACCGCACGCTCTGCCTCCTCCTTACTTAAGGAAAAAACCTCGGCATATTTTTCAGATAACGGTGGACCCAAAAAGGTATCAAGCACTTTATCATCAGGCACGATAAGTCCCATTTTCTCACAGGAATATATTATGCAGTTTTTAATCCCCCTCGCAGAATCGGTCAAGGTTCCGTCAAGGTCAAAAAGAACATACTTAAACATAAAATTCCTCCAATAGATTTATTTTAGCAGATTTTTATTCACATTACAATAGTTTATTTAAGAAAAAAACAATGCCCTATTTAGCATTGTTTCTGAATCCGTTCGTTATCTCAATTTGTTTAAGTAACAATTCTTTTTCTTTGGATGTGAAATCTTCTGTCAATTCTGCAATTTTCTCCATAAAATAGTCGTTTCCCGATTTCGCATTTAAATCTCCAAACATCAGACCATCTATCGAAGTTTCAAGAGCATTCGCAATTTTTACTAAAGTTTCAAGTGAAGGAATACCCTTTGCTCTCTCAATCTGCCCAATAAAGGTAACCGAAACATCTAGCTTTTCCGCCAGTTGTTCCAATGTGTATTTTTTTATTTTCCGCTGTTCTCTTATGTGTTTTCCTAATAATTCATAATTCAAAACATTAACACCTACCTTTATTTTATTGTATCATTAAGCATAGCCTTTTAACAGAAAACATAATCTTAAAATATTAACTAAAATCTTTATTTTCTATTGACAGTTATCTTTTTTTATGCTAAGATATATGAAAATGAACAAAAGGAAGTGAATATTTATGAAATGTTGCGAAAATTGTAGTTGGTTAATGAAGAAAGGCGGAGTATATATGTGCGGATGCCGATCCTGCTCTCTTTATGAAAAATCGGTCAGCATCAATAGCCCAAAATCATGCATATATCATAAATAATAAATACAACCAATAAAATTCAACAATTAAATATTAACAGGAGATGAAAGTATGTCAGTTTTAGCATTTTTACTTCTAGCGATCATCGTAGCATTTTTTATTTTGCGAAAGAAAAGTGATAACAAAAAAATAGAAAAGTACAAGGATTTAGTAAGGCGTTCATATCAGGATGACCCAGATGCACAGTATGAATTAGGTTGGTGGTTTCAAATGCGAATTATGGATTTCCATTCAAACGAAAGAACAGGGCTTGGTTTTTCAAATACTAAAGAACGTGCGGCTATATGTTATGCCTTAGCAGAATCTCATCCAACTAAACCTCACTTTCTTGCAAAAAACGCACTGGACTCTTTTTCTAACGACAGAGACGCAGACTTAAGAGAAACAGCCAACCTTGCTCGCCAACTGGCAACAGCAGGAGACCGTGAAACTGTACTTAATATGGTTTTAGAAAAGGTAACTGATAAAAGCTGGGGAAGATAATACCCGGCTTTTATCAGTTTTTTATAACCTTAAAAACATACTTGTCATAAATAACTATTATATTTTTTTATTACCATACTTTTCCCACTTGACAAATCAAAAAAAGCTGATATAATAATGTAGATACTATGAAGATGTGTAAGTAGTATGCGAGTGATTCTTTAAGAGAATGGGCGTCACCGGCTGAGAGCGCCTTAAGATAACAGCATATGAATTTCAGCATTGGAGTGTCCTGCGAAAGCTTTGATTAAGCAGGGTGCATCATCCCACGCCATGGATGACGAAAGAGCGGAATAAGAGATTCTTCGGGTTTCGGCGTTTTACAAACGCCTGCACCTCAGAATGACAGAATTCCGAATCCGGGTGGTACCGCGGGCAAACGCTCGTCCCAGATAATGGGACGGGCTTTTTATATTTTACAAACAAAATCACAGAAAGGATTTTTTATTATGGCAGATAAAACAAATGAGTTAAAGCTTGCCTTTGCCGAAGTGCTTTCCAAGGTTAACACCATGGAAGAGCTTGAAAACTTACGTGTTGAATACACCGGCAAAAAGGGCTACATCACAGGCCTTATGCAGGAAATGAAAAACCTGTCACCCGAAGAAAAGAAGGTTTTCGGACAGACGGTTAACGTGCTTAAGGACGAGGTTAACGAGAAAATTACAGAAAAGAGAGAGGAACTTAAGAAAAAGGAGCTTGAAGCAGAGCTTGCTAGAATGCCCGAATTTGACATTTCAATGCCCCCCACGCTTAAGAGAGGCTCATACCACCCCATCACACTTGTACAGAGACAGTGTGAAGAGGTATTTAAGTCAATGGGCTTTGCAATTGAGGACTACAGCGAAATTGTAACAGACTACGAGTGCTTCGAGGCGTTAAATATTCCCAAAGACCATCCCGCAAGAGATATGCAGGACACCTACTACCTTAAAAACGGTCAGTTACTTAAGTCCCACACCTCTGCGGCACAGAACGCAATTTACAAAAAGTACAAGGATGCATTAATCAATGAAGGTAAGCCCATCAAGGCTATTTTCCCCGGAAGATGCTTCCGTAACGAAGCAACAGATGCCTGCCACGAAAACACCTTTTTCCAGATGGAAGGCGTTATGGTTGACAAAAACATTTCCATTTCAAACCTTATCTTCTTTATGAAGACCATGCTTTCAGAGGTTTTCCAGAAGGACATAAAGGTAAGACTTCGTCCCGGCTTCTTCCCCTTCGTAGAACCCGGATTTGAGCTTGACATAAGCTGTCTTATCTGCGGCGGCGAAGGCTGTCCCTCCTGTAAGCACAGCGGCTGGCTTGAGCTTTGCCCCTGCGGTATGATTCATCCCGAGGTATTAAAGGCAGGCGGAATTGACCCCGAGGAATACACAGGCTTTGCCTTCGGTCTTGGTCTTACCCGTCTTGCAATGATGAAGTACGGCATTAAAGATATCCGTGACCTTAACTCAGGCTCTCTTAAGAGTCTTTCTCAGTTCACGGACGACAAATAAGAAAGGAGCGGCAGATATGTTTTTATCAATGAACTGGATTTCCGATTTTGTTGACCTTGCGGGCCTTGACAAAATGGATTTAATTGCAAAATTCTCTCTTGCCACAGCAGAGGTTGAAAACGACATTTTCCATAAGGGTGCAGACATTTCCGGCATCGTTTGTGCAGAAATAAAATCAGTTGAAAATCATCCCGAATCAAAGAAGCTTCACCTTTTAAAGGTTGATATCGGCGAGGATGAGCTTGTTGACGTTGTCTGCGGTGCTCCCAATGTAAGAGTTGGTCTTAAGACAGCTTTTGCAAAATTAGGTGCTCAGGTTGGTGACATCACAATCGCTCCCAGAAAGCTTGCAGGCTATACCTCCAACGGTATGTGCTGTTCCGAAAAGGAGCTTGGCTTAAGCGACAGTAACGACGGAATTATGGAAATTACAGACGATATCCCTTTGGGTACAGACCTTAAGTCAGTTTACGAAATTGAAGACATCATTTTCGAGGTTGACAATAAGTCTCTTACAAATCGCCCCGACCTCTGGGGACACTACGGAATTGCCCGTGAGTTTGCGGCAATCGCAAAGCGTGAGCTTAAGCCTCTTCCCGTAGCTGACCTTAAGGCATATGAAAACCTTAAAAAGGTGGACTTAAAGATTGAAGACCCCTTATGTCAGAGATACTCCTGCCTTCAGTTTGAGGGTATTTCAAGAAACGTAAGCCCCGTTAATATGAGAATCCGTCTTTACTATTGCGGAATGAGAGCAATCAACTTCCTTGCCGACCTTACAAACTATCTTATGCTTGAAATGGGCCAGCCCATGCATGCATTTGACTCACGTAAGGTGGAAAAAATCAGAGTTAAGAGATTCTCATCTCCCTTCAAGTTCCTGACTCTTGACGGTGTGGAACGTGACATTGACGAAAATACACTTATGATCTGTAACGGTGACACTCCCGTTGCAATCGCAGGTATTATGGGCGGACTTGATTCCGAAATCGTGGAAGATACAAAGACACTTACCTTGGAATCCGCCACATTCGATGCGGCATCCATCCGTAAGTCAACCGTTCGTCTTGCTCACAGAACAGATGCTTCCCAGCGCTATGAAAAGAGCTTAGACCCCGAAATGACAGTTACTGCAGTTGCAAGATTTGTAAAGCTTCTTACAGACATAGATAGCGAGGCAGTTGTTGTTTCCGCACTTACAGACGAATATATAACAAAGTATGATGAAATCAGCCTTTCCTTCAACAAGGCATTTGTTGACAAGTATACAGGTATTGACATTCCGGATAGCACAATCGTTGAAACACTTACTGCACTTGGCTTTGGCGTATCTGAAAAGGGCGGCGAATACTCCGTTACCGTTCCTTCCTGGAGAGCAACGAAGGACGTTACAATGAAGGCTGACATCATCGAGGAAATCACCCGTATCTACGGCTATGACAACTTTGATATCAACACCGCCGCAGTTCCCTTATATCCCGTAAGAGCCGCTGTTGAAAAGAGCGACGAGGACAGAATCAAGGATATTTTGGTTAAGCGCTATTCGATGCACGAGCTTCATTCCTACATCTGGGCATACTACGATGAGTACAAGGATTTGGGAATCGAAATCGAAAAGAATGTTGAGCTTATCAATGCAACAAACCCCAACATCAAGACAATAAGAAAGTCCATCGTTCCCACACAGCTTTGCCAGGTTAAGTCAAACGTGGGCTTCGATGCTGATTTTTCCGTATTTGAAATCGGTCGAGTTTTAGAGGGCTTCCGTGAGGACGGACTTTGCGACGAACATAAGAAGCTTTGCATAACTCTTTATTCAAAAACCAAGGAGCTTGAAAAGATCTACTTCGAGCTTCGTGATATCCTTTCTGTTATCGCAGATGACTTAAAGCACGAAAAGCTTTCATTCGCAAAGAAGGAAGCAACACATTCCTATCAGCACATAAAGAACCTGAATGCAATTTCTATGGGCGGTAAGGAAATCGGTGAAATCGGCATCGTAAACTCCGCAATCGCAAAGAAGATTGACAAAAAGGCTAACATTGTTTATGCAGAGATTGATATGGCGACCTTTGCATCCGTTAAGAATGCAAGCATCGCTTACAGAGAGAATTCAAGATTCCCCGAAATCGAAATTGACTTATCATTCATCACAGAAACCTACGCGCCAATCGCAAAGGCTATCGAAAACGCATCCTGCGCCCTTATCAAGGACGTAAGCGTTGTTGATACCTACGTTGATGAAAGTGGCAAATCCATCACCGTAAGACTTATCTTCTCCCATCCCGAGAGAACTCTTACCAAGGAAGAGGTTATTGACATCGTAAAAAGTATCGTGGCAGAACTCGGTGCAGAAGGAATAAACTTAAAGAACGACTTTGTGGTTTGATTATTAAATAAAAAAGCTTCGGACTAACGTCCGAAGCTTTTTTATCAGAATTCGTAGCTTCCTGCCTTGTAAAAACCGCTGTTATCTCCGAGAACAAGCTTAAAATCGTAGGGCGATGTAATTTTATAAATTCCTTCCTTAAGGGAAACCTTTACGCCTCTCACCTCTGCATCAAAGGCCTTTATACCTTCGACTTTGCAGGGCGAAATAACAAGGCTGTCCCATCCGAAGCCTTCTAAATTGATACCTGCGACG
The DNA here is from genome assembly GCA_045545475.1 of Clostridia bacterium. Lineage (GTDB taxonomy): Bacteria > Bacillota > Clostridia > CAKSNL01 > HGM11501 > HGM11501. Next base: position 15,803 of record JAZQAZ010000047.1, on the reverse strand, counting down.
AAGCGGTAAAACCATCCGTCAACCATACCGAGGAAGTGATGATTGCGGCTTGTATGCGTGCCTCCGGGATTTTTCTCCGTTGCATAGTCAAACTGCTCGGGAAGGCTTGTGGTGCCGTCCTTTACCATTTTACCGTAGCCCATCTCTTCAGTATTGGTTAGAATATCAAATATCAAATCGTTATAGCCCGCTTTTCCGAAAACATCAAACATCATACGAAGTCCGTGAACGCCGCACCTTACGGCATTTTTCTGTTCCATAGCGATTTTTGCCGCCTCATCAATGTGCCATTTTACTTCGTTTTCTTCCATCATTCCGCTGTAAGCTGCGCATATAAGAGGTGTGAATGTCCTGTTTTCCAGTTTTCCGTCCTTAACGTATTTAGCTCTGAAATCCTTTTTAATTTCTTCTGCAAGAACCTTCCATACCGATGCATCCTTTCCCAGCACCGTAGCCATTTCAGCCATCATAAGAGCATCAATGCGGTAATATACCGTGTCGGTTATCTCAACGGGGCAACGCTCATCAATGCTTACCCAGTCACCCACACCGAAATCCATAAGGTGACTGTCGCTCCTTGATGCAAAATAGTCCATGGCAAGCACCATATTATCCCACATCATCTCTGCAATGTCGCTGTTTCCGCTGTACTTATACGAATAATAGGGAATGTGAATTATTGCACTACTCCAGTCAAGGCCGTTGGCAAAACTGTAGGGCCAGTTACTGCGGCAGGGGATTATTCCCGGGATAAAACCCGACGGTGTCTGAGCATCCTTGAAATTAAGCATCCATTCGTAAAACATATCATAGGAGTCATACTGCATGGAAACAACTTCGCTTGTCAGCATACCGTCTCCCGTCCACTCATTCTGCTCTCTTTGCGGACAGTCAAGCATTGCTCCCTGTGCACAGGCAAGAATTGAGCGGTCGGTGTATTTATGTATTTCGTTTAAGATGTAATTATCAGAGTTAAATGCTGATACATTCGGAATATCCGTATGTGCCTTTAAGGCAACAACAGAAGCGACTCTGGCACCGGTAATTTCCACATATCTGAAGCCGTGGAAGGTAAAAAGCGGTTCAAACTCCTCTCCGTCTTCCCCTTTCGGGAAATATTCGTCTCTGTGAAGCATTTCGGGATATGTCCCCGCCTGAAGACCTATGTCCGAGGCGTGCTTTTTATCATCCGTAAGCCATTCCGAATAAAACACGGTTACCTTTTCTTCGTTTTTTCCCGATAGCTTAAAGCGTACCCATCCGGAGAGATTTTCTCCGAAGTCATACACTCCGGGAGCGATTTCTCTTCCCTCAATTTCCTCAAAAATTCTTTTCGGCGGGCAGATTTTCTTTCTGTATGCACCGCCCGGCCCCGCACAGATATATGCGTTTTCCCAGCCTTCAAGTGATGTCCCGGGCTCAGACCAGTCTTTTATCTCCATTTTCGCATCATATCTTTCACCGCAACGGCGGAGCGTCATAAGTGTGGGAGAATGATGTGTCATAAAGGATGTATCGCTTGATATTGTTTCATTTTCGCCCGATTCATACTCTATTTCCATCTGTGCAATCATTCTCGGTGTTCCCATACGCATCACGTATTCAAGGTCTGCAAGGTAAATGTGACCTACTATGGCTCCAAAGCGGTTTTTGCCTTCCTTTACAAGCTTTGTAAGATCGTAAACATTATAGTCTACGGTTTTTATATACGTCGTGCACTGAGTGGGATGGATAGAATCGGGGATTCTTTCACCGTTTAAGTAGTATGCCGCCTGCCCCAGGCCTGATACATTTAATATAACGCTTTTGACGCCGCTTTTTATTTCAAAATCCTTTACCAGATAGGGTGCCGGATATGGATTTCTCGGATCAGGATGTGTCCACTTTTTAATATTTACAGATGTTATCCATTTCGCATTTTCAAACATAATCACACTTCCCCTACAGATTGTTTCGCTATTTCAATTTCTTCCCCGGTAACTTCTTCATCAAAGTCTGAAAAGGTGTTTTGAGCCACATCATTTCCGGTTAAAGCTTTGTACCAGGTAAGGCCGAGAGCGTATCTTCCAAGACCGAAGGAGGCGTGGAAGGTATCCCTATGCACCTTTTCTATTCCGTTTTTTATCATTCTTCCGAAAACCTCGCCCGACGGAATTATAAAGTCGGCATTTATGGCTTTTGCCGCCTTTTTGTATGCCTCCTTTATGTCAGAAAGCATATCGTCAGGTGTTTTATAGGAAAGCTCTTTCATAAGACGCTCGCTGTCCTTTTCATAAGCCCAGGTCTGATGGATTGCGATTTTCGCACTTGGCACAAGCTTTCTCACAAAACCTGCAAGCTCCGTTAAGTAGGGCTCATAGGTTTCAAAGTGGGGAGCTTCACTGCTTAGCTGCTGTAATGTTATAACGTCCCACTCTTTTATTAAAAGAGCATCCTTAACGGAAATAAAAGTGCCAGTTGATTTTCCGTTTATTTCAAGGGAATATGCAGCATCATTACTTATCATATTATGATAATGCCGTGAAAGCGGGCATCCGCCAATATAAAGGTTGTATGCCTCAATAGAAAATCCGTCAGAAGAAGCAATCTGATGCAAGTATCTTTGTGCATCCTGCGAAAAGCTGTTTCCGATTGACAATACTTTCATTTTTATCTTCCTTTCTTAAAGGAATCCACATTACCAATTATACCACCGACAGAGCCATATTGCAACATAAAAGGCGATGCAATGCATCGCCTTTTTATTATTTCACAAGCTTATCGTGGTTATCGGTTGTTCTTAAAAATTCGTGAATTACCCACCTTGTACGCTCGTAAACCTTTTCCTGAGCATATGCGATATCGCCAGGCTTTTCTTCTAAAGCAAACTCATAGGGCTGACGGATTTCCGTACCCACGTTGATTTTTGCAATACCGGACTCCATAGCGCGGAGGATATAGTCCTGCTCAATTCCGCTTCCGCCGTGAAGTACCAGGGGCATTTTGCCCGTTACCTCGGAAAGAGTTTTAATGTGGTCTATATCAAGTCTTGCATTAGGCTTTTTAAGATGCTTTGTGGATGCCGCGATTGCACCGTGGAAGCTTCCTGCCGCAACGCTTAACCAGTCACATCCTGACTCTTTGGCAAAGCGTGTTGCCTCTTCGGGCTTTGTAAAGCCTTTCTTTGTAGCAAAAAGCTCTTCATAGCTTAAGCCTATACCGCTTCCCTCGTGGCCTGATACTGCGCCAAGCTCAGCCTCGACAGCCGCACCGTAGGTTTTTGCAAGATTTGCAACCTCTAATGTTGTTGCAATGTTTTCATCAAGAGGAAGACGGGAGCCGTCAACCATTACGGACTGATAGCCTGAATCAAGTGCACGCTTGATGATATCAATATAGTCAACCTTCTTAAAGTCCTCGTCGATTGCGGGAACGTGGTCAAGATGTAAAAGGGTGTATCCGTCCTTTTTATATTTGAAGTATTCCTTTGCAACAGCCTCGGGGCTTTCGGATTCAAACTTTTCCCATTCAAGACGGGCAACCTGAACCATTGCAACGGAGTTTTCGTCAACAATCGCCTTTATTACAGCCTCCGCCATGGGAAGATAAGGAATGTTGAATGCGGGGATTATTGTGTGGTTTGCCACAGCTGCCTGAACTATTTTATTTGAACTCATAATTCTGCCTCCTTACATTTTATCCACAGGGAAAAGGATTTTAAGCTGATTAATCTTGCTCTGATATGCCTTCTGCTGCTTTTCCTTTGTAACCATATCTGAAAGCTCGGACTTGATTTCTTCAAATTCATAAGTCTTTGCTTCGTTTTTAGCACAAAGCTTTATAAGGTGGAAACCAAACTGTGTTTTAACGGGACCCTTGATTTCGCCGACTTCCATAGCGAATACCGCTTCGTCAAATTCCTTAACCATCTGACCTCTGGTAAATTCTCCAAGGTTTCCGCCGTTTTCCTTTGAGGGGCAGGAGCTTTCCGCTCTTGCTGCATCTTCAAAGGAAATTTCGCCTGCATTGATTTTTGCAAGTATCTCATTTGCCTTATCCTCGGAATCAACTAAGATGTGGCTTGCGTTTACGCTTTCGCCCTTACCGAAACGTTCCTTATTTTCTTCGTAAAATACCTTTATTTCATCCTCTGTTGCGGGCTTTACGTTCTCTAAAGCCTTTGCCATAGCAAAGCTTATGAGCATATCTTCCTTAACCTTCTGAAGCTGTGCCTTGAACTCAGCGTTGTATTCGTACATATTTTTGCCTGCATCAAGTAAAAACAGCTTGTTTGCAATCATCTGCTCCAAAACCATCGCTCTGCCTTCGGGGTTGTTAAGATTCTGTCCTCTCTGCATTAAGGACATTATCATTTCGTTAACTTCCTCTTCTGTTACCGTGAGATTTCCCACTCTTGCCAATACTTTACCTTCCATTTATATCTTCCTTTCGTAAATAAATCACAGTAAAATTGATTATACCACAGAATATACGAAATTTCAACTGTTTTATGCGGATTGTCCGCCGCATTTGACAGACAAAAAGATAACAGCACCCGTTGGGTACTGTACAAAGATAATAGTTATAGTGTAATAATAAAATTTTCAGGTTAGCGCCCTTAATCCGAACTAGGATTTGAGTTTTTCCTACTCGGAAAAACCTTCGGACTTTTCAAAGGAAAAGTCCTATGACTTCGTTCAAATCCTTATTCGTTCGGAAAGCGAAAAAAGAAGAACCACACTTCTTGTGGTTCTTCTTTTTTTGGTTGCCGAACTAGGATTTGAACCCAGACAAACAGAGTCAGAGTCTGCCGTGCTACCATTACACAATTCGGCAAAAAAATGGTGCGAGAGACGGGAATTGAACCCGTACGATGAAATCACACGCCCCTTAAACGTGCGCGTCTGCCAGTTCCGCCACTCTCGCATACCGTTTTATTGAGTTGTCACTCTCACAGAGCACGTATTATATTATAGCAACATTCCAGGCATTTGTCAAGACTTTTTTTCAAAATTTTAAAACTTTTTTTATTGCTGCAAGAAGCACTCCTCTTACAGCCTTTCGTTTATATATCCGGTTGCACCAAAACAAGGAATGGCCTTGACCATTCCTAGCCTATTTAATTCAATTGCACCGAATTATATTAGAAATCCATTTCGATTATCGCAAAGCTACTCATATCGACTGACTCGTCAATTCCGCTTAAAGCGATAATATCTTTAGTTGTAATGATTTCAAGTTCTGCTGTAGGTGCTTCGTATACTTTCTTCATTAAAATCACCCCTTTAATGTAGCCATAGTTCGCTATAGAATAATTATAACATATTAAAGATATATTTCCATGTATTTTTCGTCATATTATTTTGCGCCACATGTATTTCTCTCTATAAAAGATAACGGTGTAAAAATGGGGCCGCGATGCACATGGCCCCGTTTTATTACTTATCCAAAGTCTTCATTGTTGGGAAGAACAATACGTCTCTGATTGCGGCAGAATCTGTAAAGAGCATACACATACGGTCAATACCGTATCCGATACCGCCTGTGGGAGGCATACCGATTTCAAGAGCATTCAAGAAATCCTCGTCGGTGTGGTTTGCTTCCTCATCACCGTTTGCAAACTGCTCTTCCTGAGCGGCAAAACGCTCTCTTTGGTCTATGGGATCGTTAAGCTCGGAATATGCGTTTGCCATTTCCCAACCGTTCATAAAGAACTCAAAACGCTCAACATAGTCGGGGTTTTCGGGCTTCTTCTTGGTAAGAGGAGAAATCTCTATAGGATGATCCATTACGAATGTGGGCTGAATAAGATGTTCTTCAACGAAAGCTTCAAAGAAGAGGTTTAAGATATCGCCCTTCTTGTGACGCTCTTCATATTCAACGTGATGTTCGTCTGCAGCCTTTCTTGCCTCTTCCAATGTGGTGATTTCGTTAAAGTCAACACCGGAATACTTCTTTACAGCATCAAGCATTGTGATTCTTTCGAAAGGTTTTCCAAGGTCCATTTCAACACCGTTATAGGAAATTTTTGTTGTTCCCAAAACTTCCTGGGCCACGTGACGGAAAAGATTTTCTGTCAAATCCATCATACCGTGGTAATCGGTATATGCCTGATAAAGCTCCATAAGAGTGAACTCGGGATTGTGACGGGTATCAAGACCTTCGTTTCTGAACACTCTTCCGATTTCGTAAACTCTTTCAAGGCCGCCTACGATTAATCTCTTTAAGTAAAGCTCAAGGGAAATACGAAGCTTGAAGTCCTCATTAAGTGCATTGAAATGTGTTTCAAAAGGACGTGCTGCAGCACCGCCTGCATTTGCAACAAGCATGGGAGTTTCAACTTCGATAAAGCCCTGTCCGTCAAGGAAACGACGGATTGTGCTTATAATCTTCGAACGCTTTATGAATGTATCCTTTGATTCGGGATTCATAACAAGGTCTAAATATCTCTGACGGTAACGCATATCGGTATTTGTGAGGCCGTGGAATTTCTCGGGAAGGGGACGAAGGCTCTTAGTGAGTAAAGTAAGGCGTGTTGCATGTATGGAAATTTCTTCAGTTTTTGTCTTGAATACTGTACCAACAACACCAACCATATCGCCGATGTCATACTTCTTGAATGCTGCATATTCTTCCTCGCCCACAGCATCTCTGGCAACGTATACCTGGATTGTACCCTTCAAGTCCTGAATGTGACAGAAGGATGCCTTACCCATAATACGCTTTGACATCATTCTTCCGGCAATGGAAACCTCCTTGCCTTCAAGCTCATCATAATTTGCCTTTACTTCTTCACCGTGATGTGTCACGTCATACTTTGTAATTGTAAAAGGGTCGCATCCTGCTTCCTGCAATGCAGCAAGCTTTTCGCGACGAACCTTCATAAGCTCGTTTAAGTCAACTTCCTTTTCGGGAGCATTTGTAATATTTTCTGCCATAATATTTACCACACTTTCTTTAGCGTTTTCTTTAGAAATTTTCTATCATTACATTATACACTATAAATTACCATATTGCAAGATTAATTTTTAAGAGCGGAAAGCTCTTCCCCGGCCTTTTCCCAGATTTCGTAAAGCTCCATAAGTTTTTCTTCAAGCTCTGTCTTTTCATTATGCCATAAAAGAGCTTTAGCGGCGTCATTACCTTCCTCTGAAAACATGAGGTTTGTAATTTTATCTATTCTTTCTTCACATTCGGCTATTTCCTTTTCCGTCCTTGAAATAAGGTTCTCCGCTTTCCTTATACTTGCGGCAAGTTCCTTTTGTTTTTTATAATCAAGGCCTCCGTTTTTTATTTCCGCTGCAGCACCTGAAAGTTTCTGTTCTCTTGTCTTTTCCAGGCAATAGTCATAGTTTCCGTTGTAGCAGGTAAGTTGTCCGTTTTCCATTTTATATATCTTATCTGCCGTACTGTTTATAAAATATCTGTCATGTGAAACGGCGAGTATCGTTCCTTCGTAGCTACGGAGTGCATCTTCAAGTGCCTCTTTCGAGAAAATGTCCAGATGGTTTGTAGGCTCGTCAAGAATCAAGAAGTTTGCTTCGGAAAGCATTATTTTACTTAAAAGTACTCTAGCCTTTTCTCCGCCCGAAAGGGAGGAAATTTCCTTGAAGCAGTCTTCTCCTCGGAACAAAAATGCCGCAAGTGCACTTCTTATTTCCGTTCTGTCCATAAAGGGATAGGCGTCGGAAAGAGTATCGTAAACAGTTTTATAGGGATCCAGACTCATATGCTGCTGTTCATAATATCCTATGGATATTCCGTTCCCTATTCTTATAACGCCGTAGTCTGCCGCTTCCTGGCCTAGTATCATTTTAAGAAGAGTAGTTTTTCCGCATCCGTTATCTCCGATTAAGAAAACTCTCTCTCCCTTCATAATTTTCATTTCAGCATCGGACAAAAGAGTTTTTGAACCAAAGGCTTTATTTACGTGTTCCGCAGTAAGCACCTCGTTGGCTCCGCCCTCTTTTACGTTGAAACTGAAACGAATTGCCTTTTCCGCTTCTTCGGGAGTTTCCATGCTTTCTGCGATACGATCAATCATTTTCTGTTTACTTTCCGCAGTTTTTATGTTCTTCTCCCTGCCCCAACGCTTCTGCTGTTCTATAATTCCTTCAAGACGTTTTATCTCTTTTTTCTGAAGTTCATATTTTTTTGTCTTTGCCGCATCGTCGGCATCCTTCTTCTTTATGAAGTCGGAATATGAACCTGTATAGGACGTAATTTTTCCATGGCTCATACCGAGAGTTTTGTTGGTTGTTTTATCAAGAAAATATCTGTCGTGGGAAATTACTATAAAGGAACCCTTGTAGGCTTTAAGAAATCCTTCAAGCCATTCGATTGATGACATATCAAGGTGATTTGTGGGCTCGTCCAGAAGAAGCATATCATATTTTCCAAGGAGCAGACGGCATAAAAGAAGCCTTGTTTTTTCGCCACCCGAAAGAGACTTAAATTTTCTGTCAAAATCAGCTTCCTTAAATCCGAGACCGATTAAAGCACCCTTTGCACGACTTTTATATTCAAAGCCGCCTTCACGCTCATAGCACTGCATTAAGTAATCCTGTCTTTTTATTCTGCCTTCGGTATCTGCGGTTTCTTTTTCAAGCTCAACTCTTATTTCTTCAAGCTCTTTTTCAATTTCAAGAAGGGAAGTAAATTCTGCCATAACCTCTTCCCATATAGTTTTATCAGAATCATATTCGATGTTCTGACGCATATATCCCATTTTAAGAGTCGGTGCTATGAAAAGATTTCCAGAATCTAAGCTCATCTCCCCTGTAAGCACCTTAAAAAGAGAGGTTTTGCCGGCACCGTTTACGCCTACAAGACCAACCCTCTCACCTTCATCAATATGAAAATCAAGACTTTCGAAAAGACATTCCTCTCCGAAATACTTACTTCCGCCCTTTAATGTTATTAATGCCATTTTATCACTCCTGAACTTATATTTTATCAGTGAAAAAGATTTCTGTCAACAAATTATTGCATAAATGTTGATTTTTAAGGACTTTTGTGCTATAATTAGTCTATTAAATTCCGGAGGTGGAAAAGTGGAAGATTTCAAGGATACCTTAGAGGGCAGAAACCCGGTCACGGAAGCACTCCGCTCGGGTCGTGCCATCGATAAAATATATGTAAAAAAAGGCGACGCCACCTTAACAAGAATAATCGCCCTTGCAAACGAGAAGAAAATCCCCGTTTCATATGTTCTAGGCGAAAAGCTCGACGAGATGAGTGAAACCGGTCACCACCAGGGAGTAATTGCAAAGGCGGCGGCAAAGGAATATGTTTCGGTTGATGAAATCCTTGCCATAGCAAAAGAAAAAAATGAGGATGCTTTTATCGTAATCTGTGACAGAATAACAGATCCCCACAATTTAGGTGCGATAATAAGAAGTGCCAATGCCGCAGGTGCTCACGGTGTAATAATCGCAAAACACGAAGCTGTCGGACTTTCCGCTGTTGTTGAAAAATCAAGTGCGGGTGCTCTTTCCTACACTCCTGTTGCCAAGGTTACAAACATAACAAAAACCATTGAAGCTCTTAAAAAGGAAGGCTTATGGATTGCAGGTGCCGCAGGCGGCGGCGACAATATGTACCGCTGTAACCTGACAGGCCCTCTTGCCATAGTAATAGGAAACGAAGGGGATGGCATTGCACCATTGGTTCTTAAAAACTGTGACTTTTCCGTTTCAATTCCCATGTTCGGACAGACAGAATCATTAAACGCATCCTGCGCCGCAAGTATACTTTTATACGAAGCGGTAAGACAAAGAAACAGTAAATAATTAAAAGTGAGGTATATATATGAAAGCAATAGTAACAGTTGTAGGTCAGGACACCGTAGGTATCATTGCCAAGGTAAGTACATTTTTAGCCGAATCAAAGGTTAATATTTTAGACATTTCCCAGACTATCATGGGCGAAACTTTCACCATGATTATGATGGTTGACACATCCCTTTCGGAAAAGAGCTTTGATGAGCTTAACGAAGGACTCAACAAGGTGGGAGAAGAGCTTGGTGTTAATATAATCATCCAGAATCAGAAGCTTTTTTCCGCTATGCACAGAATATAAGGAGGTCTAATAATGTTTACCTCTTTTGAAATCGGCGAAACATTGGAAATGATACAAAAGGAGCATCTTGACGTACGTACAATCACAATGGGAATTTCCCTTCTTGACTGTATGTCGGGTGACTCTAAAATCTGTGCCGACAACGTATATGACAAAATCTGCAAAAAGGCAGAAAATCTTGTGAAAACCGGTGAAGAAATTGAAAAGGAGCTGGGTGTTCCGATTATAAATAAAAGAATTTCGGTCACTCCCATTTCCATAATCGCTTCAGCTTCGGGCGATCCTTTGGCTCTTTCCAAGGCTCTTGACAAAGCGGCAAAGAATGTGGGAGTAAACTTTTTAGGCGGCTATTCTGCTCTTGTGCAGAAAGGCTTTTCCGACGCAGATTTACGTTTTATTGAATCCATCCCCGAGGCTCTTGCAACAACGGACATTGTATGCTCCTCGGTTGCTGTCGGCTCCACAAAGGCAGGTATAAATATGGATGCGGTAAAGAAAATGGGCGAAATTATAAAGGAAACCGCACGTCTTACAGAGAAGAATGACGGATTTGGTTGTGCAAAGCTGGTTGTTTTCTGTAATCCCGTTGAGGATAACCCCTTTATGGCAGGAGCTTTTCACGGTGTAAGCGAACCTGAAACCGCAATAAATGTCGGTGTATCCGGCCCCGGTGTTGTAAAGTGTGTGCTTGATAAAATGCAGGGTCAACCCATAGACAAGGTGGCTGAAGCCATAAAGAAAACCGCATTCAAGATTACCCGAATCGGTCAGCTCGTTGCAAAGGAAGCTTCAAAGCGCTTAAATGCTCCTTTCGGAATCGTAGATCTTTCCCTTGCCCCCACTCCAGCTGTGGGCGACAGTGTAGCAAGAATCTTAGAGGCCATGGGACTTGAAAAATGTGGTACTCACGGAACCACCGCCGCCCTTGCCCTTTTAAATGACGCCGTAAAAAAAGGCGGCGTAATGGCAAGCTCCAATGTGGGCGGTTTATCCGGTGCATTTATCCCTGTAAGTGAAGATGAGGGAATGATTGCCGCAGCAAGAAGCGGTGCTTTAACCTTGGAAAAGCTTGAAGCCATGACCTGTGTTTGCTCCGTTGGTCTTGATATGATTTGCATCCCGGGAGACACTCCCGCTTCCACAATCTCTGCAATTATTGCAGACGAGGCGGCAATCGGTATGATTAACAACAAAACCACCGCAGTAAGACTCATTCCCGCTCCCGGCAAAGCCGTGGGTGACACCGTGGAATTCGGAGGTTTACTTGGTACCGGCCCCGTTATGAGCGTGAACAAAGCATCAAGTGAAGAATTTATCGCACGTGGCGGAAGAATCCCCGCACCAATTCATTCTTTAAGAAACTAAAAAAGTTCAGAGCCTGCGGCTCTGAACTTTTTTCTTATTTAAAATCAAATGAAATTACCGGGATTTCTTCTGCATCAGTATCCCATATATCAATAGGGACAAGTGTAAGGCAATCGAAAGTGCTATCTTGAGTTATATGATAACATCTTTTTCTGTTGTCGGTGACGTGCAAAAGTTCTGTCTTTTCTCCGTTAAGTTCTCCAATCAGCTTAAACTCACGGCAGAGTGTTTTCGGCATATGCATCACGGGGCTGTCAAGCCTTGTATTTGCACGGGTGGAATGTATTCTTTCGCACTCGGAGCCGGGAAGCGTGCATCTTTCCAGATCGCTGTCAAATACGATATGTATTTCGCTCACCTTTGATTCTTTAAACTGATAGCTTATATCTTTACCTTTCTCTACAAAGTATGGTGTTTTTTCTCCGTATAGCTTATGAATTCTGTCTTCGCCGTTTCTTAAAGTCTCATCTCCGCTTAATGCGGCATTTTTGCAGAGAGGAGAAATTTTACGCTTTATGTGAGGAAGGAAGGAGTCTTCATTTTGCAAAAGAGTCTGAAGCTCGCCCATTTTTTCAACATATACACCATGGGGTGTAAGGGAATTTCTGACAGCTAAGCTTGCCGCCTTTCCCACCGCTTCACCTAAAAGTGCACAAGTTGCCATAACACGGATACTGCTCATTGCCATATGAGTCATGCTTATGTTTCTTCCTGCAAAGAAAAGATTTTCCACGTTTTTAGAATAAAGTGCACGGTAAGGTATGGAGTAAGGTGCAGGCGTCATACGGTTGGTGTTGGGTGCTCCCTTGTGATAAAAGCCTCCCGGGAAATGGTCATCAAGAGGCCATCCGCCATAGGCAATCTCATCGTGGAAAATAACACCGTCCGAGACATCTCTCTGGGAAATCATTACTTCTCCCACCATCCTCCTTGATTCCCTTTTGCCGGGGAGAAATCCTAAAAAGTCAAGCTCCCAGGTTTCTGAATCAAACTTGCCGGAATTTTTTATGTAGTCCCAGGTACCTGTGGCAAGACCGATAAGCTCGTCACGAAGCACTTCTGTATCGGAAATGATGTTTTTGTCCCCGCCAAGCTCTAAATACCAGTAGTTTTCGTAGTCACTTTTTATATTAAGGTTTCTGTGATTGAAGTTTTCTTCCGTAAGAGGCGTTGCACATTCGGGAGCCTTATATTCAATCTTTTTATCTGTTTCCCTTCCCTGAATAAGGCAACTCATTCCCATGGTGAAATTGTCCGCCTCTTCCCTTTCTGTATCCTCGGAAAATTCATCTTTTCCCTCTCTTCCGATTTTGAATTCTGCTCCCGTTAAGGGGGCTAAGATGCTGTCACCTGATGAGTCACAGAAAAATTTTGCCTTAACCTCATAAAAGCACTGCGTTGTCATCTGCCAGCCTGTAACGGAAGTAATTTTCTTTGTTCTTCCGTATTTGAAGGTACCTTCCTCAGTTTCAGCATCCATACAGGAACAGTTAAGAAGCAGGGTTATGTTTTTCTCGCGCTTTACAAAATCATAAAGTACCGTGTCCCACACGGCATAGCTCTTTGTGGGGTTTCTGTATAAGTTTTCCAGGGCAATTTCCTCGATAATTCCCGTCTCACGGTTATTTTTACCCTGAGAGCCACAAATCCACATACGAATTTCGGAGGAGGCATTTCCGCCAAGAACCGCACGCTCGTGCATAAGGACAACCTTTATGCCCTCTCTTGCGGCAGAAATTGCGGCGGCAATGCCAGCCATTCCTCCGCCTATTACACAAAGGTCTGTATTTATAATTTTTTTATCAAGCATAAAAATACCCCTTTCTTGACTATAAAGATCCCTTATGCTATAATTATATTATATTTTAATAAACATTCTATAATAAAAAAAGTCAAAAATATAAAGAAAGTGCAAAACTATGGATACTTTAATAGATAATGTCAAAAATTATATAGCTTATCTCAAGAAAGAACACTCACTTTTACTTTCCCTGCATTTCGACAAAAACTTTTACGGTCGTCTCTCCCCTGCCTTAATCCGTTTTATACAGCCATTGAACTTTCATACTAATGCTTATTGCCTTAAAGTAAAGGGATTAAAACAATCTTTATGTCTTAAAAATCAGGAGAACATTTTAAGAAGATGCAAAAAGAACGAAAGTATTCTTTCAACCTGCCACGCCGGAGTTACAGAATTTATATATCCGTTGTTTTTAAAAGATTCTGCCGTAGGTTATATTTGTGTAAGCGGCTATATGTCAGAGGGCACTAAGGCTGAAGGCTCTCTTTGGAACTCTGCCTTAAAAAGCAAAATCCCCGAAGATAAGTTAAACATTTTAATTCCGCCACTGGCTCATATGCTTACAACTTTGATTTATGAGAACAAAGCAGAATCCGACAATGAATTTGACCGCATAATAAATTTTCTTTCCGAATATCACAAGAATATTTCCCTTTCAGCTCTTGCCGCCAGCTTTTCGAGGAGTAAATCCCACATAAGTCATCTGTTCAAGGCAAACTGCGGTATGACGCTCCGTGCATATTTAAACTCCTTAAAGCTTCGTGATGCTTTGATTCTTTTACGGGAGACCGACCTTTCCGTTACGGAAGTCGCTCTGGATTCGGGATTTAACGACACCAGCTATTTTATCTATCTTTTTAAAAAGGAGTTTGGCATATCTCCACTTAAATACAGAAAAAAGGAACTGTAAAACTTACAGTTCCTTTTATTATACACCCTCCAAAGTAAATGGCGGAATAAAGCTTTCGTCTGCGGCTTCACCTTCCTGTGTGAAGGCGTTTTCCATTCCCATATCACAGCAAAAGTCAATTAAAGCATCATATTCCCCCTCCGTTACTCTGCGACTTAAAAGAGGATGATTTGAAACCGCCTTTGTGGGCGTGTACTGGCTCATTATAGAAAAGTATACGCTGTCACCATAGGTTTCATATAAGTATTTCATAACCTTTTCAGAATCAGTTAGACATCCCGGCATAATCATATGGCGTATCAAAACGCCCCTTTTCATCATACCGTCGGATGAAAACACCACTTTCGGCTGTTGACGAACCATTTCAGCAATGGCAGACTTTGCGACCTCGGGATAGTCCTCAGCCGCAGAATATTCCTTTGCTAAAGCTTTCGACCAATACTTAAAATCGGGCATATAGATATCAATTAAGCCTTCAAGCTTTTTTAAGGTTTCAACCTTTTCATAACCCCCGGAATTATAGAGGACTGGGATATTAAGTCCCTCTTTTTTTGCCCTTGATATTACGGGGATTAACTTTTCTGCAAAATGCGACGGCGTAACAAAATTTACATTTGCGGCCCCTTTTTCCTTAAGCTCAAACATAATATCAAAAAGGCGATCATCGGTTATCTCTTTTCCGAATTTTTCGTGGGAAATGTCGTTATTTTGACAAAAGATGCACTTTAAGTTACAGCCCGAAAAGAAAATTGTTCCGCTTCCTGTTTCTCCTGAAATACATGGCTCTTCCCACATATGAAGTGCCGCTCGGGAAACCTTGAACTTTTCTCCCACACCGCAGACGCCAAATTTTCCTTCGTTTCTTTCGACACTGCAGTTTCTGGGACAGATATTACAATTCATTTCTGCTCCTTCTTATGTGAAAGAAGCCAGGTGAAAACTTCCTCGTTATCGTATGCGTTTTCCCAGCTGTTATGCAAAACATTTTCATATATGCTTAAACGGGCATTTCCACCTACCGAATTTACGGCATTTACCATTTTTATACTTTCCTCCACCTTTACGGTAGAATCAAGCATACCGTGATGTGCCCAAATAGGGACGTTTTTAAGTCTTGCGGCATTCCAGCACATACCGCCTCCGCAAACCGGGACTATTGCTGCAAAAAATTCAGGGCGTGACATCGCCAACTGCCAGGTGGTATAACCTCCCATGGATGCACCCGCAAGATAAAAACGCTCCTTATCGGTATAACTGTCTTCTCTTATGAACGCAGTAAAATCCAGTAACTGCTCAAAAATCTCAAACCAGGTGTCAGCATAGCACTGAGGAGAAACCACTATAAAACGGCTTTCCTTTTTTCTTCTCAAGGTCCTTAATAAAAAGTGATTTTCCACTTCTTTTATGTCATTTCCTCTGCAACCTGCTCCGTGAATGTGTAAAAGCACGGGATAACGCTTTCCCTCTTCATAGCCATGAGGGTATTCAATTACATATTTAAGTTTTTTATATTCTTTAACAGCCATCTTTTATTCCTGGTATAATGTAAATGACTCATCTAACAGTCATTACAAATATACCTTTCTCCTTTCTATCAACCTTTTAAATCCGTGGTTGATTACGGTTTTGTATATTGATATTATATAAATAAGTAATGTGGATTTGTAT
>JAZQAZ010000046.1:0-27496 GCA_045545475.1 Clostridia bacterium | reverse complement strand
ACTTTGATAGTACCAATAAAAATGTAAGCGAAGTTGCTGATGCAGTAGGCTACGATAATTCTCTATATTTTAGTCGTGTGTTTAAAAAGTATACAGGGTATTCTCCAAGCGAATATAGGAAAATGAAATCAAGCGATTATTTAAAATAAAATTATGTAATAAAAAATATGACTTTTATGGTCAAAACGTAGAAATCTCGGCTCGAAACATAGAAATCTATTTTTCCAAATATTGAAATTTGAAACCAGATGTGCTATAATATAGAATTATAATGGGTTAATTGTAGCCTGAAATAAAGTGCATCTGAATTATGTTGTTGTTTCAGCAGAGAATGCCGATTCAATTCTTTCGTTAATAGAATCTCTTTTTGGTTCCAACTCGACATGAAGACTCATTAAAAAATATCGGCATCCAGATTATACAGTCTTTATAGTAAGATTGTCGAAAAAAGTCGAATTCAAAAAAGCCTTCCCCTTGAGGGGAAGGGGGTGTAGGCAAAATCAGGCAGATTTTGCTGAAACTCGGATGAGGTGGAAAAGAATAACGATTGCTACGCAATCTACACCTCACCACCGCCTTTGGGCGATTTTCTATGCAAAACCGAAAATCGCTGATAGGCGGGGCCTCTCCTCAAGGAGAAGCCTTGAAAGGAAGTGATAGTTTGAAGAAAATAATCATTTGGGGTTTAATAGCATTAGTTATTATTATATGTTTGTTTATACCATATTGGGTTGATGATTTTGCGTGCGAACAATATAAGATAGAGGTTGAAAAAGTTATTGCTGAAGTTGATGATATTAGTATGATAGATACATTAAACGGTTGTGGCAATGTTGCGAATGGTGATCATACATATTTGATAGTAACTGCTTTAATTGAAACAGAATATCAAAAAGAAATTGTGAAGGACAAATTTCCGGATGCACACGAAGTTTTACCTTTTGAAGAATTACACTTTGAAACCAAAACAAACAGACAATTTTCAAAATATGTTACAGATAACTCAAAAAAATATTATGTGTTAGTGTATGCTAAAAGTGCACCATTCTATTATTTGGATTTAAGAGGTCACTAAATCTTTTTTTGTCCCTAACTTGACAAAATCATATAAAGATTGTCGAATTTTGACGAAAGTAAAAAGCCTCCCTTGCAAAGCCCTCCTTGCCTAAAGGAGGGGGGACCGTCGCAGACGGGGGGAGGATTTCGGAGGGGGACCTTTAGGCGATATTTTGCAAAAGCAAAATTCGCTGATAGGTGGAGGGATACATGGAAAGAAAACATAACACAGAATTAACAACTAATGCAAGAGCATTGCGTAAGAATATGACAAAAGAAGAGCGACATCTTTGGTATGATTTTTTGAAAAGTTATCCCGTTAGATTTTTAAGACAAAAAGTAATTGATAATTACATAGTAGATTTTTATTGCCATAGCGTAAGGTTAATTATAGAACTTGATGGCTCGCAACACTATGAAGAAAAGGGTTTGCTAAAAGATAAAATCAGGACAGAAAGAATTGAACAACGAAATTTAACTGTTATCAGAATCCCCAATAACGAAGTGAATAAAAATTTTGAGGGGATTTGTCAATATATAGATATTGCTGTAAAGGAATCCCTCCGTCAGTCTGCGACTGACACCTCCCTTTAGGCAAGGGAGGCTTTGATGCTTGGTATCTGGATTATATAGTCTTTATATAAAGATTGTTGATATCGTCGGAAGGAGGAAAATGATGAAAAAATTTTGGGGATTTTACGAAAATGAATCATATAAAATTGGATGTAACGGCGGAACCGTATATGTTTATGATAAGAATGACAATGAGTTAGCGAAATTTAAAGATATTGCTTATGGTTATAATGCAGCTCTGAAACCCGGATCAAATGTCGTTGTTGTTAAATCTACAGAAGGAAAACTGGCAGTATATGACTTGGAAAAATTAGAACTCGTTAAGAAAATCAGTATAACAGGAATAGGTGCGCAGGATCAGGGGTATGCCTTTTCTCCGGATGGTAATTATTTTTACAATATAGAAAAAACTGTTTATTCAACAAGAACACAACTTACTGTTTATAATACAACGGATTTTTCTGTTGCAAAGGTATTGTTTGGAGAAAGAGAAGATATGTTTCTTGAAGAACTCGAATTTGATGAACATACAGGCAATTGCTATGTTCTCGGTTTTTTTCGGAATAGCGAGGGCGTGTATGGTTATGGATTTGTAGGTGTATTTGAAAATACAGAAATTATAAATATTAAAAAAATAAGTAATGATACATTTGATTATCTGGCAAGGTACAAGAGATGGGAGAGGGCTGGCTTTACAGAAAAGAGTCTAGAATGGTCCGCTCTTAAAGATTTGAAACATATAGAAAAAATTTCAATAAAAGAAGTTTTTGAAGAATGTTGATTTTTAATGATGTCTAAAGGAGCGCGAAATGAAAAAAGAATGTTTGACATATTTAGAGCTTGTGCAAAGCGAACTGAAAGAAGAATTTCCGAAATACGAAACTGTAATAAAGGAATTGTTTATTCAGGTTAGTGATTTTATGAATAATGATTTTGATGGAATCTCAGAAAACAGAATATATAGACTTTTTCTTGAAAAATTAAAAGATATTACTCGTTATGCTTTTGATAGCGATGTATCCAAAGCATATATGAGAAGCTTCTTTGCAAGGTTAAATAATAAGAATGTGGTAGAATATCTTACGAGTATAATGAAAACTAAATCTATTGATATAAGTAATATCATGAAGAGATTTGTGAATTTCTTCGTTTATTGGCAAGATTCAGATAATACAAAAGATAAAAAGTTAGAGGAAATCATAAAACTTCTTGATGGTTGGATGTAAAATTATTTGCATCTAAACCTTATGTATCACAATTACAAAACCCCACACGGAATTTTCCGTGTGGGGTCTTTCTTATATCATATCCTTTAATTCTTCCCAGATTGCGTCGGCAATGGCTTCCATGCCCTTGTCGCCGGGGTGGGCGGCAACGCCGGAATGCTCGAAAAGTCCGATTGCCTTCATTTCAGGATTTTCGCCGAGCAGGCCTAAATCGTGAGCCTTTTTTCCATATTCGGCTGCAACCTCAATTAAGGCATTGTCAACGGGTTCTTTAATCCAGAAGTTTGTGGTGAAGATAATTTTTGCATCGGGATTTTCGCTTGTTAAATACTTAAGCAGGTGTCTTATACCTTCTTTAAAATCGTGGGCGTTAAAATCCTCAAGAAGCACATTTTCACCAAGGCGGTAAATTAAAATGTCGGGTGCGAAGTTTTTCGCAACGAAGAATTTATCATAAACCGCATCATCCCAGAAGGCACGCTCCCAGGCGGCACACTGTGCTATGCAAAAAGCGGCGTTTTCGTCTTTTTCCAAAACCCTTTTGGATAAGATATGTACATAGTCCTTGTCAATGGATGACGCCGCCATACCAAAATCATTAGGCCAACCGATGGACTCATTGACTCCGTGGCGGGTGATGGAGTTTCCCGCATACATAATTCTTACTCCGCATCCGTCCTTATTTATAAAAGAAATATAATTACTTACATCAAGCTGATTTTTCGCATCAACGGTGTTTGCCTTGTCGGCGATGGATTTACTTCTGTCAAAAGCCATATGAATTCTCCTTTAACTGTTTTTATTTAATTTACATTAAATTCATTTCTGTGTCAATAGTATTAATTGACTTTTCGTGAGAAAAAATGTATAATAAATAAGAGGTGAGGCATATGAAATATATGGACATACATTCACACACCTATTATTCGGGATGCGGAAAGGACGAGCCCCACGTTATAATTGACAAGGCTATTGAATCGGGCATAAAGCTTTTCGGAATTTGCGACCATAATTACGGAATAGGACAAAGGAAAGAAGAATACAGTAAGCTTATAAACTCTCTTAAAAAGGAGTATGAAGGAAAAATTACACTTCTTTGCGGAATTGAAATTTCCGTCATTCCCGAAAAGTACGATATGACGGAGGATGACTATAAGCTTTTTGACTATTGCTTAATAGAAAATCCCGATTCCGAAGGGAAGATTTCGGAGCATAACCTTTTTGAATTTTTAGAGAGCATAAAGATAAAAAAGGGAATAGCGCATACAGACCTTTTTGCCGCGGCGGAAAAAAGGAATATGGCGCCCGAAGAATTTTTCAAAAGATTAGCTGATACCGGAACATTCTGGGAAATGAACGTAAATTACGATTCCATTCACTGCTACCGTGAGCACGAATATGTGAAACGCTTTTTTGAAAGCGAAACACAGCAGAAAATAATAAAGGATTCAGGCGTTTATGTAAGCATCGGCTTTGACGGGC
Source organism: Clostridia bacterium (assembly GCA_045545475.1). Taxonomy (GTDB): domain Bacteria; phylum Bacillota; class Clostridia; order CAKSNL01; family HGM11501; genus HGM11501. The sequence goes on along the minus strand of JAZQAZ010000046.1, from coordinate 23,159 downwards.
ACAGAATTGAAGATTACCTTGGAGACAGGGTTATTGAATACAATAAAAAGTTAGAGGCAACGGGCGTTAAAACCGCCGATTTGTTGTTCTGAAAGGAGAAATTATGAACATTTGTGTATTTGGCGCAGCATCTGAAAAAATTGACAGAAAATATATTGAAAAGGTGGAAATGCTGGGAGAAATTCTTGCGAAACGTGGACACAACCTTGTATTCGGTGCAGGCGGAAGCGGCCTTATGGGCGCGGCGGCACGCGGAGCACACAGGGGCGGAGCTAAAATTTACGGCGTAATCCCTTCGTTTTTTAAAGAAGATGGGGTAGAAGTAATTTTCGATAAGTGCACTGAGCTTATTTTCACCGAAACAATGAGGGAGAGGAAGGCGAAAATGGAGGAGCTTTCCGACGCCTTTTTAGTTGTTCCCGGCGGTATCGGAACATATGAAGAATTTTTTGAAATACTTACATTGAAGCAGCTTAAACAGCATAAAAAGCCCATTGCGGTATACAATTTCGAAGGCTATTACAACGACATTGACGTAAGCATGAAAAACGCCATTGAGAAGAAATTTATTGCGGATAACTGCTTAAGTCTTTATCATTTTTCCGAGGATATGGAAGATATTTTTGACTATATCGAAAACGACCACATTCCCGACTATGACATCAAGGATTTGAAATTATGATTAATTATACACAGACCTTAAAAACGTCTGTGTATTTTTTTATCCTGATATTGACTTAAAGGCAAAAAAATGGTAAAATAAAATAGTATAAATATGCAGAAATTTTATGAGGCAAAACTATGGAAGAAAGAAACTTAAAAGTACTTGAATATGATAAAATACTTAAAATGCTTTCGGAAAAGGCGGTTTGCGCAAAGACAAAGGAAAACGCCCTTAATTTAAGACCGACGACCGACCGCATTGAAGCAGAAAGGCTCCTTGCCCAGGCGGACGAGGCCTTCCGCTTTACTGTAAAGCATCAGGAAGCGCCCATTGCACCATTAACGGACATTGTGCCTACATTAAAAAGGGCAGAGGTGGGGGCTTGTTTGTCCTGCCGTGAAATAAAAAACGTAGGTCACGTTTTAAGGGTTACAAGACTTCTTAAGGCATATATGCGAAATCACGATGAGGAGTATTACCCTCTTTTGGATATTGTATCCGAATGTATGGCGGAGCTTCCTTCCCTTGAAAGGGAGATTGACCGTTGCATTCTTTCCGATGATGAGCTGGCGGACGATGCATCGAGCGAGCTTTATTCAATCCGCCGCAGAATGGAAAAGCTGTCGGATAAGATAAGGGATGTGCTTTCCGAAATGATAAAGTCGGAAAGGTACAGAAACGCCCTTCAGGAAAGCCTTGTTACCATGCGAAACGGAAGATATGTTCTTCCCGTAAAGTCGGAGCACAGAGGAAGTGTTTCGGGTATCGTTCACGATGCCTCGGGCTCCGGTGCAACGGTTTTCGTTGAGCCTATGCAGGTTGTGGAAATAAACAACGAAATCCATAAGCTTGTGGGAATGGAAAAGGAAGAAATTGAAAGAATCCTTTCCGAGTTTACCTCACAAATTGCCGATTACAGAGTGCAGATAGGCGATAACTATAAATATATTCTGGAAGCCGATATGATTTTTGCAAGGGCACGTCTTGCCCTTGATATGGATGCAACTGTGCCGACACTTAACGATGACGGCATTATAGAAATTCATAAGGGCCGCCATCCCTTAATTAATAAAAGAAAGGTCGTTCCCGTGGATGTGTACCTCGGCCGTGATTTTGATACTCTTGTTATAACCGGTCCCAACACAGGCGGTAAAACGGTTACCCTTAAAACATTAGGACTCTTTACTCTTATGGCACAGACGGGGCTTATGATTCCTGCAAAGGAAGGAAGCTGCCTTTCTGTCTTTACCAAGGTGTTTGCCGACATCGGTGATGAGCAGAGTATCGAACAATCTCTTTCCACGTTTTCAAGCCATATGGTAAATATCGTTAAAATATTAAACGAGGCGGACGATAAGTCCCTCGTATTATTCGACGAACTTGGTGCGGGAACCGATCCGGCAGAGGGGGCGGCACTTGCTATGGCAATACTGGAATATGTAAGGGCATCGGGTGCTAAAACAGCCGCTACAACCCACTACAGCGAGGTAAAGCTTTACGCTCTTTCCACAGACAGAGTGGAGAATGCCGCCTGCGAATTTGACCTTGCTACACTTAGTCCCACATATCGTCTTTTAATCGGCATACCCGGTAAAAGTAACGCCTTTGCCATTGCATCAAAGCTTGGCGTAAGCGATTATATCATAGGAAAGGCAAAGGAAAACCTAACTGCGGAAAATATCCGCTTTGAAGATCTTGTGACGGAGCTTGAGAAAAACAAGCAGGAAGCTGAGGCGGCAAAGGAAGAAGCGGAAAGAATAAGGCAGGAAAACTATTCTGCAAAAAAGAAGCTTACGGACGATAAGAGTCGTATAGACAAGCAGAAGGACAGCTTATTACAGGATGCAAGACGTGAAGCCAAGAGGATTGTGGAAGCGGCTAAAAAGCAGACCGAAGAAATGCTTGAAGAAGTTAAAAAGGCGTTAAACGAGGACGATAAGTCCAAGGCTAAAAAGACGGCGGAAGAGATAAGAAAACGTCTTCGTGAAGAAGAAAATGCACTTTCTGACAAGCTTTCAGAAAATGTATTGATGCCGAAGAACAATAAGATACCCAAAAATCTTCTTCTCGGTCAGGAGGTTGAGGTATTAACTCTCGGTCAAAGGGCAAATGTTATGACGCTGCCCGACGCCAAAGGTAACTTAATCGTGCAGACGGGTATATTAAAAGTAACCGTTAATATCTCTGCCTTAAGAGTAGTTGAGGATAAAATAAAGGTGCCGGAGAAAAAGGTCAAGAGCATTGACAAAACCAGGGTTTCCAAAACCCAGACCGCATCAACGGAGCTTGACCTCAGGGGTCTTATGTCCGACGAAGCTTTTATGGAGCTTGAAAAGTTTATTGATGATGCAGTTTTAGCGAAAATTGAAACCGTAAGAGTAATTCACGGTAAGGGAACAGGTGCCCTTCGTGCAATGGTGCATCAGTATTGCCGACAGGAAAAGCGCATCAAGTCCTTCCGTCTCGGTGCTTACGGCGAAGGTGAAGCGGGCGTTACCGTAATCACAATTAAGTGAGGTTAATATGGAGCTTTTTGAAAAAGAAATTTCGAGAAAATATGTTTTTGAAGGAAAAATATTTAAAGTCCGCTGCGATAAGGTGACTCTCCCGGACGGTAAAGTTGCCGACCGTGAGATAATCGAGCACAGCGGAGGAAGTGGCGTTTTAGCTGTTACGGAAAATGACGAAATCCTTCTTGTGAAGCAGTACCGCCGCCCTTATGATGAGGTGACTTACGAAATTCCCGCAGGCAAATTGAATATTGGGGAAAATCCTAAGGAAACGGCTTTAAGGGAGCTTTCCGAGGAAACGGGATACAGTGCGGAAAGAATAGTTGATTTTGGCAAAATCTATCCTTCACCCGGGTATTTAGGCGAAATTGTATATATCTTTTTTGCAAAAAACGTGAAAAAGACAGGCGATGCCCACACCGACGAGGACGAATATCTTTCCCTTGTTAAAATGCATGTGGAAGAAGCGAAAAAGCTGATTGAAGAGGGCAGGCATTTTTACGATGCCAAAACAATAATTGCTATTACAAAATACTTGCTGATGAGAGACAAATTAAACTGAAAGGAGTGCTATTATGGGGATAGAGCTTCTTGCTCCGGGCGGAAGCTTTGATGCCGTAAAAGCGGCGGTATCTTCGGGTGCCGATGCGGTTTATATTGGGGCATCACGCTTCAGTGCGAGGCAAAATGCAATAAATTTTGATTCCGATGAGCTTAAAAGAGCCGTAAGCTATTGCCATATAAGAGGCGTAAAGGTCTATCTTGCCATTAACACTCTTATTCACGATAATGAATTTTGTGAAGCCTTAAGCGTTGCGAAGGAGGCTTATGAAAGCGGAATAGACGCATATATAGTTCAGGACTTAGGTTTGTGTCAGGCACTTTCTGAAAACTTTGATGCTCCGGTTCACGGAAGCACTCAGATGACGGTGTTTGATGAAAACGGTCTTGACTATCTTAAGAAAATGGGAATTAAGCGTGCTGTGCTTTCAAGGGAGTGTCGAAAGGCGGAAATTGCTGATATGGCTAAGACTAGCGGAATGGAGCTTGAGGTTTTCTGCCACGGGGCCATTTGTATGAGTTATTCTGGGCAGTGCTTAATGAGCAGCTTCCTTGGCGGAAGAAGTGCAAATAGAGGGGAATGTGCCCAGCCCTGCCGCCTTCCTTACAGTATAGAGGGAAAAAGCGGATACTTCCTAAGTCCTCGTGATTTAAGCTTGCTTTCTGAAATTCCGGACCTTATTAAAATGGGTGTATCATCCCTTAAAATTGAAGGCAGAATGAAAGGCCCTTCATATGTGGCAAGTGCTGTTACCGCATTCAGAAAAACCATAGACAGAGGCTATGCCGACGAGGAAGACAAAGAAAGATTAGTCCGTGCCTTTTCCCGCGGCGGTGAATTTACAAAAGGGTGCTACGGTGGCATAAAGGGTGTCGGGATGATGAATATCACATCATCTAACGACGATGTATTAAAAACCAACGATGCCGCTCTTATAAAGGAGCTTAAGCACCTATGGGAAGACGGCAAAGAAATAAAGAAAATTCCGGTGGATATGAGCTTTTCTGTTTTTGATGAAGAAACAAGCCTTACTTTAAGTGACGGAGAAAATTATGTGGCGGTAATGTGCGAAACGGACAAAAGCGGAACGGGAAAAGCGATTGACGAAGAATTTTCCAAAGCTCAGCTTACAAAGCTCGGTGCAACGCCTTATGTGGCGGAAAGCTTTACGGCAGATATAAAAACAGATGCTTATTTCAAGACCTCTGCACTTAATGCTTTAAGGCGTGAGGCGACAGAGAAGCTTTCCGGAATGCGTGAGAAAACAAGGGTGTTTGCTGGAGATGTGGAACTGCCCTTAATTAAGGAAAGTGAAAAAGAAGAGTTTTCAGTGTATATAACGGCAGAAACCATTGAGCAGGCAGAAGCCCTTATAGAAGAAGGAGCGGAAAATGTTTTTGTTCCTTATAGCCTTACGGGAAAAACTCAGGCGAAGGGCGTTTACATTCCTGCGGTTTACGGAAAGCTGCCTGAAAGAATAGAGGAAGAATATATCCTTGCAGGAAGCATCGGTGCGGCAGAGTACGGTATAAAAATGGGAAAGAAAGTGATAGCTGACTACAGCATGAATATTTCCAATGCATATTCTGCAGCGAGGTTTGAAAAAGCCGTACTTTCAGCTGAGCTTAATCTTAAGCAGATAAAAAATATTGCGGATAAAATGCCTTGCCTTGCTTTTGCCTACGGCTATCTTCCTTTGATGAAAAGCAGAAACTGCGTAATAAAAACGGCAGGCAAGTGTGACGGAAAAGGATGTGCCTCCTGCGAAAAGAGCATATATTTAAAGGACAGAAAAGATGTAAAGTTTTTCGTAAAATCCGATGGAGAGTTCAATACTCTTTATAACAGCGTGCCGATTTTTATGGCAGACAGGATTTCTGAATTGAAAAACAGTAAAATATCGGGAATACGGCTTATGTTTACGAAAGAAAGTCCCGAAGAATGTGTGAAGATTTACAGAATGTATACAGATGAAGAAAAGGCTTTGACGCCGAAAAATTACACCAGAGGATATTTTTATAAATGACAACAAAAAAAGCTTTAAAAATTTTCCGATTTGTGGTAAAATAACAGAGAGTATTGTTTTTTGGAGGAGTAATAAATGTTTGAAGTTAAAATAAAGAAACTGGCGGAGGGAGTAAATCTTCCTTCATATCAGACTGAAGGTGCAGCGGGAATGGATATTTCCGCATGCTTAACAGAAGATATAATATTAAAGCCTATGGAGCGTAAGCTTATACCTACAGGGTTTGCTATTGCTGTCCCTGAAGGATTTGCTGCTTATCTTTATGCAAGAAGCGGTCTTGCTTCCAAAAAAGGAATAACCCTTCCGAATTGCGTGGGCGTAATTGACTCGGATTACAGAGGAGAAGTGAAGGTGGCACTCGTTAACCTTTCCGATGAACCTTTTGAAATTAAAAACGGTGACAGAATTGCACAGATGGTTATATCTCCCGTAATTCAGGCAATACTTATAGAGGCGGACGAGCTTTCCGAAACCGAAAGAGCAGGCGGAGGCTTCGGCTCCACCGGAGTATAAAATCCGGAGTTGATATTATGAAATATATACTTGCATCAATGTCCCCCAGAAGAAAAGATATATTAACCGAAATGGGACTTGAGTTTACTGTTGAGCCTGCAGATATTGATGAAAACATCGGTGTGGAAAGTCCGGCTACTCTGGTAAGGGAGCTTTCGCTTCTTAAGGCGGCACATATTGCAAAAACTCATGTCGGAGAGGAAAGCCTTGTTATAGCGGCTGATACGGTTGTGGCATTGGGTGAAAAAATACTTGGTAAACCGACAGACGATGATGACGCTAAAAGAATGCTTAAAATGCTTTCGGGGAATACTCATTCCGTGTACACGGGATATTGCGTGTCTGACACGAAAACAGGAAAAACCGTAGCCAAATGTGCTGAAACTAAAGTTACCTTCAGAAACCTTACGGATGATGAAATTGATATATACATAGCCGGTGGCTCGCCAAAAGATAAGGCAGGGGCATACGGCATACAGGACGATGGGGGAAAGTTTGTGGAAGGAATCGATGGAGAATTTTCCAATGTCGTAGGCCTTCCTAAAGAAGCACTTATAAATTTACTTAAAGAAGAGTTTATCTTTGAAGGGAGATAAAAAATGCCTTTCTTTTCAAAAAACATCGCAATAGATCTTGGCACAACAAATACAAGAATATACTTAAAGGGTCACGGAATCCTATTGAACGAGGCTTCTGCCGTTGCCTATGATACAAGACAGAAGAAGGTTATCAGAGTAGGAAACGAAGCAAGAGAAATGCTTGGAAGAACTCCTTCGTATATTGAAGTTATACATCCTTTAAGAGATGGGGTTATAGCGGATTATCACATGGCGGAGTTTATGCTTAAAAGCTTTCTTGAAAAAACGGTTAAGCATCGTGGCTTTTTCGGTGCAAAGATAGCAATAGGCGTTCCTTACGAGGCAACCGAGGTTGAAAAACGTGCCGTGGAGGATGTGGCGTTGGGATGCGGTGCACGCCAGGTTACGGTTGTAGATGAACCTATCGCTTCGGCAAAGGGAATGGGGCTTTCCGTAGAAGCCAGAGAAGCTAATATTATAGTTGATATCGGCGGAGGTACCTGCGAAGTGTCGGTAATTTCGCTTATGGGTGTGTCTGCAAGCGGATCTATAAGAATCAGCGGCGATGATATGGATAATGCCATAATAAATTATATTAGAAAAAACTATTCCTTGCTTATCGGACTTCCTACAGCAAGCGAAATTAAAAATACAATTGGTTCTGCAGCAGCCTATGAGGGCGAAAGTGCCATGAGCTTTAAAGGGAGAGATCTGGTTACGGGACTTCCTAAAACCATGTCGATAACCCCTGAACAAATACGAGAGGCCTTGTCCGATCAGGTGTCTGCGATTCTTGAATGTATAAGGAAGGTGCTTGAAAAAACGCCTCCTGAGCTTACCGGAGATATTACATCGGGAGGAATTTACCTCACCGGTGGAGTGAGTAAGCTGAAAGGACTGGACGAATTTCTGGCAGCGGAAACCGGTCTTAAAGTTACGGTGGCGGAAAATCCCATAACCTGTGCCGTGGAGGGCATGGGTGCCCTCATGAAGGATTCGGGGGAAATTAAGGGATTTAAAAACGTCGTTAAAAAGAATAAGTGATTAGCGAGGGATTTTCTTGAAAAAGAAATTAGTGTGGCTTGCAGTAATCGTAATTGTTGTTTTCGTTTCGATGGCTGTAAGCACTATTGAAAAAGACAAAAGCAGTATCATAGGTGATGTTGCCGGAATAATTGCAAAACCCTTTCAACAGCTTTTCGTGGGAATCGATAATGTGATTGAATATGGGTTTGACTATTTTAAGGATATGGACGAGCTTAAAAAAGAAAATGCTGCTTTGAAATCAAAAGTTATGCTTTTAGAGGGCAAGGTTACGGAAAGTGATGAGATATTATCAGAAAACGAACGCCTTCGCTCTTTAGTGGATTTAAGCGAAAAGTACAGGGATTTCGATACAACCGCAGCATCTGTCATTGCAGTTGACCCATCGGGTTGGTATACCTATTTTATAATAGATAAAGGAGAAAAAGACGGAATAAGCAAAAACTGTGTTGCTATGGATTCCGGAGGAGTTTTGGGGAAAGTCGACGAGGTTGGCTCCACCTGGGCTCGTGTTATGACGATTGCAGAACCCGGTACGGCCTGCGGTGCGGAAGTAAGCCGTACGGGAGAGACAGGCATTATAGAGGGGGATTCACTTCTTAACGGAATGTGTAAAATGACATCAGTGTCAAAGGAAGCAAATATAACGCCCGGGGACTACATTATAACATCGGGTAGCGGTGACGTTTATCCTTCGGGGCTTACAATAGGCAGAGTAAAGGAAATAAAAGACGAGGATCTTTCGAGAACCGCTATAGTAGAGCCTACGGGAAACATTAAATCCCCTAAGGAAGTAATAATTATAACATCAACATATAGAGAATAATCTAACGAAAGGGAGGACTGCAGATGAAAACAAAATTATACGGCATTACGCATTTTATATTGCTTTTTATTGCATTCTTTTTTCAAAGCAGTCCTGTAATAAAGAGATTTGAGGTAGGCGAAACAGTGCCTAATATTGTTTTTGTTTTATTGTTTGTGTATGCACTTTTCCTTAAAGACACTGAGGTTGTTTCCTACAGTGTTATATTCGGAACGTTGACGGACTTGATTTTCGGAAAAATCTACGGAATAACAACTCTTTTACTGATTTTGTTTGTGTGCATATACATTTTTCTTAACAGGTACATATTTACCGAAAGTATGTGGGTAGTAATTTTGTATTGCTTTTTATCATCAATACTTTACGAATCGCTGCTGCTTATTATAAATACAGCCATTTGGAACGAGGCGGTTATTTCGGGCGAAGTTTTTAAAATCCTTGTTACAAGATGTGTTTATAACGGCATTGTTTGTATTCCTGTTTTTTATTTCGCCAGAAAAATCCACAGGCAAAAACAGGAGGTGCGTATAGATGGATAATAGAAAACGATATATTGTTTTATACGCAGTCCTTATAATATTTGCGATAATAGCTATTATTAGACTTTCTGTCTTACAGATTGTAAACGGAAAAGAAAACTATGAAAAGAGCTTGTCCAGAACCCAGAGAACTGTAAGCATAAGTGCTCCTCGTGGTGAAATATATGACAGATACGGAAGAGTAATCGTTGGAAACAGAATGGGCTTTTCTGTTGAATTTCAGCGTGTAAAAGGTATGGATGATGCAGAAATAAACGAGATAATCTTAAAAACACATGCCGTTTTTAAAAGCAATGAAGAAACTCCTTCATCGGATGAACTTCCTGTTACGGATAAAAGACCGTATGCTTTCACATTTTCTGACGAAGAGGGAAAAGCTGAAGCTTCATGGAAAAAGGAAATGAATATCCCGGAGGATTATACAGCAGCTGAAACGGTTGAACATTATGCATTACTTTTCAACGTGGACAAAAAATATACAGATGCCGAAACCAGACTTATCGTCGGTGTAAGATACACTATGTTGATAAGAGGCTTTTCGACAAATATATCATACACTCTGGCAGGCGATGTTTCAAAAGACACCGTTGTTTCAATTAAAGAACATTATGATGAGTACCGTGGCGTAAACATAATGACAAAGCCTGTGAGAGAATATCCTCACGGAAATCTCGGGGCTCATATTTTAGGAAGGACAGGCCTTATAAGCGATACTGAATATTCTGAACTTAAAACCGAAGGATACGGAATGAATGATTATATCGGAAAAGAAGGCCTTGAAAAATATCTTGAAAAGAATCTTCGCGGAAAAAACGGCCGTATGGTTGCGGAGCAGGACGAAAACGGACATTATGTTGCACTTACTGAAGCTGTTCCGGCAGAAAGCGGAAATTCTGTATATCTTACAATTGATCTTGATGTACAAAAAGCAGCGGAAAAGGCTTTGAAAGAGACCGTAGCGGAGATTTATTCAAAACATGAAGAACGAGGTTATGGTGCTGATGTGGCAGGCGGTGCTGCAGTTGCAATAGATGTTGAAACCGGTGAAGTGATTTGTATGGCATCATATCCTGACTATTCGATTGAGGATTACAATAAGAACTATTCAAAGCTTATTTCTGACAGAAATAATCCTTTGTTTAACAGAGCACTTTCGGGAACTTATTCTCCGGGTTCAACATATAAAATGCTTGTGGGAATAGCAGCTCTTGAAGAAAAGGTGATTCTTCCTGATACTCTTATAAAGGATGAAGTTATATATAAGCTTGGGCAAGGACACTTTAAATGTTTGCACGACCACGGATTTGTAAATGTGTCGACTGCTATAAAGGATTCTTGTAACTACTTTTTCTATACAGCAGGATATCAACTTGGAATTGATAAGATGGTTGAATATGCCGATAAATTCGGCTTGGGAAAAAGCACTGGGATAGAGTTGCCGGAAGAAACGGGAACCGTGGCTTCGCCTGAAACAAAGGCACTGAGAGATGAACCGTGGTATGAAGGTTATACTCTTCAGGCGGCGATAGGGCAGGATGACAATAAATTTACTCCGATTCAGCTGGCATCTTACGTGTCGCAGATTGCATCCGGCGGTGTAAGATATACTCCGCATCTGGTCAAGGGCATTTATTCCTATGGAGGAAAAGAAGTGATAAGCCTTACCGAAATAAAGGAAAATGACAGAATTACATTAACACAGGAAAATCTTGATGCTGTGAGATATGGTATGAGGCTTGTTGCACTTTCCGGTACTGCATCTTTATACTTTGAGGATTATCCTATAAAGGTTGCGGCAAAAACCGGTACTGCAGAGGTTTACGGCGGAAGCGATAACGGTCTTTTTGTTGCGTATGCCCCCTATGAAAATCCGAAAATCGCAGTTGCTGTTGTAATTGAAAGAAGCGGTGGCGGATCATATTGCGGACCTGTTGCAAAAGCGATAATCGACGCATATCTCAATGCAGAAAACTCACCTGAGCTTACCCTTGGGATTGACAAATTATACTAAGGAGGGTAAAATATTGGGAAAGGTAATAGTTGTAACTTCAGGTAAAGGCGGAGTGGGTAAAACCACTGTTACGGCAAACTTAGGCGTGGCTCTTGCCCTTACCGGGAAGCGGGTTTTAATGATTGATACAGATACAGGCCTTCGGAATCTTGATATTTTACTTGGTTTTGAGGACAAAGTACTTTACGATGTGATAGATGTGCTTGAAGGTTCTGCACAGCCTGAGGATGCATTCATACAACATGAGGTGTTCAAATGCCTGTATATGATTCCTGCATCCCAGACAAAGGAAAAAGAGGAACTGCAGCTGGAAAAATTCAAGGAATTCTGCCTTGAACAGAAAAACAGATTTGATTATATCCTGATAGACTGCCCGGCAGGAATCGAATACGGTTTCAAATGTGCTCTTTATCCTGCGGATGAAGCTATAATTGTGGCGGTTCCGGACAGAGCTGCCATAAGAGATGCTGACCGAGTGGCAGGCCTGATTGAAGAAGGATATCCGAATGTAAAGGAAACACACCTTTTGGTAAACAGATTGATTCCTGAACTGGCTGACATAGGAAAGACGGCAGGAGCAGAAGAAACTCTTTTCACTGTTGCGGTTAAACTTATCGGAATTATTCCGGAGGACCCCAGAGTTCTGATAAATGCATATGAGTCAACTCTTTGCGTGACGGACAGGAAATCTCCCGCAGGTAAGGCGATTAAAAATATCGCACGAAGACTTAACGGTGAAAGCGTAAAACTTTTGAATCTTAATAAAAAACGCCTGTTTAAGAAAAAATACAGATAATAAAGAGAAAGGGATGGAGAATATGAATATAGCGCTTATTGCACATGACAAGAAAAAGGATCTTATGGTGGAGTTTTGCCTTGCTTATAAGAGTGTACTGGCAAAGCATACTCTTCTTGCAACGGGAATTACCGGCGGTCTTATAGAAGAAGCAACCGGACTTAAGATAAACAGATTTCTTCCCGGCAGAGAAGGCGGATCCGAACAGATAGCGGCAAGAATAGCATATAACGAAATAGATATGGTGCTATCTTTCAGGGACCCCTTTGCTCAGAGTTATGAGCCTGATATGCAGTCACTCTTAAAACTTTGTGATATGCATACTGTGCCGCTGGCAACAAATGTGGCAACGGCTGAAGCTCTTATACATAGCTTGGCACGAGGCGATCTTGATTACCGCACGATTATGCGTGAAAACAACGGAAAATTTTAATCTGAAAGAGAAGATAAAGTAAATGACAAAAACAAGAATGGAAAAAATCAGGAATTTCTCGATAATTGCTCATATCGACCACGGCAAGTCAACATTGGCTGACCGTCTTATTGAGGCGACCGGTGCTGTTGAACAGCGTGATATGGATGAGCAGATTCTTGACGATATGGATCTGGAAAAGGAGCGCGGCATAACTATTAAGGCCCGCGCTGTCAGACTTTTCTATGATTATGAGGGTGAAACATACGAGCTTAATTTGATTGATACTCCGGGTCACGTTGACTTTAACTATGAGGTATCAAGAAGTCTTGCTGCCTGTGAGGGTGCAGTACTTGTGGTTGATGCTTCCCAAGGAATAGAAGCACAGACTCTCGCAAACACCTATCTTGCACTGGATGCGGACCTTGAAATTATGCCCGTTATAAATAAGATTGACCTTCCGGGAGCAAGGCCTGAAGAAGTTGCATCCGAAATTGAGGATGTTATAGGTCTTCCCGCTATGGATGCTCCGAGAATTTCGGCGAAAAACGGAATAAATATAGAAGCGGTATTGAAAAGTGTTGTTGAAAATATTCCAGCACCTAAGGGAGACGAAAATGCACCGTTGCAGGCAATGATTTTCGACTCAATTTATGACAGCTACCGTGGTGTTATTGTATATTGCAGAGTAAGAGAAGGCTCGGTTAAACCCGGACAGAGAATAAGATTTATGGCGACAGGGAAAGAATTTGACGTTGTTGAAACCGGATATTTAAAGCCGGGAGAAATGAAGTCAACACCACAGTTAAAGGCCGGAGAGGTTGGTTATATTACCGCTTCGATAAAAAGTGTTCAGGATGTCCGTGTTGGTGATACGGTAACTCTTGCAGAGAATCCGGCAAAAGAGCCACTTCCCGGATACAAAAACGTAAATCCCATGGTTTTCTGCGGTATTTATCCCGCTGACGGTTCAAAGTACGGAGATTTGCGTGATGCTCTTGATAAGCTTAAATTAAACGATGCATCTTTAACCTTTGAAGCAGAAACATCTCAGGCTTTGGGATTTGGATTCAGATGCGGATTCTTGGGACTTTTACACATGGAGGTTATTCAGGAAAGACTGGAAAGGGAGTATAATCTTGATCTTGTAACGACGGCTCCCAGTGTAATTTACCGTATTGAAAAGAGTGACGGTGAGGTTGTGCTGGTGGATAACCCTGCAAATCTTCCGAAACCCACTGAAATTGCGGCGATGTATGAACCTATGGTAAATGCCGACATTATGACTCCTACGGAATATGTCGGTGCGATTATGGAGCTTTGTCAGGAAAGACGAGGAACCTATAAGAGCATGACATATATCGACGATTCAAGAACACAGGTTCATTATGAACTTCCCTTAAACGAAATTATATATGACTTTTTCGATGCACTTAAGTCAAGAACAAAGGGTTATGCATCCTTTGACTATGAACTTAAGGGCTATGCGGAAAGCAAGCTTGTAAAGCTTGATATATTGCTAAACGGAGACCTGGTTGACGCTCTTTCCTTTATTGTTCATGAGGAGAAAGCTTACGGCAGGGCAAGAAAAATTGCGGAAAAGCTTAAAGAGGTTATTCCGAGACAGCTTTTCGAAATTCCGATACAGGCGACAATCGGCTCTAAAATTATAGCAAGAGAAACCGTAAAGGCAATGCGTAAGGACGTACTTGCAAAGTGCTACGGCGGAGATATAACACGAAAGAAGAAACTTCTTGAAAAACAAAAAGAAGGTAAAAAGCGTATGCGTCAGGTGGGTAGTGTAGAAGTACCGCAGGAGGCATTTATGGCTGTGCTTAAATTAGATGAGTAACGGAATATATATACATATTCCGTTTTGTCTTGCAAAGTGTGCTTATTGTGATTTTAACTCTTACTCAGGCAAGATGAACATGCGGGATGACTATGTTACTGCACTGATAAATGAGATGAAGCCTTTTGCAGGAATTTCTGCGGATACCGTTTACATCGGAGGAGGAACTCCGACGGTTCTTACAAACGAGCAATTTAAAAGGCTTATAAATGCCATAAAGGATAACTTTGCTTTGGCAGACGATACGGAATTTACTGTTGAATCAAACCCTGCGACGGCAGATAAGGAAAAATACAGCTTTTTAAAAAGCCTGGGCGTAAACAGATTGAGTATAGGTGTGCAGTCATTTTGCGATAGCGAACTTAAGGCATTGTCAAGGGTACATTCTTCCTTTGAAGCGACTCAGGCTGTGCTTATGGCAAGGGAAGCCGGTTTTGATAATATCAGCATTGACCTTATGGAGGCAATACCTCGTCAGACAAAAGAGAGTCTTCTTGAAAACGTGAAAAAGGCTATTGAGCTTTCGGTTAATCATATAAGCTGCTATTCTCTGATAATAGAAGAGGGTACACCCTTTTATGATAATACGCCCGCTCTTCCGTCAGATGAGGAAGAAAGGGAAATGCACCATGCAGTTTGTGAAAGCCTTGAAAAAGCAGGCTTTATACATTATGAAATTTCAAATTTCGGGAAAAACGGGAAAATATCCCGCCATAATATGAAATACTGGACAGGAGTTCCTTATTATGGATTTGGTGCAGGAGCTCACTCGTTTTACGGAAATGTGAGATATTCGAATATTTCCGGGATTGAAGAATATATAAAGGCAGAGGATAAAAGATTTGAAGCTATAGAAATTTCAGAAACTGAGGCTGAATACGAACGTTTTATGCTGGGCTTTCGCATTCTGACAGGATTTGAAACTAAAGGAAAGTTTCATGAAAAGCTTAAAAAGCTTTCGGATAAAGGTCTTATATCCTATGACGGTAAGTTTGCACGGCTTACGAGACTGGGAGAAGACCTTGCAAATTTGGTGTTTATGGAGTTTCTGGCGGATGAATAAAAGTAAAAGAAAACTTACTGCAAGGGAAACTGCAGCAAAGCTTTGTTCCCTTGGCAGACAGACGAGAAAGACATTAAGAGAAAAACTTTATTCGAAAAAATTCCCTTCTTCGGAAATAGAAGGAGCGGTTTTAGCCATGACAGAGCTTGGTTACATAGACGAAGCGGAATATGCAAGAGCCTATGTTTCGGATTCTTACAGGATAAAAAAACATGGAAGAATAAGGATTTTATCGGAACTTAAAATGCGGGGAATCCCTGATTCTTTGGCGGAGGATGCACTTAGTGCATTTGATGTGGATGAATGTGAAATTATAAAAGAAGAACTTAATAAAAGATTTAAGGACAAAGAAGAAAAGGAAAAGATATATCGCTATTTTGTATCACGGGGATTTTCCTTAAGCGATGTCAGGAGTTGTATGAATGAAGACTGAAAAAGTGGGATTTATTTCACTTGGTTGTTCCAAAAACCTGGTGGACAGCGAAAATATGATAGGTATTCTTACGGAAAAAGGTTATGAAATTACGGAGGATATCGAAGAAGCGGAAATAATCATAGTAAATACTTGTGCGTTTATCGACTCGGCAAAAGCAGAAAGCATCGAAACAATCCTTGATGCGGCAAGCTATAAAGAGATGGGCAAGTGCAAAATATTAATTTGTGCAGGTTGTCTTTCCCAGCGTTATAAGGATGAAATTTTATCCGAGCTTCCGGAGCTTGATGCCATAGTCGGTGTTGAGGACTATGACAAAATCGCAGAAGCAATTGATGAGGCAAAAAAGAACGGAAACAGAAAGTTTTTCGGGGGAAACGCCAGCGATAAAACACTTCCCAGAGTAATAACAACACCCAAGCATACGGCATACTTGAAAATTGCCGAAGGATGCGATAATTTCTGCAGCTACTGTGCAATCCCTTTTATAAGAGGTCGCTATAAGAGCCGTCCTATGGAGGAGATAGTAGCCGAAGCGGAAGAACTGGCAGAGTCAGGAGTTAAGGAACTTATCGTAATTGCCCAGGATACCAGTCGATACGGAATTGATTTGTACAAGGAAAAAAAGCTTCCGGAGCTACTCAAAAAGCTTTGTAAGATTGAAAATGTTAAATGGGTGAGAGTGCACTATTGCTACCCTGAAGAAATAAACGACGAAATAATAGATGTCTTCAAAACTGAAGAAAAAATAGTAAAATATATGGATATTCCCATTCAGCATGCAGATGATGAAATCTTAAAGAAAATGAATAGGAAAACCACGGGAGAGGCTCTTCGCACTCTTATTGATAAGCTCAGAAAAGAAATTCCCGGAATTGCTATAAGGACATCTCTGATTGCAGGTTTCCCCGGTGAAACTGAGGAACAGTTTGAAACGCTTTGTAATTTTGTCAAGGAAATGAAATTTGAACGTCTCGGTGCCTTTGCCTACTCTGCAGAGGAGGGAACGAGAGCGGCAAAAATGGAAAATCAGATTGATGATGAAGTAAAGGAAAGACGTGCCGAAATTCTTATGGATATACAAAACAAGGTGGCGGAGGAAAACGGTAAAAGCTTCATCGGTAAAACTCTTACGGTTTTAACCGAGGGTTTTGACTCTGAATCCTGCTTATACTATGGAAGAAGTTATATGGATTCTTTGGACGTTGATGCTTTCGTGTACTTCGGTGCGGAAAAAGAAGTTGAAGCGGGCGAGTTTGTCAAAGTTAAAATAATGGATTATGTAGATTATGATTTGACTGGAGAGATGATTTATGATTAATAACCTTCCAAACAGACTTACAATTTTAAGAATGATTTTGGTTCCTGTTGTTATGATTATAATGCTTTGTCATTTTACTGATGCATCCGTACTGGGAGTATCGGTAGAGAGCATAATTGCGGCACTTGTTTTCATCGTTGCATCCTTGACAGATTGGTTCGACGGATACATAGCAAGAAGGGATAATTTGGTTACAAATTTCGGTAAGGTAATGGATCCTTTGGCTGATAAGTTGATTGTTACAGCGGTTATGCTCTGCCTTATGGTGGAGGGAGTTTTCCCCGTATGGTGTGCTATGATTATTCTTGCAAGAGATTTTCTTATAACAGGCATCAGAGTAATTGCCGTTGCAGAGGGAATTTCCGTTGCGGCAAGTATGTGGGGAAAGGTTAAAACCACGATCCAGATGATAAGCATGGTTATCGCAATTCTTTTCGGAACAAGCGAAATAGCTTTCCTCTACTGGATTTCTCAGGCAAGTATTTATTTGTCCACCCTTGCGACATTAATTTCTGGAATAAGCTATATTTACGATTACAGAAAAGTTTTTGAAAAATAATTTAATATAGTTTAAATATTATTTAAGATTGTGTATTGCATATAGAGGGCTTTGTCGTTAAAATGTTTACGGAGCGTGATTTTATGTTAAGGAATATAGTTGAAAAGGATCCGTTTTTATACTGTCAGCCCGAAAAGCTTTTTGTTGAAGAATTAAAAAAGCCGGTTCACCAGGTGAAACCGGCTTATTTCAATTCCCGTAAAGCAGAAAAAGGAGAAGCCAATGTAAATGGAGCGTTTCTTGCAGTTGAATTTTCAGATGAACTTCTTGACACATCGTATGCAGATTTTGGTAGTTTTCTGAAAGTATATGAAATCGGAGGGGACAAGTATCCCATAATTACAAGGAAGGGAAAAACCTCGGTTTTTGAAGAATATATAATTACCGTGACGGAAAAAGAAACTGTGATAACTGCAGAGGATACCGAAGGAATCCGCCGTGGTCTTGTTTTCATTGAAGACGAAATGAGAAGGCGGGAGGGTGCGTTTTTACCCATTGGTGAAATAAAGAGGACGCCTCATATGAAATCAAGAATAACCCATTGCTTTTTTGCACCTATAAACCGTCCTCCGAATAACGGTGAGGAACTTGGAGACGATATAGATTACTATCCCGAGGAATACTTAAACCGCCTTGCTCACGACGGCTCAAACGGTGTATGGGTATATACCAAGTTTTCCGATCTTTTGCCTTCAGGTATAATTGCAGAATATGGGCAGGATAGCGAAAGAAGAATAAAAAAGCTTAATAAAACCATAGAGAAATGCCGTCGCTACGGAATAAAGGTGTTTATTATGGCAATTGAACCTGACGGCCTTCGTGGTGAGCTTGCAATTAAGTATAAGGATATTGGCGGTGCCGTAGCAACTGACGGGGGAAGATGTTTTTGCACATCTTCAAAAAGAGGGGCAGAGTATATTTACGAGGCATACAAAACACTTTTCGAAAAATGCCCCGACCTTGGTGGAGTAATTGCCCTTACCACAGGAGAGAGGATTACAAACTGCTCAAGTGCATACGGTGATATAAAGAAAGGTATTTACACCTGCCCGAATTGCCGTGATAAAAGGGCGGGAGAGATCTTAGCAGATGCAGTTGAAGCTATGAAAAAGGGCGTAAGGGCATCAAAACCCGATGCGGAATTTATATCCTGGACCTACGGACACAGAAGCTGGGAGATCGAGGATATTGAAGACTATGCAAGACTCATCCCCGAAGATGCCGGGATGCTTCAGGGGTTTGAGGATGCGGGAAGCAGTATACAGCTTGGAAAAGAACGTATAGCAAACGACTACTGGCTTTCTTATATAGGGCCGTCGGATATGTTTAAGAACACAGCAGCTTTTGCAAAAAAATACGGTAAAACGATCTATGCAAAAACTCAGGTATGCTGTTCCCACGAGGTTGCAAGCGTACCCTATATTCCGGTGCCGGGAAATCTTTTTGACAAGTATAAGGCCATGTATTCCCTTGGAGTTAAGGGGGTTATGCAGTGCTGGTATTTCGGAAACTATCCGTCACTTATGAATAAGGCGGCAGGCGAGCTTGCCTTTCTTTCGGACTTTTCCGATAAAAAGTCTTTCCTTTTGTATTTAGCCGGAATTTACTGGGGTAAAGCGAAAGCCGAAAAAGTAGTTACTGCCTGGGAAAGCTTTGAAAAAGGCTATAGAAAC
The DNA here is from genome assembly GCA_045545475.1 of Clostridia bacterium. Lineage (GTDB taxonomy): Bacteria > Bacillota > Clostridia > CAKSNL01 > HGM11501 > HGM11501. The sequence continues at coordinate 3,777 of JAZQAZ010000046.1, read as the reverse complement.
TGCATTCTTAACATTATGACAAGCTATTACGGTCCATTCCATGACGGATCGGTGTGGCTTTTACAGCTTAAGCCTAAAAACTATCCGCTTCCAAGAAGCTGGCAGTACGGCGATATGATGAACGGAGACAGAATATATGAGTCTCTGCTTTCAGGACACACTTTGGAAGAAGCGATAACCTTAGCCGAGGAAATGTCAGAAAACTGGAATAAAGGAATGACTTATCTCGAAGGTCTTGGCGAAACATGTGAAGAAACCGAGCAGGAGTCCGTTGCAAAAGCACTTTCTTTACAGTTTGAAAGCGGAATGAATATACTTAAGTTTTATTATCTCAGGGATAAGCTTGGAAACGGGGAAGGTAACTTAAAGGAAACGCTTTTAAAAATGGAAAATATAGTTTTAAGGGAAATTGAAATTTCTGAAAGCCTTGCAAGGGTTTCAGAGAAAGACAGAAGGCTTGGCTATCACACCGAGGCGGAAGGTTTTAAATATTTCCCCGAAAAACTCTATGACAGAGCAGAGTATCTCAGAAAGCTTATAAAAACCGAATTTGCAGAGGTTTCGGAAAGAATAGAAAAAGGACTTTCTCCACTTGAATATTACGATGGTGTAGAGGAAGGCGTGCCCCGATATAAAATAGGAAGCGGATGGATGAGCTTTTCGGACAGTAATGCAAAATTGCGGATAGATGAAGATGCGGAAAATTTGAAAATTGAAGTAATGGCGAAAAAAGAAGAGGGGATAACCGTAGCAGGCGAATTTAACCTATTTAAGTTTAATCCGCCAATCTATATAGACGAAAAAGGAACACCGTTTATTCCTGTGAGAGTATGGATGTACTTTGGTATGACCGAAAAGGCAAGGGAAGATGAACTTAAAAAATATAAGGTTGAAGCTTTGTCTTCCGATGAAGAATTCCCGGGAAGTCATTTTCTTATAACGCTTAAGAAAAAAGACTTTAATATTACCGACAAGCCTATGAAAATATCAATTCATACAAACGTGACGGAGTATCGTCCGGCGTCTTATCTGAGACATACCGAAGACAGAACGGCATACCTCGGTAAATATGATATAAATCCCGATAATTTTATCTGGCTTGAAAGATAGTAAAATTAACGAAAAAAAGTAAAAAAGTTGTTGACATTGCTAAGATTTTGTGGTAGTATACTATGGTAACCGCATAGAACGGGCTTATTTAAGTGCGTCAAAAGCCGCCCGCAATAGCGAGTCTGATTATACAGGGAGGTGCAAAGAATGTACGCAGTGATTGAAACAGGCGGAAAGCAGTACCAGGTAAAGGCAGGAGACATCGTATTCGTTGAAAAGATTGATACAGATGCTGAAACCGTTACTTTTGACAAGGTTGTAGCTATCGGCGGAGAAGAGTTCAAGGTTGGAGCTCCTTACGTTGAAGGTGCAACAGTTGCAGCCAAGGTTTTAAAGCAGACCAAGGGCAAGAAGGTAGTTGTTTATCGCTACAAGTCCAAGAAGGGATATCACAAGAAAAAAGGCCACAGACAGCCTTTTACAAAAGTTGAAATCCAGGCTATCAATGCATAATGACTAAAGCGGAATTTTACTTAGTCGGCGAAAAAATTTCAGGCTTTAAGGTTTGTGGACATTCAGGCTACGCAGTTGAAGGCGAGGATATTGTCTGTGCATCCGTTTCTTCGACGGTGTGGATGACGGTAAACGGTCTTGAAAACGTGGTCGGTGCAAAGGTCACATATAACGTGGCCGATGCAGATGTCACATTAAAGGTTGAAAATGAGTCGATAGACGAGGCACAGGACTTGCTTCGTAGCTTTAAGGAATTTTTATGCAATCTATCTATCGAATATGAGGATTATCTCACTGTGAAGGAGGTACACGTGAATGTTTAAGTTAAACATACAGCTTTTCGCTCATAAAAAGGGTGTCGGCAGCACAAAGAACGGCAGAGACTCTGAATCCAAGAGACTCGGCGTTAAGAGAGCTGACGGTCAGGTTGTTCTCGCTGGTAACATCTTAGTTCGCCAGAGAGGTACACACATCCATCCCGGTCTCAATGTTGCGAAGGGCAGCGACGATACTCTGTTTGCAACAGCAAACGGAAGAGTAAAGTTTGAGAGAATGGGCAAGGATAAGAAGCAGGTAAGCGTTTATCCTGTAGCGTAATTATATCAAACACTATAGCACAAGACTCTTTATGGGTCTTGTGCTTTTTATCGGTTTTTTGAGAGGAAGACAAAAATGAAAACATTTAGCCCAAAGATAATAGAAACACTTAAAAATTATAACGGAAAAAGCTTTATAAGCGATTTTATTGCAGGTATAATCGTTGCGATAATTGCATTGCCATTATCAATCGCTCTTGCCATTGCTTCGGGTGCATCTCCTGAACAAGGCTTGTATACTGCGATTGTTGCAGGCTTTGTAATTGCACTATTTGGAGGAAGCAGAGTTAATATATCGGGACCAACAGCGGCATTTGCTACAATCGTTGCAGGAATAATCGCAACTGACGGAATGTCGGGTCTTGTAATTGCGACTGTTATGGCGGGTATTATTCTTATAATAATGGGTATCTGCCGTATGGGCGGACTTATAAAATACATACCCCACTCAATAACGGTAGGATTTACATCCGGTATTGCGGTGACAATTCTGGCAGGTCAGCTTAAGGACTTTTTCGGGCTCACATTTCCCGAAGGAACCCACGCTGTCGAAACAACAGAAAAAATTGCAGCTGTGGTCAAGAACTTCGGAACAGTAAATTGGTTAAGTGTGCTTGTAGGTGCACTTGCCCTTGCAATTCTCATTTTCTGGCCGAAAGTCAGCAAGAAAATTCCGGGTTCTTTAATTGCCGTGATTTTTGGAGTTGTAATTGTAAAGCTTCTTAAAATGGATGTAAATACCATTGGTGATTTATATACCATTTCAAACGCTCCGCCCAAATTCAGTATTCCTGAATTTGACCTAAATGCAATTCCTGCACTTATTCCAAGTGCTTTTACAATAGCTATTCTTGCGGCAATCGAGTCGCTTTTATCCTGCGTTGTATCAGACGGAATGATTGATGATAAGCACAATTCAAACACCGAGCTTATTGCCCAGGGTATGGGTAACATTGCATCAGGACTTTTTGGCGGTATCCCCGCAACGGGAGCTATTGCAAGAACTGCGGCAAATGTAAAGAACGGCGGAAGAAGCCCCATTGCAGGAATTGTACACGCTGTTACGCTGCTTCTCATATTAATTATTTTAATGCCCTATGCGGCGTGGATTCCCATGCCTGTAATTGCAGCAATACTTTTCCATGTTGCATATAACATGAGTGAATGGAGAAAATTCGTAAAGATATGCAAAGAGGAAAAATGGAATGAAATTTTAGTTCTCGTTTTAACCTTTGCTTTAACCGTGATTTTTGACCTGGTTGTTGCGATAATAACCGGCATGATAGTTTACTATCTGATTAAATTAATAAATAAGATAATAAAAAAATAAGTCGCTAAGGGCGATACTCTTTAGGGATAAATCGCCCAAAAACCACGATTTTGGCACATAACTGTGTCAAAAAGTCTCTAAATCCGTCAGGATTCCTTCAACTTTTTTCCTTGTTCTGCACTCAAAATCGAGATTTTTGTGGTGCATGCGCAGTTTTGGTTTAGGGATTTTTCGACTCAGAGAAGCATAAAAAATGCAGGTATACTGACGTATATCTGCATTTTTTTGCGCACTATCAGCGAAAAATAACAAGCCAAAACCGGTTTCTCCCTAAGGAGTACCGCCCAA
>JAZQAZ010000045.1:0-3687 GCA_045545475.1 Clostridia bacterium | reverse complement strand
TGCGAAGCGAGGTTTTGCGAGCGTAAAAATGCGAAAAGCCGGAGTGAGCGAGGAGCGAATGCTAAGGAGCGACGAGAACAGCGGGGGCGAAGCATTTTAGCGAGTGAAACACGATGTTATCAAAATGCAAATAGCATTTTGTGCAAATTCATTGAAAAGTTTTTGCGTAGTCAGGTTGTAAAAACGAAGAGCTCGGCGAACAGCCGAGCCGTGTTTATAACTAAACGATCAAAACCCGAACAGGGTTTTGTGCAGTAAAGCCAAAGTGGGTGCTTTGGAGGGAAAAATAAATTGTCGCATCGAGCAACAATTTATTGCTCGTAAATTTTCCTTTGGCATAAGCTCTTTTATGTTGACTTTTTAATTTATGTGTTATAAAATTAAAAAGAAGTTTATACGGAAAGGGACAATTGTATGGAAAAAGAACCGGTAACTCATATAGACGGAAGACTTCGGATTATATCTCCGAAAACTGAAAAGAGCTGTTTTTTCGGTTATTATGACTTAAAGGCCTATGACGACACCGACAGCTTCCATCTTTGCAATATGGCGGAATTTGAAGACAGAGTTCCTACATCCGCAGATATACTCACATTGGGTGTTGTTGACCTTGCAAACGGTAATTTTGAGAAGATTGACGAAACCTGTGCCTGGAATTTTCAGCAGGGTGCAATGCTTCAATGGCACAGAAGTAAAAAAGATACGGTCTTTTATAACGTATATGAAAATGGAGAATATATGACCGTAGAAAAAAACATAAAAACGGGACACAGGCATTATACACCTGTTTGTGCTAATATTTCCCGTGACGGTAAATGGGGGCTCTCCGTAAACTTTTTAAGAATTTACGATTTTCGGAAAGGCTATGGCTACTGCAACGAAAAGGATCCTTATTTTGATATTGCACAACCTGAAAACGACGGGGTTTTCCTTGTTGATATGGAAACGGGGGATAAAAAGCTTATCTGCACATATCCTGAAATGGCACACCTTATCGGACTTACCTCTGACAGAAAGCTTGTTGTAAATCATATAACCTTTAATCCGTCGGCAACGAAATTTATTATGCTGGTAAGAACTTTTCCATCTGAAAATGATAAAACGTGGGCGACAAATCTCATAATATCAGACCTTTCCGGGAATATGAAGCTGATGAGCAGAATGACTATGTATTCACACTATGATTGGCAGGATGACGATACGCTTTTCGGCTACTGTACTTATAACGGTGTGGATGACTGCTATTGGCTTAATACAGAGAAGGGCATATGGAAAGAAATTCCCGATGATATGACAAAGGGGTTTGATATCCATTGCCTTTATTCGCCGGATAAAAACTATATTTTAGGCGACGGTTGTCCAAACGGGCAGGGCTATCGCAATGTGTATCTTTATGACTGCCGAAAGGAAAAATATCGCATAGTTCTTACGGCACATTGCCCCCACAGCCTTGCTACAGTGGAGTTCCGCTCGGATTTTCATAATCGCTGGAATACAAAAGGAACACGTTTTTCCTATGATACAATTCAAAACGGCAGAAGACAAATTTTAGAAGTTGATTTAAGTGAAACAGGACTTATTTATTAATTAGAGAGGGGCTTTTTAATGAACATTATTCCGAAAGCAAAAAACTTTAAGGAAAATGGAAATATCGAAATATCAGCAGAATTTTCCGCTGACGAAAGACTTATTTTCTGTAAAAAAGCGTTTCTCCGTATGGTGTCAAAGCTCTATGGCGTACATCTTAATGATGGCGAAGGCGGCATAAAGTTAGTGTATGACGAAGCTTTGGATAAAGACGAATACGCTATAAAGGGCGCAAGCGTTTACGCATCCGACTATGAAGGTGCGCGTTATGGTCTTGCCACAATGCTTCAGCTCATGGAAAAGACAGAAGATGGCTTTAATGTTTGCGATACCGAAATTAAGGATTCTCCCGACAAGGATTTCAGAGCCTTTATGACAGACCTTGCAAGGGAATGGCATGACTTTGATAATTTGATTTCCTATGTAGATTTGTGCTATATAAATAAAATGAAATATCTTCAACTTCACTTTGCGGACGATCAGTCCTGGACTCTTCCTTTCGCTTGCTTCCCGAAAGCCGCAACAAAGGGAAGATGCTATAAAAGAAGCGAAATTGACTACCTTGTTGAATATGCCTATGAGGCGGGAGTAGAGCTTGTTCCGGAATTTGAGGGAATAGGCCATTCAAAGGAGCTTATAAAAAACTGTCCCGATGAGTTCGGCAACGTATATGATGAAGAAATTGAAGATTCTTCCGTGGAAAATTCCGTTGAAGCAGGAAACGTGGGCAGAGTTGATAATATTATGTGCATAGGAAAGACTGATATTTTTGAAAACATCCGTAAGATACTTTCTGAAATTGCGGAAATTTTCAAATATTCAAAGTACATACATGTGGGATGCGACGAGGCAAAGCACGAAAACTGGAACCATTGTGCCCTTTGTCGTGACTATATGGCAAGGCAGAAACTTGACTCAACAAAAGCAACATACTCCCATTTTGTAAAGAAAATAATCGATATCTGCCTTTCGCTGGGAAGAACGCCCATCGTTTGGGAGGGATTTCCCTATGAGGGAACGGAAAACATTTCCCGTGATGCGGTTGTAATCTCATGGGAGAATATTTATCAGTCGGGCCCCGAGCTTATCGAATCGGGTTTTAATGTGATAAATGCATCCTGGTCTCCCATGTATATCGTGCCACTTCGAAAGGAACCAATAAAAACCATCTGCAAATGGTCTGTAATCAGCAAAAACTGGAGGGTTCATCAGGTTCAGCATCACTGGAATGCTTCAAAGGCATACGGCGGTCTTGAGCTTACGCCAAGAGAAAAGGTGCTTGGCGGAATGCTTTGCCAGTGGGAATGTAAATTGGAAGAGGAGCGAGACCGTGTTATATTAAATCTTCCCCAGGTGTCCGACAGAACCTGGAATGCAGAGGATTTTTATTCCGGAGAAGAGTTTGAAGCTGCAAAGGAGAAAATTATCTTATTGTCAGAAAAACTTATATAATTGTGGATGTTGCACAAAAATAAGTTGAAAACTTCGTGCATTTCTACTAAATGGAGTATTGAAAAAATATATTTGCGGTGCTATAATAAGGCCATAGCAAGTTAATACATATTTTTATTTCCCTCCTTTAAGCGTTACATTTGCCAGAATGTAGCGCTTAATTTTTCGTGCGTATTGCTAAGGTGAACGGTCTATCAGGAGGGAAAAATAAATTGCTGCATCGAGCAACAATTTATTGCTCGTAAAATTCCCTGCGGGAGATTTTTCTTCGCATATTTCCCTCCTTTAAGCACTACGTTTGCCAGAACGTGGTGTTTAATTTTTTAAACGATTGCATCCTGAGAACGGCGCTTTGGAGGGAAAAATAAAAGTACCCGTCGAGGGTACTTTTATTCCTCGTAAAATTTCCTTGCGGAATATTTTATTTCGGATATTTCCCTCCTTTAAGCGTTACATTTGCCAGAATGTAGCGCTTAATTTTTCGCGACGAAGCAAAAACAACAAAGTTTTTGCGAAGCGAGGTTTTGCGAGCGTAAAAATGCGAAAAGCCGGAGTGAGCGAGGAGCGAATGCTAAGGAGCGACGAGAACAGCGGGGGCGAAGCATTTTAGCGAGTGAAACACGATGTTATCAAAATGCAAATAGCATT
>JAZQAZ010000044.1:0-83466 GCA_045545475.1 Clostridia bacterium | reverse complement strand
CTTCGGCTTTTTTCCTATGCGAAGGAAATTTTCTTAGGCATCTTAATATGCCGTGAAAATTTCCGAGCAAAAAACTTGCCCTCGATGGGCACAGTTTTTTCTCATAGTCCTGCACTCAAAATCGAGAATTTTGTGGTGCATGAGAAAAAACAACGACATCGAGTCTGTTGTTTTTACTCAAAAATTTTCACGCCCTTTATGGGCTTAAGAAAATTTTTATCGTATTCGCAGTTTTGGGTTAGGAATTTTTCGCCTTAGAGAAGTTAAAAAACGCAGTCATACTGGCGTATGTCTGCGTTTTTTTGCGCACTATCAGCGGAAAATAACAAGCCAAAACCGGCTTCTCCCTGAGAAGTACCGCCGAACGGCGGTTTTATTTTTGTCTTGTGCATCCGTGAAACTTCTGCTATAATAAAACAAATGACATTAAAAAGGGTGTATTGTATGAACTTGCGAATATCTTTGTGGGAGCTTTTTGGGCTTCTTATGATAATCACTGCCGTTGTATGCGTTTTTGTTGCTGTAATTGAAAATCTTATTTACAGGACACGCTCTTCTGAATATATAAATTACAACGGCAAATTTTCCGGAATACTGAAAAGTGGGGAAAAACCTTTCACGGAAAAGAAAAAAAGAGTTACGCTTTTTTTAACGGTTCCTATTATAATGCTTTGGGTTATGACCGATGCAGTAGCGGTGATTTGGGTTATGGAGAATTTTTATGTTACGAATTTATGGATACCGTTGTTGCTTTTATTTTTCACTTTTCCGGCATTGATTATTGTAATCGGAATTATAATTGCGATTATATTATGTATTACATTAATCATTGTCACAGGGAAACTGGGATTAAAACGCACGCTCCTTAGAATAAGAAAAAAATATAAAATTGAGGATTAAGCTATGAATAATACATTCCGTCTTTTTGTAAGCTCCACATTCAGCGATTTTATAAAAGAACGAGCTATATTAAATAATGAAATATTTGAAAAGGTAAGTGCACTTTTAAAGAGAAGAGGATGCGGATTTCAGATTGTCGACTTGAGATGGGGAATAAACACGGAGTCGGCACTGAATCAGAATACACTTGAAATTTGCCTTGATGAGATAAATTACTGCATGAGCAATTCTCCGAAACCAAACTTTCTTATTATGGCAGGTGACAGATACGGATGGGTTCCGCTTCCTTCGGTAGTAGAGGCGACAGAATTTGAAAAAATAATTGCTTTGTGCCGGGATGAAGAAAAAAAATTGCTTTATAAGTGGTATTTGCTTGATGAAAACAACATTCCCAAGGTTTACTATTTAAATAGGAGAAGCGGGGAATATGTGGACGATAATATCTGGTATAGTGAAGAAGAAAAGCTTCATGCAATACTGGAAAAGAGAGCAAAAGAGTGTTCATTAAAAAAAGAGGAATTGGTAAAATATGAAGCGTCGGCAACGGAACACGAAATATTAAAAGGTCTTTTTGGAAATGAAGACATTGCAGACAATGTAATCGTTCTTATGAGAGAGGGATACCCGGAAAAGGACCGGGATATGACAAGGACTTGCGAGCTTAAAAGAAGAATAAGGGAAAAAATGGAGGAGGACAATCTTTCGGAAAACATAATAACTCTGGATTTTAATGATGAATATTATGAATTGATGGAACAAAGAGTTACAGAACTCTTAATTAAAAATATTTTAAGTGAATTTGAAAGATTGGATGGACTGAAAGAAGAGTACATTCCCGGGAAATTACCTGAGGGTATGTTTTGCGGACGTCAGGAAGATATTAATAGGCTTAAAAACTACGTTGAAGGAGATGACAGGGGAGTTTACTTTCTTAAAGGAGAGTCAGGAAGCGGAAAAACCACACTTCTTAAAGAGTTTATTAATTTTTACAGAGAGTATGATCCGAATAAGGAATATGAAGCAGAACTGAAGGAAGCAAAAGATAAAGAGTCCCTTAAAGAAGCGTGGGCTGCAACCAAAAGGTTTATGGATAAAAAGTCTGTAGACGTTTTTTATGTTTTATTCGGAGAAAATGATATATATAATTTTTATGACTGTTTGAAAAAGCTTTGCATTATGATTACGGAGGAGTATGATATATCCTTAAGTGAAGAAATTAACCGCTATAATATATCTGAAATGTTTTCAGAAGCAATGGGGAAAACGCCTGCTTACAGCAAAACTGTTATCGTGATTGATGGAATGGACATGTTTTATGATATCGGAGAGGTTAATGTAAACGTGTTCCCCGATGAATTAATGAAAGACGTTAAAATCATTGTGTCTTCTGCCGATGAAAAAATAGTGGAAAAGTTTAAACAAATAAATGATACGGAATATCATATAACCGGTTTTTCAAAGGAGGATGCAGCTGACAGCTTTTATAAAATGCTGTCAAGCAGAGGAAGAACGCTTATATCGGAAGGACAGAAGGCACTGGTAGAAGACTGTCTTTCAAACGGAGCAAATCCGTTATCATGTAAGCTGCTTTCGGACCTGGCTGCAGGATGGCACTCGGGAGATTATGTGGAAAATTTTGTTTTTGACGATTATGAAATGGCGAAAATTCATATATTTGATATGTTCAGAAATTGCGGACACGATGAGAATGTGGTGCGATATGTGCTTTCTTATATCGCAGTAGCACCGTTCGGAATTACTGAGGACGACCTTCTTACACTTCTTTTTACACACAAGGAAATAGAAGAGAGTTTTGCTAAAGAAGACAGGTATAACTATAAACTTAAGAAACTTCCTTTTGCGATTTTATCAAGACTTTTATATGACCTTAAGGAATGCATTCATCACAGCATGGCTAAGGACAGCATCATTATAAGCTTTAGCCATAATATATTCAGAAAAGTTGTGCTGAATGAATTTAAGGAAAACTGCGTTTCTGCGGAGAACAATCTTATAAGGTATTATGATGCGATGGATAACTATATATCAAAGGACGGTTATCCGAACATCAAAAAGCTTATGCCGATAATATCTTTGCTCAAGAAAAAAAGCATGTATAAAGAACTTGAAGATATTGTGTCTGATGTTTCGTTTGCAGATGCTCTGATAAAATCAGGCAATCTTACGGAACTTTGCGACTGCTATGCGGAGCTTGACGAAAAAGGTCTTCTTGGAATAAAAGGGAAAAAACTTTTTGAATGTGTCAGAAATAATTCTGGAACTCTGGACTGCTATAAAAACGGATTATTCAGCTGTGCATACGGCTACGGTCTTACTCTTGAAGGAGGCGTGCTTAAAAACTTGCCGATAAAGGGAGAACGCATGAACTTTGATGTAAAAGATGAAATCTTTTTGTCATGTAATGGGGAGAAGTATGCCGTAATACGTGATGAATATATTTACATTTACAGAGAAAATACCTATAGATATTTTCAATCCATCCATATGGATTTACTTGATTACATAATGAAAGAAAATATCATAAGCCTGGTATGGACAAGAGATGACAGGCTTGCGATTGTTCTCGACAACGAAGAAATACACGTTTACGATCTTAGCGGAGATATCCCAAAGTTTGAAAATAAGATAAAAAATATAAATGAGACAGAGACTGTGAAATACTCATCTGAGTATAATTATCTTTTGGTCATAAGAAAAAATAAGCTGACCGCCATAGATATGGAAACGTATGAAATAGTGTATGCGATTAGTGGCTTGGGAACAAAGTTTTTCGATATAAATGAGAATGAAGATGAAATTCTCTGGCTTATGAAAAACTCTAAGGCAAATAGGTATGACTTAAAAAGCGGAGCGATTATAAAAACTGAATCCTTCCGTTATCCTTATCTGGGAGAAGAGGAAAGCGTGTGCCTGTTTGACAAGGGAATCGTAGTGGGAATCTATAACTCTTACAACACGGAATTGAGGCTTTTATCCGGCGGAAAGAAAAAGTATATGTATTTCCCGGAGACTTCTGAGATAAAACGATTTATCAAATACGGTAATTGTATTGTTGCTGTATATGAAAACACTATAATAAAAGCCGATATGAAAGATTTATCTCTTTCGTATATAAATATTCCTGAAATAAGTAATGCATATTGTATAGGAAACGCCGAAGCTTTATTGGTGATTACGGCGACAGAAATGAAAAAAGTGACGGAAAATGATTTTTTACCGCTTCGTGAAAAGCTTTATCTTTCTTCCAATACAGTTGAGGCAAGCAGGGAAATGATGATAGGATTTATGCTTCATATGTTCAAGACGAATTTGGTACCTGATATAAAACGTGAAAGTTTTCGTACACTTTTCAGGAAGAATAACTCCTTTTTCAGGTACGACATGGCCAAGTATTGCGAACTATATGAAGAATATTTGAAAGATGTAACATTTATGGCGTTTTCAAATGATTCGCATGTTATGCTTGCAAATGAGGGAACAGGAAAAATCAGGGTGTATGACGGAAAAGGTGAGGAGCTGTTTTCGCTGAAGCATCTTGAATTTTCGGTTTTTGATGCAATAATTGACAGTGAATTTTCAAAAGATTCCAAATTTTTATATATTCTTAAAACCGATGGAATTATAATAGTTGACGTCGAAAAAGGAAAGGTTATATCAAAGTTTGGCTTTGGAGGCAATCCTCCGAAGCAGGTGGAATTTACAGAGGATGGTAAGATTGCTTTTGTAAAGGAAGGTCGCTTTGAATTTACTGTTGACAAAAAAATCAAGCATAAATATAATAAAATCAGAAATGAAAAATATCGTACCGAAGAGTATGAAGGATTTTTATATCCGTGCTTAAGTGGGGCTTATCTTGCTGAAAGGTTTATGTGCTACGCTTATTCTGATTTCGACTATGCCGGAAAATACAAAGCGGTGTACAGGAACGGGAATGACACGCTTGTGCTTGATAACGGGATTTTTAAATTGAACGGAAAAATACTTGAAAACGACTACTGTGATTTTGATATGGTTGTGAAAACAGAATTTGAAAAAGGAAACTCTCTTTTTTCAAGCTTTGTGAAAAGCAAAAATGATTTGGCAAGCAAACTTATAAGGAAGGAAAGAAAACTTTTTCTTGTCTCCTATATGCTTAATTCAGTAATTGTTTTTGATGAGGAAAAAATGAGTATAGAAGAAGCGAGAAAATGGGACGGGAAAATTACAGGTATAAATGAGCTTGCCGGCGGAGTTGAAATATATACTGAAACCTATCCTTATAAAAGTACGGTTATGTTTTAATCTTTATGAAAGGGGGTAAACAGATGGAAGAACATAAAAGAAGAGTGCGATATAAAGGAACACACCCGAAAAAGTTTTCTGAAAAATATAAAGAGCATCAGCCTGAAAAATACAAGGATGATATTGAAAAAATCATCAGCAAGGGAAAAACTCCTGCGGGAATGCACATATCCATAATGGTTGATGAGATTCTCGATTTTCTTAAAATAGAACCTGGAGAAACAGGATACGATGCAACGTTGGGCTATGGCGGCCATACGGAAAAAATGATGGAGTGTCTTAAAGGGCAGGGAAGAATGTATGCTACAGATGTTGACAGGGAAGAATCGGCCAAAACAAAAGCACGGCTTTTCGAAAAAGGCTACGGAGAAGAAATTCTTACAATTAAGAATATGAACTTTGCCGAAATCGACAAGGTGTCTGACGGGGAGAAGTTTGACTTTATATTGGCAGACCTTGGCGTATCATCTATGCAGATAGACAATCCCGAACGAGGCTTTTCCTATAAAATAGACGGGCCTCTTGATTTAAGGCTTGACCAAAGTAGCGGAGTCAGTGCGGCGGAGAGGCTCTCCGAACTTTCGGAGGATGAAATAATCGGCATGCTTATTGAAAATTCCGACGAGCCTTATGCTGAAGAAATTGCGGAAGAAATAATTAAAACATATTCTTTGGGCGGAAGTATTGAAACAACCACCGACCTTAGAAAAATAATTGAAAAGGCTCTTTCCTTCCTTCCTAAAAAAGAAAGGGAAGAGGCGGTTAAAAAGAGTTGTCAAAGGACATTTCAGGCACTTCGTATAGATGTTAATTCCGAGTTTGAAGTGCTTTATTCCTTCCTTGAAAAACTCCCTTCGGTTATGAGTGATAAGGGAAGAGTTGCGGTTTTAACTTTCCATTCGGGAGAAGACCGCCTGGTGAAAAAGGCATTTAAGAAGTACCTGAAAGAAGGCGTATTTTCCGAAATTTCCGAGGATGTAATACGTCCATCGGGAGAAGAATGCTTCAGAAATCCCAGAGCAAAATCCACCAAAATGCGCTGGGCTAAAAAATAGAGGAAAGGGAGTGTGTATAATGAGTTATTGTACAAAATGCGGAAGAGATGTGGAGAAAGGTCTGGCGGTATGCCCGTATTGCGGACAGGATATTATTGAGAATGGGGGAGATTCAGGGGGGACGGCTACACCTAGAAAATTCAATCTGTTTACAGCTTATATGGAGATGCTTAAAAGATATTCTGAGTTTGGCGGAAGAAGCTCCAGGAGTGAATTCTGGTATGCATATCTTATGGATTTTATAATTGCAGTGATCTTCGGAGTTATCTATATAGTTATGCTTTCACTGGCATTAGCCCTTGAAAGCGACGGAATAGGAATTGCAGGAATGCTTGTTGCTCTTTTGGCATTTTTATATGTACTTTCGACTATGATTCCCCGTATTGCCCTTCATATCAGAAGGCTTCACGATACCGGGAAAAGCGGATGGTTTTATTTGCTCTCTTTAATTCCAGAGGTAGGAATGATAGTAGTTTTAGTTCTTTGTGCACTTGAACCTCAGGCAGGAGAAAACAAATACGGCCCCGATCCTAGATATAAATAATAAAAAGCATCGAAGTTTTCGCTTCGATGCTTTTTTATATTTTAAAGATCTATTTCAAAAGGACCTTCCTGCATTATGTAATGCTTTTTCATACCTCCGATTTCGCTCATCCAGCCACGGACGATAACGGTTTTGTATTTGCCGGTATCATATCCGCCGGGGCCTTTATTGTCCCAGAGCCAGGTGGGTGTGCACCATAGGCAGTAATCGGGATTTATCGCTTCGTAAACGTTTTTAAGAACGCCTGACTGACCGTGATGTGCCATCTGGCAGTAGTCGGCTTTAAGAAGCTCAGGGCTAGCTACGGAAAGTAAATGCTCGCCGCCTTCGATTCCTAAATCACCTAAGAAGATAACACTTGAGTTTTCGGTTTCAAAGCGGAAAACTGTACTGGAATTATTGCTGAAGTTGTTGGGAGTAGAATCATTATGCTCCCTTAAAACCTTAACCGTAACATCTCCGAAGGAATATTCGTCGCCCATATGTGTGGTTGTAACGGGGATGGCGGCAGGTGCAATATCATTGTAAAAGCCCTGAAGCCAGTCACCGTTTTCGTTTCCATCCGGGATATTTTCATTCATAAGCTCAACGGACGGGAAGTTATAGTAAAGCATATCTATCTTTATATCGCCTGAGTGGGTTTTAATCATTTCGCGAAGACAGTTTACGTGGTCTGTATGGGGATGGGTTAAAAACCAGCCGGTAACATGACCGCCGAGTTCTTTTAATTTTGCATAAAGGTTTTCGCATTCTGTGGCAAAGCCGCCGTCAACAACCAGTAAGCCTTTTTCGCTTTCTATTATAAAGGATGTATTTATAGTATCTGTTACAGATTTTTGCATATGCATTTTTACCATGGTGAAATCCTCCTTTGTTTTTTAAAAGTATAACCCTTAAAAAAGGGAAAGTCAACAGTTATTTATAAAGCTTTGACGGGGCGGTCCCAGTTTCTTTTTTTATAAACAAACTGAAATAGGAGACATTGTTAAAACCACACATTTCCGAAACCTGTTCCACGGTAAAGTGGCCTGTTGAAAGCAAATTTTTCGCATAGGAAAGCCTTAGCTTGTTTATGTACTTAAGGGGAGATACGCCGTATTTTTTCATAAAAAGCTTCCTGAAATAGGCTTCACTCATGGAGCAAAGCTTTGCCAAGTGGGAAATTTCGATATTTTCCGTGTAATGCTCAAGAATATAGTTAAGGGCGGTATTTATCCTGGGTGCAGCGGAGGCGGAAATGCTGCTTTCATACTCCTGCTCGATTAAATATACCAGTTTATAAAAAAGTGCCTTGTTTTCAAAAATATATCCTGGCTCTTTCAAAAACCATACAGAATAGATGTCCGAAAAAAGCTTTTCGTAGAAGGACGGATTTTTGGGAGTTATTTTCCTTATGGTGCCCGGAAGTGGCTTATCGGTGGTAAAATAAATTAAATATTCCGTCTGAAGTCCCGATTTTATATGGTGGTCGACCTTCGCGGGGAAAAAGGTTATGTCTCCTTTTTCCGATAGCATAGAGCCACCGTCCCAGGAAAAGAAAGCTTCGTCTGTAACCCTTATGGAAAGACCGTGCATATCACGGTTTTTTACATCTTCATCAAGACTTAGGGGGAAGGGTTTGTGGACGGATATTATATTGACATCAAAGTCATCTCTGCCGAAAAACATAGTGCCTCCTTATTTTGGAAAATATAAATTTTATAAAAATATTATATGGTATAATGGGACTTTAGTCAAGTAGAGTTTTGGAATTTATAAATTTTGTTTCGGAATATTGATTGCCTGCAAGTATCATATATGCTATACTGAAATAAGAAAGGATGATAAAAATGAAAAAATGTATTAGCCTTATTCTTGCACTTATGCTTACGGTTTCTTTATTGACAGGCGTAAGTGCAGAAGGAGCATCTCTTAATCCTGGAAATGCGGAATTTAAGGCAGAGAGTCTTAAATTCACCGAAGGAGGAGCGTATTTTAACAACGGAGACTATTTCGGATTCTGTGATGTGGATTTAACCGGAATAAAATCCGTTACCATTGAAGCAAGCTGTGTTATGCCCTACGGCTCAAACGGTGAAGCTGTGGCAATTAAAAGGGGCGGAAGGCAGGGAGAACTTCTCGGATATGTGGTGATAAACGATGAAAAAAAAGAAAGCTTTACTGCAGATATAAAGGAAACAACGGGAAAGGCAGACCTTTATTTCTGTGCCACTTATGCAAAGGATAACTACATTGTAATTAAAAATATAAAGCTTAATACTTTTTCCGACCCTACTGAAAAAATAGAGCCGGTGCCGGATTCTGCCATAGTTGACAACTTCTCTGATACCTGGGTGGCAACGGATGCTTTAGGACGTCGTGTGGCGGACTATTCCGAGGTCGGAGGCGTTAAGGAAGGGGATCACTTTGTCGGTATAATGTACTGGGACTGGCACACCAATCCTTCTGGTACGCCTGTTGTAATAAGCAAGGTTATAAAGGAAAATCCCGATTCGCAGTATAACTATTCGCACCCATCCTGGGCAAATACCATATGTTACTGGGACGAGCCTCTTTTAGGCTTTTATCAAAGCTACGACTACTTTGTATACCGCCGTCACGCCCAGTGGCTTGCCAATGCCGGGGTTGACGTGATTTTCTACGACTACACAAATCTTGATATGACTTACGTCAAAGCACAGCGAATGATGATGAAGGCGTTCCACGATGCCAGGGAGGATGGAATAAATTCCCCCAAGATAAGTGCATATTTATTTAATCCCAAGGAAGAGGTAAAGACCATAAAGGCACTCTGGTTCAACCTTATAAACGATCCGTCCTATAAGGATTTGGTATTTTACTGGGAAGGTAAGCCATTAATCTGCGGATGCGGTTATGAGGATGTGGAGCAGTACGTTGATAAGTCAAATGCTGAAGAAGTAAGGCTTCTTGCAGAAATTTTTGAAAATGTGAATTTCAGAAGAAACGGAAGCCGTGAACACGGACAGGATACTTCCAAGGCTACACCGCAGTGGAACTGGCTTGAAAATTACCCGTTGCACTACTGGGGTAAGAAAAGGGACGACGGCAGAGTTGAAGCAATGGTTGTAGGTGCAGCCATAAATCATTCCTATGTTTATAACTATGCCGCTGTTGGTCTTGCCTCCGACCCCTACACCAAGGGAAGAGGCTATTCCGAAGCCTTCGGTGAGGACTACACTGAAAACAATGCAAGAAGCGCAACCTTCTTCCGTGAACAGACAGCTCAGGTGCTTGATACGGATCCTGCATTCATTTATGTTGACGGCTGGAACGAATTTACAGCAATAAGACAGGATGATTATAACGGCTTTATAAACAGCTTTGTTGACACCTATGATGATGAAAACAGCCGTGATTTTGAGCCTGTAAAGGGAAAGCTCGGTGACGATTATTATAATCTTTTGGTTGACTTTATAAGAAAGTATAAGGGCGTTCGTCCCGCACCAGTTGCAGGAGCGGATAAAACAATCGACCTTGCCGGCGGAAAAGCCCAGTGGGAAAGCGTAACCCCTTCCTTTATAAACGATAAGAGCGACTATGAAAGAAACGAAAAATCTCAGGGTGAAGGAACTTTTACCTATGAATCAAAACTCGTAAATTCCATAATTTTATCCAAGGTTTCAAAGGATTCTGATAATCTTTATTTCTACGTTGAAACGCTTTCTGATATAAAGGAAAATACGGATGAATTTTTGCACCTTTACATAAATTCTGACCGTAACCGCAAAACTGGATGGGAAGGCTATGACTATGCCTTCGGCAGAAGTAAAGGCACTCTTGAAAAATGGGAAAACGGTAGCTGGGTTAAGGTGACGGATGCCGAATTCAATGTATCCGGCAAGGTGCTTCAGGCAAAGATTAAGAGAAGCGACTTAAATCTTACCGGCAAAATTGATATGGAATTTAAGTGGGTTGACGGATGCGGAGAAATAAAAAGCGGAAACTTCCTTGATGTTTATGCAAATGGCAACGCCGCACCCATGGGACGCTTTAACTATCTCTATACCGAAATAGAGCAAAAAGCTATTGAAGGCGACACAAGGAAAGCCCTTAAGGACACAGTTATCCTTAAGGCAGGAAGCACAAAGTATATTGTAGACGGCGGCATACAGTACGTTTACGAACCCGATATAAGGGTTGCTCCCATCGCTGAAGACGGAACGCTCTATGTGCCTTCAGATGTATTGCTTGAAGCAATGTACGGCGAATCCAAGGTGGAATATGATAAGGGTGACAACATTGTAAGAGTAAAGGCGTTTTACTTAAAGGACAGAGAAATCACCGACTACAGGTTTACCTACACAACACCCGGCACAAACGAGGTTAAGGTAAACGGCACACCGAAAACCCTTACAAAGCCGGTTAAAATAATAAACGGTTTGGTGTACCTTCCCGTAACATATTTTTCGGATTGCTTTGACTGGACCTTGACAGAAAATGAAGGAATCTACGTTCTTTCAAGGTTTGATAAGGCAGATAATGCGGCGGTAAATGCCGCAAAAGAATATCTTGATTAAAGGAGGATATTGAAGTGAAAAAGAATTTAAGTTTAATACTTTCATTAAGTCTTATATTGTCTCTTTTTGCCCTTGCACCCTCCTTTGCGGATGAGGTATATAAAAACGATGGCTGGGAGATAAAGGTGTCCAGCGAAATGAATTCGACCTCGGCAGGAATAAAAAATGCCTTTGACGGAAAATATGAAACCATGTGGCATTCAAAATATACCGCAGAAGGCGGAGAGATTACCGGCAAGGATGCACCGCCCTATATCATAGATGTGGACTTTAAGAAGGGGCTTGAAATAGCGGCGATTAAATATGTGCCCCGTCAGGCATCAAGCGGAGATTCTTCTGCAGGTAACTGGGAAAGTGCTGACTTTTACGGTTCAATTGACGGCACCGATTATAAAAAAATCGGAAGTGCAACATATAATATAACGGCAGAACGCGAAAGCGTGGCAACCAATGTTGAAAAAGGAATATATAAGGCAATAAGAATTTCTGTAAACAAGGGAAAAAGCGGATTTGGAACTGCTGCGGAAATTGAATTTTTAGGAAGCGGCGTAATCGTCAAGGAGGAAGTGCCGAAAACCGTTTTGACAGACAAGGCATCCTGGAAAACAGAGGTATCCTCGGCTATGGCAGAAGTACACCGCAGAAACGCCTTTGACGGCGATAAAAACACCTACTGGCATTCAAAATATACTGCGGAAAACGGTGTTGTAACCTGGAAGGAGCCTGCTCCGTACTTTATCACGATAACCTTCCCGGAAAACGTTCTTATTTCGGGCTTTACATACCTTCCGAGACAGGATTCTGCATCCGGTCGCTTCAGTAAGGCAGAGCTTTACGCCTCGGAAACAGAGGACGGAGAGCTTCTTAAAATAAAGGACTGGTCATTGGATTCTTCTGCGGGCTTAAAAACTGCGGAATTTATGAGCAATTTATACATCCGTAAATTTCAGATTAAAATAACGGAGTCATCGGGTGTAGGAACGGCGGCGGAATTCGATTTTCTTCCGGGTAAAGAAGAGGCCAAGACGGTAACGGTTTCAGACTATGCGAAATATGAAGAAGAGCATATGCTCTATCCCCTTGATAAAACGGCATTTACCGTTACGTCAGACGATCCTGACTGGGGAGGCTACGAAATAGGAAATATTCTTGATACAAGCCTTCAGACCTTCTGGCAGACGGAGGGAGCTTCCGTTGCACCGCCTCCATGGGAGTTTGTGATTGATATGAAGGAAGTAAAAAATATATCGGCATTTTCCTACACTCCCAGAAATACAAATGACCTTCACGGCGCCTGGAAGGCATATGAGGTTGAGGCAAGCTTGGACGGAGAAACATACGAGCTTGTCCACACGGAGTATGAATGGAAACCAAGTCTTGAAATAAGAAACGTTAATTTTGAAACTCCCATCAGGGCAAGATTTATAAAGTTCATCGTGGTTGATGCAAATGCATCCCGTGCCGCCTGTGCCGATATCACCTTCTATCAGACCAAGGCAGAGCGTGATGAGGAACTTCTTAAGAATAAAGAAAAGTATGTCCTTAAGATAGGGGATAACAAAATTAAGGTGGTAAAGGGAGAGGAAAGCTACGAAAAAGAAATGGATGTAGCTCCCTTTATTGATGCAGCATCAAGCTCCACTCTTATCCCGCTTCGCGGATTACTCACCGAAATGGGTGCGGAAATTATCTGGAAGGGTGAAACGGAAGAAATTCTGATTTCCACATCCTCGGGAAAGATAGAAATGCAGATTCAGAACAATCTTGTTTATGTTGAAAACCCCAGGTACGGAATGGTCAGATATACTCTTCCCGTAGTCCCGAAAATTAAAAATTCCAGAACCTTTATTCCGCTTCGTTTTGTATCGGAGCATCTAGGCTACAAAGTCTCCTGGAACGGAGAAACTCAGGAAATAACCATAGAAAAATAATTAAAAAGCCGAAGACGAAAGTCTTTGGCTTTTTTTGTATAAAAAATACAGTTTGTCGCATAATAGAGAAGGTGATTATATGTTTAAGCTTATTTTAACCGGAATTACAGCAGGGTTTGTTAACGGACTGTTCGGAGCAGGTGGCGGAGTGATTTCGGTTTTGGCTCTTACGATGGTACTTAAAACGGATAAAAAGAAAGCTCATGCCACGACGGTAATGGCGATTTTGGTGTTCTCTCTGGTAAGTATTTTTACTTATGGTATAAAAGGGAATGTGGAGATAGGTACAGCTGTTACGGCAGGAATATCAGGATGCGTCGGGGGAGCACTCGGGGCATATTTCCTTAAAAAGCTTCCCGTTAAATATATTGGTAAAATATTCGGAATTTTAATGATAATATCTTCCTGGAGACTTTTATGCTCATAATTATTATTTCTTCTTTTGTTGCCGGAATTGCAGGCGGAATGGGGATAGGAGGCGGGGCAATTTTAATTCCAGCACTTATCTTTTTTTCTGATCTCAGTCAGCACGTTGCCCAGAGCACCAATCTGATTTTTTTCATTCCCACGGCAATTTCGGCACTTATCATACACATAAAAAATAAAAATATTGATATGAAAAAAGCCTTAGTTCTTTCTCTTTCCGGGATTCCCGGAGCTATAGCGGGAAGTGTTACGGCTAACTTCACGGAGGGTGATATTTTGAGGAAAATGTTTGGAGTATTTTTAGTGATATTCGGTCTTTTAGAACTTTTTAAAAAGCAGGAGGCAAGAGGATGAGTTATGGTTGGATGATGGTTATAAGGGCATTTTTGGTGGGAGGAGCGATTTGTGCCGTTTGTCAGATATTGATTGATAAAACGAAGCTTACCCCGGCAAGGATACTTACCGGACTGGTATGTCTCGGCGTTGTGCTGGGCCTTATCGGGGTGTATGAACCGCTGGTTGAGTTTGCGGGGGCAGGGGCAACGGTTCCGCTGCTTGGCTTTGGGTATAATATGTTTAAAGGTGTAAAGGAAGCTATTAAAGAGGACGGCTTACTTGGAATTTTAACCGGGGGATTTTCCTCCGGTGCGGCGGGAATTTCCACTGCTATTATAGCAGGAATTGCAGCGTCACTTATAAGAAAACCGAAAATGAAATAACGGGGCTGTAATTATTTTACAGCCCCGTTTTATGGAGATAGGAAAAATGTTTCAGAACGGACAAACTTAATTGAGAAAGTCTGTAAATTTGACCAATTCATTAATTTTTTCGCCTTTTTGCGGTCTGGGAATTTTTGCATCTCCTTTGCTCTAATTTATGAGCGGTCGCCACATATAGGAAAGAGAGTCTCCTATAAAGAATTCAAGATAACTTATTTTATCCACCTTTGAAGAAAGGTCAATGTCATTATCCAATGAAGCTATGGTGAAATATCTTACACCGTTAATTATGGAAAGAGAATAGCAGTTTCCTTTGCTTATGACGGTGACGGTTTTATCGGTTGAAGCAAGGTAATCTTTAAGCACCTTGTTTTCAAATTCATCGCTTCCGAAAATCGGGTTGGCACTTGTTATGAAAACAAATTCTTTGTCACTTTCCTCGATGGCCTTTTTAAGCGAGGCCCACGCTGATGACGATGTTTTTCTTATGCCGCCTTTGTTTGTGGCAATTGTTATGAAAAGTGCATCGTTATCTTCTTTTGCCGAAAAAGATTCGCTTTTACCAAGCAATATTCCGTAATCAGAGTTGTTCACCGCTTTTGTCATCTCGATATCTGTAAATCTGGTGATTAGGTTTTCGCCTGTGCATGCAAGAGCACCTATTTTTATTCTATGACCTTCGCTTTCTTTTTCTGCAGAATCGTTATATATATTTAAGGCGTTGTAAGGATATGTGAGAGGAATGTCTTTGGAAAATGTAAGGTCGTCGAAATATAAGGTTCCGAAGTCCTTTTCCTCTTCCGGCTGATAAAGGGCATAAATACGTTTCAGATTAAGAGGGAATAAAGCGTCTTTCGGTATTTCTCCTGTTAAAGTATGCCATGAGCCTCCATCGAGATTTTCTCCGAGTATAATTCTTACTTCTTTTCCTGAAGCGTCTTCCAGTAATGCTCTTAATTCATGAGAAAAATGGGTTTCGCTATACACTGAAACGGAAAAATTTCCGGAGTGTTCTGACAGAGTAAATGGATCGCTAAAGGCAAGATATACAGCTTTGGAATCCTCGGTGTCGGCCGTGAAGTCAAAGCTTAATGCCCCGGCTTTTTTCCCTGAAAGAACGTAGTCTTCAGACAAGCCGTAGTCGCCTCCCACGTAGGAAGGATAGGTTATAAGGGTGCCTTCATCTTCTTCAAAATCATAGACGGTTTTTTCGCTGTCGGAACCTGATATTACAGAAACATAAGCTTCTGCCTTGTCTTTCTTTACGGTGATTATTGCTCTTCCGTTTTTGTGTGCGGTAATTTTTCCGTCAGTTACCGAAATAATGTCGGGGTTATCCGAAGTGAATGTGAAAGGTGAGGTGTTTCCTGCTTCGGTATAATGCCCTGCGTTATCGAATACTTCAATGGATAAGGTTTTGCTTTGCCCAAGAGAAAGTTTTATCTTGTCACTGGTATTAATTCCGGAAATTTCATCGACTACAAAAATTTCGACTTTTCCTGTCGCTTTACCGCTTTTGGCACTTATCGTGACTGGTCCGCCTTTTTCGGCGGTGAAAATGCCGTCATCTACGGCTCCTGATGTGGAAGACCATGTGATTTCTCCTTCAACCGAACGCAGATTTTTGTCATATACTGCAGAAAGAATTTTCACGCTGTCTCCGATAAACACGGTGTCTTTTTCGCTTTCCAAAGCAATTTTATACGGAGAAGAGTCCTTGTCTGCATCCTTATAGGTAAGTCCGATTGCATTTATTATACGTCTTGTTTCGGTGGGAGAGTTTACGGTGTGAATTTTTTCGTTCCATATGGTGGAAGCAAGCATGGAAGTGGAGCCTCCGCCGTCTAAATTAACGGCACTGTCACAGCCAAGCTCGGCCATTAAAGAAGCCAGTTCTGTCATGCTCATGCCACGGCTCTCTTCCTGTCTTCCGTTTACAGCCACAAGATAGAGCGTTTTGCCGTCCTTGGATATTCCTATGGCACTGCGGGGATTATACCCCGTGACATTATGAGAAAAGGTTTTTAGGGGGACGCCTTCTGAAACCAGCACGGCACCGCCACCGAAAGCGAGGTCTGAATCCTTTATGTCCGGGGTTATATAATAGTCGAACTTTATTTCGTCTCCTATTTCAAAATTGTTTGAAAAAAACATGCTGCTTCCTTCTGAAACGGCTAAAACGCACCCGTTTTCAGGGATAAGGCATGGCGGTTCATTTCGGCGGAATTCTTTTACTTTTCCGTCTTCAACCACTACCTCCAGGACCTCTCCGCCGGGAGCAGGGGAGTAGCCGCCGTTAAATTCGCTTGTAAACATCAAAATGTCACCGTAGTATGATGTGTGTTTGTTTAAGTGGCGTATCTCTTTATATTCCCAGTTGGGTGCAACAACCATTATATGGAAGTCAAGGTATCCCATTAAAATTTCATCATCCGTCAGAGAAACTGTGGCCATGGTTTGCGGATTGATGGGGGACTGAAGCATTTCACCGTTTTTGATTTCAATGCCCAGGGAATTTGTTTTGCTTCCGACATGTGAGAAAAAGTCGGCATTAAGCGATGCTACAACATCTTCCTCCGACAAGGCAAGAACTGCGTTGGTTTCGGCTTTGTCTGCTCCATTTTCCGATTTTAATAGAGTGAGGCCGACGTTTTTGTTTGAAAGATCGGCCGTTATATATGAGTAACTTATGTTGTGGTCCGAATAAAAGACTTCGGCTTTAGTCAGGGTGATGCCGGTTGAAATGGGGATTACTTCTTCATATGAATATATTTCGCTTGCCGAAATGTGACAAAATAAAATTGAGATTGCAAACAAAAGTGCGGAGAGCTTTTTCATCTGACTTATCCTTTCGTAATTTCTTATAATACATTTTAATATAAATACTCTTGTTTTGCAATAAAAAAATTAAGGAAATCATTGACTATTAACAGGTTATGGTATAAAATATAATAGATAAAATTTGTCTACATAAGAAAGGACGGAGATGACGTGCTGGGCAAGTCTTACATATTGGTTGTTGTAGGAATTATACTCGCAAAAGGTCTTGGATTTTTCAGGGATATTATTTTTGCAGGAACCTTTGGTGAAGCGGTTGAAGCTGCAATATATTCTCAGGTATTCGGTCTTGTTAATTTGATATTTACCGGAATTGGAGTTGCTTTGTCTTCACTGGTTATAAAAAATCTTAATAAAGCAGAAAATGCAGGCAGAGAAAAGGCATATGCCGCATCATTTCTTAGAAAAAGCATATTTTGGCTTATATTAGCGGCGGCCGGAGTTGCACTTTTCGCAAAGCCGATAGTGAACGTTATATTGTCGGATTTATCACCGGAAGAAACAGCTCTTGCCGTAAAAATGATGTACCTAATGGCACCTTCCCTCATCTTTGTTGTCGTTGCATATATTGTGTCGGGATTGCTTCAGAATAAACAGGTTTACTTTATAACTTCAATTATGAGCCTTCCGTTTAATGTGCTTATAATATCGACTCTTTTGTTTGAAAATGTCGATATTATGGCGGTTGCTCTTGTTACAACAATAGGATGGTTTTTACACATTGTTATACAGCTTCCTGCTTTTTATAAAAAAGGGTATTCCTTTCTTGAAAAGAATGATAAGTCCCTTGCAAAGAAAGATAAAAATCCCGAAATTCTTTGGATTTTCATATCAAATATGATGTTCCAGCTTTGTGTTTATATTGACAGGGCTTTTGTAGGAAGTGCAGATGTGCCGGCAATCAAATATGCATCGGATCTTTTTATAACCATTTCCAGTGTATTTGTTGTGGCAATGTCGACTGTTGTGTTTCCTGCTATTTCCAAAAACTATGAAGAAGGACAAATTTCGTATGTAAATGAACTTGTACAGTATATTATAACGATAATGACTGCAATATTCCTTCCTTTTTTGCTTGTGGTAGGCTTTTTTGGGGAGGACGTTATAAGACTCTTTTATGAGGGAGGAAAGTTTACACACGATTTGACAATTACAGTTTCGAAAATGTTTTTCATATACAGCCTCGGAATCCTTGGTTATGTGGCTCAGGATCTCTTTAATAAAATACTTTATCTTGCGGGAAAATATAAGTATACGGTTATCGGTACAATCGTTGTAGTGATTGCCAATGTGTTGCTTAATATCGGCATCGGAAGTATAAACATGGATGAATATGGGACTTTTGATAAATCGGCTTTAACTGCATCGGTAACTTCGGTTCTTCTGACATTATATGCTGTAGCTATAGCGATAGGCATAAAAAAGGTGGTCGGACCTTACTTTAAAAAAGGACTTCTTGAGGATATAGGGAAAATTTTCATATCCGGTATTTGTGCAACTGCGGTATACATTTTATTCAATACTTTCTTGAAAGAATTTACTCACGGATATATAACATTCCTTATTCCGCTTGCGGCGTGCGGAATAACCTACATTGCGGTACTTTATTTTACGGGTATTCTTAAAAGACTTATGAAAAGGGAAAGGGAGGATGTAAAATGAAAAAGTTTTTAACCAAATTCCTTGCATGGATTATTATCGGGGTTATATTTTTGTCTTTTGTTCCTTCGATTGTTACAAGAGTGCAAAATGAACAAAACAATAAAAACGTGTCTGTTTCATTGCTTTATAATGACTTGAGAAATAAGGTATCTGATAAAAAGCTTTCGGTGATGCTTTCTGAATTTCTCGATGCCGGAGTTAATAAAGTGACGGTGATGGAAGATGACGTAAATGCACTTATTTCACGAGGAGATATCACCTGTATAAAATTTAATACACTTCGTCATAAATATGATGAAGAAAGCATGATTATTGCGGATATAATCTCGGAAAATTATCCTGAAGTCGGATACGACTCATATCTTCTCATGGTTAAGAGAGAGGATGCAAAAGAAAAACTCGCTAAGCTTATTCCTATGAAATACTCTTCTTTTGATTATGTCCGTATTGCAGAAGTAAGCGATATGGATATATATGCGTTTTTCAACGGTAGGGAAGAACTTTGGAATATGACAATAGGTTTCGATGAAAAAGTTATAGAAGAGCTTCATAACATGGGATTTGAAATAGTTCTTTCGTACAAGCCTAAAAACTATTCTAAGCTAAAGTATCTTGAGCATATAGATAGCATTGTCAAAAAGTATGATGTTGAATATTTTAACCTTAAAGCTTCAAATAAGAACTATACGGATGCTGAAAGTATAAAAAGAAATTATACGGATATTGCCGACATAATAAATGAAAACAATATGACACTTGTTGTTACGGAAGAGGCAAGTCAGCTTTCCAATCAGAAATTTTTCGGATATAATTATATCTTTGATAAAGTGATGGGAAAAGACGGCAGCAAAAAAGTTGTACGTTCTTATGAGACGTATGATGATTCCCATGCGGATGAAACCGGCTATAAATACAGAGCACAACAGTTTTTCAATTCTTCTGTGGACAGAAATATAAGATTTATAACGGTTACACAGCAGGCCCCCATAACTCTCACATTTGATGAGGGAGCTGATAAAACTCTCATGGCAACCAAGATGTTTATTGCCGATATCAAGGATGCAGGCTACACTGTTAACGAGGAAACTGTTCCCTATGATTATGAGGTTAACCGTCGCTTTAATTACGGCCTTGCAGCAGCGGCAGTAGTATTGATGATTTACATCGCATTCACCATGGTATTCAACAAGGAAAAATTCGGCATTCTTGTGGCAGCGATCATAGTGGCGATACTTGCTTTTCTTGCGACTTATGCAATGCCCTTTGGTTTATTGCTTCTTTATCCCACGGTTTTCTGTCTTGCGGTTTCGTGCTTTGCAATGACGGTGGTTATGAAGTTTGTCAAAGAGTATGCTGAAAAAATGAATATGATTTTTGGTATATTGGCAACGGTTGCTTTGATGCTGGCAGTGCTTTGTATAGGTGTTATGGGAATGTGTACTCTTCTTTCCGGAGTAGACTTTTACATCAATAATGAAATATTCAGAGGAATCAAAATTACACTCATGCTTCCCGTTGCTTACACGGCAGTGGTATATTATTTCATGTTCATGAAGAAAGAAAATATATTTATGGGAATAGACTTAAAGAAAGCTCTTTTTGCAGAGATTAAGGTTTATTGGGTACTTATTGCCGGAGCGATACTTATGGTGGGATATTATTATATTTTGAGAAGCGGAAATGTAAACACTATAAGTTCACTTGAAACGGCTATGAGAAATGCAATAACAGAAGCATTTCCTGCACGTCCCAGAACAAAAGAATTTCTTATAGGATATCCGTGCCTTGTGCTTTTCTTCTACTATGTGAAAAAGCACGACATTAAACTTATTCAATGGGTTCTTGCAATCGGAGCGTCAATTCTTGCGGCATCTGTGACTAATACTTTCTGCCACGTTTTTGCGGACGCATCGGTAATGTATATGCGTGTTGTAAACGGCTTGCTTTTAGGGGCAATCGTATCTGTCTTCGCATATGTAGCTAACCTTGTTTTAGTCAGAATAGTAACAATTTTTATGAAAAAGTTCAAGATTAAAGAAATGCTTGGTATAGAAAAAAATACGGAGAATGAATAATGTCTGATATTATAATATCCGGATATCACGGGTTTGCCAACAGCGGAGATGAAGCACTTCTGTTTGCTATTTTATCTACGTTGCGCAAGAAAAAGCCCGATATATCCGTGACTGTACTTTCGAAAACTCCGGAGGAAACTGCACGTGTATACGGAGTTAAGTCTATTAACCGCTACAATTTGTTCAAAATAGTAAAGGAAATGCGGAAAGCTAAGATGCTGCTTTTCGGTGGAGGAAGTCTGCTTCAGGATGTAACAAGCAGTAAATCTCTAAGATATTATCTGGCAATTATTAAGCTTGCACAAAAGTGCGGGATTAAGACTATGCTCTATGCCAATGGAATTGGTCCGATAACAAAAAAAGGGAACAGGAGACTTGCATCCAAAATCCTTAACAAAGCAGATGTTATTACCTTGAGGGATGATAAGTCCGATGTTGAACTTAAAAATCTCGGAGTTACCAAGCCTTTCATAGAAATTACGGCAGATCCTGCATTTACTTTGAATACCGACCTTACATTATCGGGGGATTATTATAAAAAAATGGCAGGAATTCCTGAAGGAACAAAGCTTTGCGTTGTGTCCGTGCGTGAGTGGAAAAATGCGGCCGCAAATTTCTCTGAGATAATGGCTTCTATGTGCGATTATATGATTGAAAAGTATGATATCTACCCGCTTTTTGTGCCTATGCAATATCCTCATGATATTGAAATATCGGAAAGAATTATGAAAAAAATGAAAAATCGGGGATATATAATAAACAGAGAGTTGTCTGTGCCGGAGATGTTTTCTGTTTTATCTGAGGCGGAGTTTGTAATAGGCATGCGTTTGCATTCGCTGATATATGCAACAACTCTTGAAATACCGGCAATGGCTCTGGTATACGCCCCTAAGGTAAGTGCATTTATGGAATCTATCGGACAGACTGACTGCGTGAATGTGGAAACTATGGCCGAAGAAGGAGCACTTGAAAAGCTGGATTTGTTGATTAAGGGGAGAAGTGAGCGTAGCCGTAAACTTAGGGAAACCAATGCAATACTCAGGAAAAAAGCGGAAGAAAATGCAGATTATGCTATAAATTTGTTGATGTGAAAAAAAAGAAGAAGAGAAAATGTTTTTCTCTTCTTCTTTTTTTGCTGAAATGTGCGAAAATAAACGGTTTTTGTCGCGTTGCAAGGTTGACATAACAAAGATTTTGTGATACAATAAATGATGGCCTATAATGTAGATAAATTTTGTAATTTATACATAGCGAAAAGAGGAAGGAACAATGGAACTTAAACCTTTTGATAAAAAAGTTTGGCTTGCAACTCCTACAATGCACGGCGAGGAGCTTGTATTTATGGAAGAAGCATATAAGACAAACTGGATGTCCACGGTTGGTGAGAATATAAACGAGGTTGAAAGACTAAGTGCAGAGTTTGTGGGAACGAAATATGCGGTTGGATTATCTGCAGGAACTGCGGCACTTCATCTTGCAATGAAACTTGCAGGCATAAAGGCGGGGGACAAGGTATTCTGCTCGGACGTTACCTTTGCGGCAACGGTTAATCCCATTGTATATGAGGGTGGAGTGCCGGTATTTGTTGATACTGAGTATGATACCTGGAACATGGACCCTGTTGCATTAAAAAAAGCTTTTGAGCTTTATCCTGAGGTTAAAGTGTGCGTTGTTGCAAATCTTTACGGAACACCGGCCAAGCTTGATGAGATAAGAGAAATATGCGATAGACACGGTGCGGTCTTGATAGAAGACGCTGCAGAATCCCTTGGTGCCAAATACAAAGGCAGACAGACCGGAACATTCGGAGAGTATAATGTCATATCCTTTAACGGAAACAAGATTATAACAGGCTCTTCCGGCGGTATGCTTCTGACAGATGACCTTGGTGCGGCAAATAAGGCAAGAAAGTGGTCTACACAGTCAAGAGAAAATGCTCCCTGGTATCAGCATGAGGAAATCGGCTATAACTACCGTATGAGCAATGTTATAGCAGGCGTTGTGAGAGGGCAGTTTAAGTATCTTGATGAGCATATAGCATTAAAGAAGAAAATTTATATGCGATATAAAGAAGGACTTAAGGGCTTGCCCGTATCAATGAATCCCTATGATGAGAAAACTATGGAGCCTAACTTCTGGCTTTCCTGCCTGATTATTGATGAAGGTGCCATGTGTAAACAGGTAAGAAGCGACAGTGAAGCGGCGTACATAAAAGAAGCAGGAAAAACCTGCCCTACGGAAATACTTGAAACATTAGCAAAGTACAATGCGGAAGGACGTCCCATCTGGAAGCCCATGCATTCTCAGCCGATCTTAAGAATGAACCCATTCATTACGAAGAACGGAAACGGACGAGCTTCCACAAATGCCTATATCGAAGGCGGAATCAAAGATGTTGGAATGGATATATTCGAAAGGGGCTTGTGCTTACCTTCCGATATCAAGATGACAGAGGAAGAACAGGATAAAATTATTGAAATTATAAAAAGCTGTTTTTAATATAAAAACGCTGAAGGGTGTGAATTTGAATGACAGATTACGAGGTTTTGCTTGAAAAAATAAGAGCGCTCGGTATGGATTACAGATGGGCGAAGATGTTCGTTAAAAAGCTAAGAGATGATGAAGAGGCTTTTCCGGTATCTGATGAAGAAAAAGAATGGGCTCTTAAGAGAGGTTTTTATCCCGGCAGGATTGCTCTTTACGGACTGAACGAAGATAATTACCGTGACTATGTGCCGGACTATAATTATTTTATGCTTCACCCCATGAACAACCATTTCCTTAAGTGGCTGGATAAAACTACTCTTAAGTATGTTCTGAACAGCAACGGCTGTGAAGATATAATGCCCGAATATTATGTGTATGTTGAAAATGACGGCAGTTTTACATATCTGATGGATATGCCTATTGATATAGAAAAGAATGAAGATGTTCTTATAAATCTGCTCAAATATAAAGGGATTCTTGCAATGAAGCCTAATTCAGGAACATCCGGCGGCCTTGGCTTTATCAAGCTTGAACTTAAAGATGGAAAAATATTTGAAAACAATAAAGAGATAAATATGGAACGCGTTATTGAAATAAGAGATACGATGCGTAACTATATTATAACAGAATATGCCCGCCAGCATCATGAGCTTGCTGAGGTTTGGCCTGATAGCGAATGTACCTTAAGAGTTATAATGGCAAAAGATCCGAAAAAGGACAGATTTACCCCTGCAACATGGTCTTGTGCGGTATCGACGGCAAGATTCGGTTCATCCATAAACGGAGGAGCGAGCAACCTTTCCTCAGGAGGAATAGGTGTGGGATTTGATTTTGAAACAGGAAAATATAAGGATTTCTGCATAAGATATAAGAGATTTTGCGAAGACGGAGTCTGGAAATTTGATAAACATCCTGATACGGGGATGGGATGGGACGGTAAAGGCCTTCCCAACTGGCAATTCGTAAAGAAAAAAATAAAAGATTTGTGTGATCATATTTCGTCCCTTGATTATATCGGCTTGGATATCATCATAACAGAAGATGGATTGAAGCTTTGCGAAATCAATTCCCATCCGGCTATGGATTATGCACAGGTAATGTCCGGAGCGGTGCTGGGAAAAGAAAAATTAAAGGAATTTTTCGAATATAAAGGTCTTTATAACCATAGCGGAGAAGATTTTTATAAGGCGTATATGGAAAGCCAGATATAATTAATATATTAGAGGTGAATTAAATGGACAATGTTAAAGAACTTCCGGAAATTAGAACGGATATTCCTACCCCTAAAAATAGTTTTTATTCAAAATATTTTAAGCGTTTTCTTGATATTGTGTTAAGCGGTATGGCGATACTTGTGTTAAGTCCTGTGCTTATCGTGATTTGCATACTTGAGCTTATTTATCACGGTGCTCCTGTTTTTTACATAGACCATAGACCCGGTAAGGACGGGAAAATATTCAATATGTATAAATTCAGATCTATGACAAACGAGAGAAATGAAGATGGGGTGCTTCTGCATCCGAGTAAAAGAATAACGAAATTCGGACGAATTTTGAGAAGAACATCGCTTGACGAACTTGCCGGACTTTTTAATGTATTTAATGGTACAATGTCTATAATCGGTCCCAGGCCCTTGATGAAAGATTATCTCCCGCTTTACAACGAAAGACACAAATATCGTCATTATGTAAGGCCGGGTTTGGCTTGCTGGAACTTAAATAAGGGAAGCAAACTTACTTCAGCGTCCTGGACATGGAATGCACAGTTTGAAAACGATATTTATTATGTTGAAAATGTGAGCTTCTGGCTGGACGTGAAAATGGTGCTTAAAACTTTTGCGGTTGTGTTTTCGAAAAGTGAAATGAGAACTAATTCTGACCGTGTTAAATTTAACGGAGAAAACTTAAATGAAACCAGAACAAGAAGTCAGATATTAAAGGATCAGGAAAAAGCTAAAGAGGAGCAGAAAAAATGAAAAAAGCGCTTGTTGTTGCAGGCGGTATTGCCCAAGCAGCACTTATCAAAGAACTTAAAGAACGAGGAATTTATACAATTCTTGCGGATATGAACCCCAAGGCTATTGCTGTACCTTTTGCGGATAAGTTCTATCCCGTATCAACTATGGATGAAATTGCTCTTGAAAAGCTCGCAATGGAGGAAAAGGTAGACTATGTATTGACAGCCTGTGCCGATCAGGTACTTCTTGTGGTAGCGAAAATATCCGAAAAACTGGGACTTCCTTGTTACATAGACTATAATACGGCAAAGCTTGTGTCGGATAAAACTTATATGAAGGAAATTTTTGAAAAATGCAATGTCCCCACATCGAAACATATAATTATGGGCGAATTTGAGGCAGAAAAAATTAAGGATTTTATATTCCCGCTGGTTGTAAAGCCTGTTGATTCCTATAGTTCAAGAGGGGTAAGAAAGGTACTTAACCTTGATGAGGCTGAAAAAGCATTTTCCGAAGCGGTGGATATAAGCCGCACAAAAACTGCCATAGTGGAAGAGTTTTGCGAGGGTGAGGAACTTACCGTTGACGTGTATGTTGAAAATGGAAAAGCACACGTTCTTACCACATCCATAAGCGATAAAATTGCTGATAAGGACAGATTTGTTATATATAGAACAAAAAATCCGGCACCCATATCGGAAGATATTAAAGCACAGATAGCGGACACGGCACAGAAAATCGCCGACGGATTCAAGCTCAAGGATTCCCCGATGTTGATACAGATGATTTCTGACGGTAAGCGTATTTCGGTTCTGGAGTTTTGTGCAAGAACGGGTGGAAGTATAAAATTCAGACTTATAAAAAAGGCAAGTGGCTTTGATGTAATAAAGGCTGTTGTAGACCTTACCGAGGGCAAAAAGCCCCACGTAGGAGAATTGAAGTCCGAAAGCAAGTATATAACAAATACATTTTTATATTGTAAGAGCGGAACATTCAGCCATGCGGAAGGCTTCGAGGAGCTTAAGGCTGAAGGCATAATTACTGAGTATTATATCTTTTCGGCAAAAGGTCGTATTTTCAAGGACATCACCTGTTCCGGGGACAGAATAGGAAGCTTTACAGTGCAGGCGGACACGCTTTCTGAACTTCGTGAAAAGCACGAACAGGCGATAAATAGGGTGAGAGCAATAAGCGAATCGGGTGAAGACCTTATACGCCACGATCTTGTAACTGAACTTATATATTAAAACGGAGAAGAAAAATGAACATACTTTTTGTATCTATAAGCGGACTTCCGAACATGGAAAGTCATTCAATATCCTTGGATCTTATACACGAACTTACAGCGATGGGACACAAGGTGTATGCTGTTGGTTCTAATCAGCGTAGTACAAAAAAGCCAACCACCCTTTCTGAAGAGGCGGGTTGCAAGGTTCTTCGTGTAAAGGTGGGAAATAATAAAAATACAAACATCATCGAAAAGGGAATTTCAAATCTTATGTTGCCCTATCAGTATATAGCGGCAATTAAGAAGTATTTTTCGGATGTGAAATTTGATCTTGTTTTATATCCCACTCCTCCTGTAACGCAGGTTAAGACTGTGGAATTCATTAAGAAAAGAGATAATGCGAAAAGCTATCTTCTTTTGAAGGACATTTTTCCGCAGAATGCCGTTGACATCGGAATGATGACGAAGACCGGACCTAAGTCGGTAATATATAAAATGTTCCGTAAAAAAGAAGAAAAACTTTACGCTGTATCCGATTTTATCGGATGCATGAGTGAGGCAAACAGAGAGTATTTAATAAAGCATAATCCCGGACTTGATGAATCAAAAATACATATTAATCCCAATAGTATCCAGGTTCAGGAAGTTATAAGAGATAAAGAGAAGATAGAGGAAATTAAGGCAAAATATAATATTCCTGAAAATGCGGTAACCTTTATTTACGGCGGAAATCTCGGCCGTCCTCAGGGAATTCCGTTTATTATAAAATGCCTTAAGGCAAATGCCGGAAAGGAAGACAGGTTCTTCGTTATCTGCGGGAAGGGGACGGAATATCCTAAGCTTAAAGCTTATGTGGAAGCTGAAAAGCCTTCCAATGTGCTTCTTCTTAATGGACTTCCAAAGGAGGAATATGAGGTATTTGTAAAAGCCTTTGATATAGGTCTTATTTTCCTTGATCACCGCTTTACAATTCCGAATTTTCCGTCAAGACTACTTAGCTATATGCAAAGCAGCATGCCTGTTTTATCCTGCACCGACCCAAATACTGATGTGGGAAAGGTTATTGAAGAGGGCGGTTTCGGATGGTCTTGCGAAAGTAACAGCGTTGAGGCTTTTACAGATGCTGTTGATAAGGCCATTGGAGCAAACCTTGCTGAAATGGGAGCAAAGGGGCTTTCCTGTCTTAAAGAAAATTATACCGCTAAGCGTGGAGCGGAAATTATATGTGAACACATAGAAGAAAAGGAAGTTGTGACAAGATGAAAGTTCTTGAAATAAATTCTGTTTGCGGAATAAGAAGTACAGGCAGAATATGCACTGATATTGCGGATGTTCTCCGGAGTGAAGGGCATAGCTGCATGGTTGCTTACGGAAGAGAGAATGTTCCTGATAAGTACAAAGAAATATCTTACCGTATCGGAAACAACACGTCGGTTAAGACAGATGCATTCCTGACAAGAATTTTTGACAATGCAGGTTTTAACTCAAAAAAGGCAACAAAGGAATTTATTTCAAAGATTAAGGAATACGATCCCGATATAATTCATCTTCACAATCTTCACGGTTATTATGTAAATGTTGAAATCTTATTTAAGTATCTTAAAGAAAGTAAAAAGCCTGTAATCTGGACACTGCATGATTGTTGGGCGTTTACGGGGCATTGCTCTCATTATGTAACTAAAGGCTGTGAAAGATGGAAGACCGGGTGCTTTAGCTGCCCTAAGAAAAAGGCGTACCCCGGAAGTTTGATTTTTGACAATTCAAAGAAAAACTATAAAAAGAAAAAAGAACTTTTTACTTCTCTTGAAAACCTGACTATCGTTACCCCGTCTGAATGGCTGGCAAGCCAGGTAAGGGCATCTTTCCTCAGAAAATATGAAGTTATTGCCATTCCTAACGGAGTGAACCTTGAAACATTTAAGCCTACGGCAGGGGATTTCAGGGAAAAATATAATCTTAAAGATAAAAAGATAATCCTTGGCGTGGCAACAGCATGGTCAGAGGGGAAGGGGCTTAAACTGTTTTCGGAGTTATCACAACAACTTGATGATTCATACAAAGTGGTGCTGGTTGGCATTACTCCCGAATTTGGGAAAAAATTGCCGGATAGTATATTGAAGATTCCGAGGACAAACAGCATTGAGGAACTGGCAGAAATTTATACTGCATCTGACGTATTTTTGAATCTCGGAAGGGCTGAAACTATGGGACTTACAACGGTTGAAGCTATGGCTTGCGGAACACCTGTTGTGACATCGAACTGTACGGCAGTTCCCGAAGTTGTGACACCCGACGGCGGAATAGTGGCGGAAGAGCTTACGGCAGAATGTATTATTAAATGTATAAAAGAAGTGCTTTCAAAAGAGTATAAAAATACAAGAAGTAATGCGGAAAAATACGAGAAAAACGCACAGTATATGAAATATATTGAATTATACAAAAAATGTAAATGAATTTTCTAAGGGGGCGACAAAATGAAAATACTTGAAATCTGCGTTGACCTTGACGGCGGAGGTATAGACAGATATCTTCTTAATTATTGCAGCAGAATAAAGGACATAAACTTTGATTTTGTATGTGTTGACAATAATAAGGTGGGGGTGCTGGAACAGCCCATAAAAGACCTGGGTTGTAATATATATAAAGTTAAAAGGCAGAGCGCAGGCGTTATAAAGTATTATAAAGCCCTTAAGAAAATTATGACAGAGAACAAATACGATGCGGTACACGTACATCTTGGATATCGGGGAATGGTTGCACTTTTCTGTGCTAAAATGTGCGGTATTAAGTGCAGAATGAGCCACGCTCATATCGCATTTGAGCCGGAAGGTAAAGGTAGAAAGCTTTTGAGAAAAGTGTGCACTGTGATATGTAAAAGTCTTTCTACTCATCTTGCGGGATGCGGCGTTGATGCGGCAAAGTGGCTTTGGGGTACAAAGTCTTATGAAAAAGGCAAAGTTAAGATTCATAATAATGCCATAGATGGAAACAAGTTCAAATTTTCGCCCGAAATAAGGAAAAGGGTCAGAAATGATTTGGGGATTTCGGATGAAACACTGGCTGTTGGCCATGTTGGAAGACTGTGCGACCAGAAGAATCAGCTTCGCTTAGTGGAGATTTTTGCGGAAATAAAAAAGATAAGACCTGATGCCTTACTCTACATGGTGGGACGCGGAGAAAAAGAAAAAGCTATAATAAAAAGAGCGAAAGAACTCGGGATTTCCGATGCTGTGAGGCTTTTGGGAATCAGGGATGATGTTCACGAACTGCTTAATGCTTTCGATGTTTTCGTGTTTCCCAGCACTCATGAGGGCTTGCCTTTTACTTTAATAGAAACGCAGTGTAACGGTCTTTACGCCCTTTCGGCAGATACTGTGACACCACTTGTTAAGGTTAGTGCTTGCGTGGAATTCATATCGCTTGATGAAACAGATAGAGCGTGGGCGGAAAAATCGTTGGAACTGGCAAAAAAAGGACATTCGGAAGTTGCTCATGACGATGTTGTGAAAGCGGGTTATGATATAAACGCTGAAGCTGAGAAATTGGAGAAGTACTATCTTGATTGTATAAGGGAATGTAAAAAATGACTGAAAAAACATTAAATCCTGTTACTTTGGCGAAAGACATTGATGGTTGCAGGAAGATTATGCTGTATGGCTTTTTAATAAGATTGCTGCTGCTTATATTTATGCTTTTTATCGCTACAAGCTTTACGGAGCCGTACTTCCTGAAAGACGACATAAAGTATGAGGAGACGGCAGCATATTATATGGACTATGCCTCATCTGTTATTGATATTCAGAAACTTGCGGATATTTCTGATGGATATATCGCTCCTTTTTGGCCTTGGGTAGTAAGTATAGTGGCGTATATGTTTCGTTGGGTTTATGCGGGAAGAGTAATAAATATTATTTTATCCACACTTACAATCGGGGTTATATTTAATCTTACTTATAATATATCAGGTAATAATAAAACGGCACTTCTGGCAGCGAAAATGATGGCTTTTTTGCCGGTAACTGTAATCACCTGTTGCTTTCCCTTAAAGGACATATTTATAATGTTTGGCGTATTTTATGCTTTTGATGTGTTTGTGTCACTTCAGAAAGGTGAGAAAGTCGGGATTACCAGAACAATCATTTGTGCGGCACTGATGACCGGAGTATACTATTCCAGAGGAGCTGTAACAGAGCTTTTGGTTGTGTTTTTCTTTGGCTTCTTTTTGATGAAGTTTATAAGAGAAAAACGATATTCGGCAGCAATCTTAAGCATACTTCTGGCTGTTGGCGTTATGGCGGTTTTCGGCAGAGCGATTATGTCTTCCTTTGAGATGAAGCTCGAAGATTACGGCGGAGAAGCTACAAGTGACGGCGGTGTTGCAGCACTCACAGTGCATGGAATAACAGATATTTACAAACTGCCTTTTGCAATATTCTTTGCAAATCTCCAGCCGATAAAAATGAATCTATTTACTGAAAGCTCTTTGAGCTGGTGGCATAATGTTCTTGCACACGCGAACATAAGCATATATCCTGTTGCGATTGCGAACTTTCTTTATATATTCGGTAAAAAGCACAATACATTATTCTGGATACTCAGTATGATAATGTATTCCGCTGTTATAAGCTTGTCTCTTGGTGTATTCAGGCATTATCTTTTCCTGATTCCGCTGGAAATTATAAATTGTGCCTTTTATTTTGATGTGGAAAAAACAAGCAACAGGAAAGCGACGGTGATTTTAGGATCGTTGGGATTGTTTATGTTGATGCTTATATATACCTTGAGAAAAGCACTGTGATTATAAAGGAGAAAAAATATGCCTTTAAGTATTTTTATTGATGCGCTTCCCTTTAATGAAATGAAAGAAAATTATAAAGAAGAGCTTTCGTCAATGCAGATAGCGGAGCTTGTGCCTAATATTGCATACAGCTCAAGTCTTCATTGGCAGCTTTACTGCAATAAATATCCCGATGAACGCGGAGTTATGGTTGACTGGGTGAAGGAGGATGAAAAAAGAAAAAGTGTAAGGTTTTTATCGGCACTTTTATCTCCTTTCGAAAACATTGGCATTTTTGGGGTTTTGGCGAAAAAGGTATTGGACAGAAAAATATACAGGAGAAACACCTTTGCAAACATACCTTTTAAGTTAAGAAAGCATTTTTCGCAGAAGGGAAAATATCTTTTCTGGAAAGAAGAGACCTACAGAAGTGAGCCGATATTTGACGGGTACACGGTTGTGTCTCAGGATGAAGGGCACAAAAGTTTTGAAGAAACTGTTTTGATGCTTGAAAAAGCTGTCTATACCGATAAAAACATTTTTGCTGTTTTCGGATTTGCGGATATGTTAGGACATAAGTGCAGAAGAGGAGAGCTTTATTCAGAAAGACTTCGTCCGTATATGGAAAAACTTTTTTCGGTAATAGATATTTATAAAGAAAAAAATCCCGATGAGGAAATACTAATTGTTTCTGACCACGGAATGAGCACCGTGAAAAAGAAAATTGATTTGGAGCTTGAAAAGCATTTTGGAAGGCAGAATGAAAAAACATATATTGCTTATTGCGATACAGCGGTTATGTGCATCTGGGCAAAGGATGAGAATCTTTCTTCGAATATAGAAGACTACCTTAAAACAAAAGAGGAAGGACATTTGCTTACAGAGGAAGAGCGTGAGTTTTACGGCGTTACAAATCGCCTGTTTGGAGATTATATATATATTCTTCGTGAGGGTAATGTTTTTGCAGATAACTGGTTTGGTAAAAGCATAAAAAAGGGTAGCGGTGACGGGTCCGGAATGCACGGATTCTGGCCCGAACGTGAGGCAAAGGATCAGATGGCATGTATCATCTTAAGTGGAAAAAGAAGAAAACTCAATGACTTGTATGACTATAAAGCTGCCAATAAGCTGATAACAGAGGTTATGAAAGGCGGAGAATAGTATGAAATATTTCCGTAAGGAGAATGTGGCACTTGAAGAGAAGATAGACAGTTATTTTGAGGCAATAGAAAAATATAATAAAGAACATTTTGAAGGAATGCTTTCTGTCATTTTGCTCGGAAGCCTGTCAAGAGGAGAGGCGACATGGACAGAAGAGGGCGAAGTGGTAAAAATGCTCAGCGATATAGAGTATTTTACCGTATATCCCGAAGGGTTTACCGGCTTTTCAGAATATGAGAAAATATGTAAGGAAGCGGAAAAAACTATTTTTGGAGACCAAAGCTCTGCACTTTTCCACATTGATAACACATTTGTGAAAAAAGAAGCACTTTGCCATATGGAAAGAAAGCTTATTACATATGATGCAAGGTGCATGGGTAAAACTGTGGTAGGTGAAGATTGCATTAGGTTTCTTCCTGAAATAACAATTGAAAACATAAACCTCTTTGATATAAAAGATATTTTAACTCATAGGATTTTCTACGTTCTTTATTACGGAAAAGAAATGAGAGAAAACGGAAAAACAGAAGAATATAAATATCTTCTTGCCAAAAATTCACTTGACCTTATGACGGTTATATTGGTTGACCGTGGAATTTTAGCATCAGGCTTTATAAAAAGGTTTGAAATAATAAAGGATTTGCCGATTAATGAAGAATGGAAAAGGTACTTTGAGTTTTGCCTCTCCTTAAAGCTTTCGGAAGAATGTGAATATTCTTACACGGCAGAAGAGATGGAAGGAGTTTTTATCGAAATAGTAAAAGGCCTTTCAAAAAGCTTTAAGATTCCGTTTAAGAATATTATTCTGAATAAAAAACGTGTTTTGAGAAGATTTATGGGAATGGCAAAGCGGGCAATTAAATATCGCTTTATCCCTTGCTACGGACATCTTAAACGTCTTGTGGAAATATATGAAAATGATAAAATATTAAAAGAAAGAGATATAAGAAACAATCTTATAATAAACGGCTATCCTATATTATGATTTTTGGAAGGTGGACTTTTTGAATAAGACAGCAAAAAATTCAATAATTTATTTTGTGGGGACTGTAACAATGGGAGTAATGGGTCTTGTATCTACAATGATTCTTACAAGATTTTTACCGCAGAAGGTTTATGCAATGAACGGACTTCTTGCAACATTCCATACAATCGTTACTATGCTTGTGTCGTTTGGATATGATTCAGCTTATATGAGATTTTATTACAAGCATCCATATACACAAAAAAGATATATGGCAGAATGCCTGAAAATTCCGGCAATATTATTTGCGGTTACGACTCTGCTTATTATCGCCCCGGGACAGCATATTATAAAACTTGTGTTTGATGAAAAACTGTCAGCAATTGCACTTATAGGACTTATAGTATATTTGCTTTTTTCGTTTCTTTTTCGCTTCAGCCAACTTACCGCAAGAATGGAAGAGCATGCAACAAATTATGTTATCAGTAATTTTGTCGGCAAAACAGGTTTTATGCTGATTCTTGTTATATTATTTTACCATGTTGAAGAAATATCATTTGACTGGGTACTGTGGTCTCATGCTATCACTGCAATTGTGGCTATCACCATAAATGTTGCTACTTGCAAAAAGATAACGCATAAGAAAAACAGCGAAACGGAGCCAATTACAGGGAAAGATTTATTTTCCTACGGTGCTCCGTATATGGTAAATAATGTAATAATACTCATTGTGCCGTTAATGGAAAAACTTATCATAAGAGAGCTTGCCGGATGGGACGTCTTAAGTATTTTTACGGCTGCATCCATTTTCCAGACGGTTATAATGCTTATTGTAAATACGCTTATAAATATCTGGAATCCCATTGTATATAAGCATTGTGAAAATGAAAAAAAATTCAAGCCGATACTTCATACTTTTGGCTTGGCAGGTACGATGATTCTTGCTATTGGAACAGCGTTATGTATACTGCTTAGAAGATGGCTTGTTCTCATACTTGATGAAAGCTATTTTTCGGTATATGTTATAGCACCGGCAATGTTGCTCGCTGCATGCTTTAATATTCTTTCTACGATATACTCCGTCGGAATAAACATAAAGAAAAAAACAGGTCATCTTATTATAGGGCCAATTCTTCAGGTTATAACATCGGTAGCTCTTTGCTATTTACTTATACCGAAACTCGGACTTGTTGGTGTTGGAATATCTTCTCTTGCAAGTATTGGAGTTAGTAGAGCGTACAGGACCATAATCGGATTAAGACTTTACAATACAGGCCAAAGTGAAGCTAAAGCGATTATGCTTATATTGGTAAGTATTGTATGTGCAGTTATTGCACTTTTCAAGACATCGCTTTACTCTGATATTTTATTATCAATATCACTTCTTGCCGTGGCGGCGATTATTATCAATAAAGAAACTAAAGAATTGATAAAGACTATATTGGCATTGATTAAACCTGCAAAAAAGGCAAATGTGGAGGAAACAAATGAAAAGAATAGTGCTTTTTGACACTTCCGTCGGCTCACTTAACCACGGGGACGGAATAATAATGGAATCGTTTGAGAAAAATGCAAAGGATATTCTGGACGGGAACTATATTTCAAAATTTCCCACACATACGCCATGCTTTACATTTTGCCAGCAGGTAAAAAGAAACCCCAGATACAACTTTGTTAATGATTCTGATTATAAATTTATATGCGG
This sequence comes from Clostridia bacterium, assembly GCA_045545475.1. Classification (GTDB taxonomy): domain Bacteria; phylum Bacillota; class Clostridia; order CAKSNL01; family HGM11501; genus HGM11501. The sequence continues at coordinate 48,197 of JAZQAZ010000044.1, read as the reverse complement.
AACAAATTTACTTAATAATCGTATGTATATTCCGTGGCCGTTTTTTAATATAAACTTTTTTAATTCCGGATGCTATAAAAATTCAGTGCTTGTAGGAGTAGGGGCATCGGCTTTTCCAAAGGGAAGTAATAAGGTTTCTCTTTATTCTAAATTGCTTTTTTCCAAGATTTTATCAAAAGAATATAAGCATAGCGTAAGAGATGAAAGAACGAAACTTATTGTTGATAGCATTTTAGGAGAAGGAAGTGCTATAAACACAGGCTGTCCCACAATTTGGGGATTAACAAAAGAGCATTGTGCGAAAATTCCTAATAAAAAAGCGGAAGAAGTAATTTTAACCCTTACTGATTACTCAGCTAAAAAGGAACATGACGAAAGGCTTATAGAGGTGCTTCTTAAAAACTATAAGAAGGTATATTTCTGGCCTCAGGGAACAAAGGATATGGAATATTTCGGTACATTTTGTCAAACTGAAAATATAACAGTTATATCGCCCGGGGTTAAGGCGTATTCTGAGTTTCTTTCAGAAAAAGATGTGGATTTTGTAGGGACAAGACTCCATGCGGGAATTTATGCAATGCAGCATAAAAGGAGAACGGTTATTCTTTCCGTGGACAACAGAGCAAGAGATATGGCAGAAAGTTATAATCTGCATGTACTGGATCGTGCCTCTGATAAACTGGAAGAAAAAATAAATTCTGAATTTGCTACTGATATAAAAATAAATGAAGAAAATATCAGGACTTGGAAAAGTCAGTTCAAAGATTGATGGAGAACAAAAATGAAAAACTCTTTTATTATAGGAATAGCAGGGGGAAGCGGCTCGGGGAAGAGTACCTTTGCGGAAAAAATTCTTGATTGTTTCAAAAATGACTGCACCCTTATAAACTGCGACGACTATTATTATCCCCACGACGACATAAGCTATGAGGAGCGGTGCAAAATCAATTACGATGCACCTGAGGCTATGGACTTAAATCTTGTGGCAGAGCATATTGCCGATCTTAAAGAAGGGAAAATGGTAATTTGCCCTATATACGATTTTGCAAAGCATACAAGAGCAAAAGAAACTAAAAAAGTAGTGCCCTCAAAAATAGTGGTTGTTGACGGAATACTTACGTTTTACAATGAAAAATTAAGAAATCTTTTTGACCTTAAGATATATGTTGACTCGGATGCGGACGAGCGAGTTTTAAGGCGTGCAAAGAGGGATACCGAGGAGCGTGGCAGAACTTTTGAAAGTGTGATGGAGCAGTATATAACCACGGTAAAGCCAATGCATGAAAAATATGTTGAGCCAACTAAAAAACTTGCCGACATTATTGTTAACGGCGGAATGAATGAGGCAGCATTTATGCTGATAAAAGCGAAAATAGAAAGTGTATTATGTGAAAAGGAGATGTAACCATGTCACTTTTTAAGGATAAAACATTGCTTATTACAGGAGGAACAGGTTCCTTTGGTAATGCGGTATTGAACAGATTTTTAAATACCGATATAGGCGAGATAAGAATTTTTTCCAGAGATGAGAAAAAGCAGGACGATATGCGTCATGAATTTCAGGCTAAAATGCCTGAGGTAGCGGAAAAAATAAAGTTTTATATAGGAGATGTAAGAGATCTTGCATCGGTTAAAAATGCAATGCACGGCGTTGATTACATTTTCCACGCAGCAGCACTTAAGCAGGTTCCTTCCTGTGAGTTTTTCCCGGTTGAAGCAGTAAAAACAAACGTGCTCGGAACGGATAATGTATTAACTGCAGCCATTGAAGCCGGCGTTAAAAACATCGTCTGCCTTTCAACCGACAAGGCAGCATACCCGGTAAACGCTATGGGTACAAGTAAGGCAATGATGGAAAAGGTTGTTGTTGCAAAAAGCCGTACAGTAAGTGCAGATAAGACAAAAATCTGCTGCACACGTTACGGAAATGTGCTTTGCTCAAGAGGTAGTGTTGTGCCGCTCTGGATTGACCAAATTTCGGCCGGACAGGCAATTACTATAACAGAACCCTCCATGACAAGATTTGTTATGAGTCTTGACGAAGCAGTTGACCTCGTATTATTCGCCTTTGAAAACGGCGTATCGGGAGATATCCTGGTTCAGAAAGCACCTGCCTGCACAATCGAAACCCTTGCAAAGGCAGTATGTGAGCTTTTCAATCCCGATGCTGAAATTAAAATCATCGGAATCCGCCACGGCGAAAAGCTTTACGAAACTCTTCTTACCAACGAAGAATGTGCAAACGCCATCGATATGGGCGAATTTTACAGAGTGCCCTCGGATAACCGCGGACTTAACTATGATAAATACTTTAAGGACGGCGATGCTGAGCGCAATCACCTTACCGAATTTAATTCCAACAATACAGCTCTCTGGGGTGTGGAGGAAGTTAAAGCAAAGCTTCTTACTTTATCTTACATAAGAGAAGAGCTTGATAAGAGAGGAATTAAATACTGATAGGAAAGAAGATGGGAAAATGAAAATACTTGTAACAGGTTCAGGCGGTTTTGTGGGCAAAAACCTGGTTGAAGCCCTTAAAAATATCCGTGACGGAAGGGATAAAACTCACGGAGATTTAATCGTTTCAGAAATTTACTGCTATGATATAGATACGGATGAAGCGGTGCTCGAGGAAGCGTGCCAAAATGCGGATTTTGTATTTAATCTTGCAGGAGTTAACCGCCCTGAAAAAGAAGAAGACTTTATGAAGGGAAATTTCGGCTTCGCAGAAAAACTTCTTGAAACCTTGAAAAAATATGAAAATAAAGCACCTGTTATGGTATCATCTTCCATCCAGGCGGCACTTACCAATCCTTACGGAATCAGCAAAAAAGCGGGGGAGGACCTTATTTTTGCTTACGGAAAAGAAAACGGAGTAAAAACCCTTGTTTACCGTTTTCCCAACGTTTTCGGAAAGTGGTGCAGGCCTAATTATAACAGTGCAGTTGCAACATTTTGCAATAATATAGCAAACGATTTACCAATTACGGTAAATGACCCGTCGCATATGATGACTCTCGTCTACATAGACGACATTGTGGATGAACTTATAAAGGCTCTTTCGGGCAAGGAAAACAGAGAAGGGGAGTATTGCAAGGTTTCAGCCGAGCATAGAATTACCCTTGGCGAAATAACGGAACTTTTATATACCTTCCGTCGCCAGAGTGAAACTCTGGTTGTGCCGGAAATTCCCGACGGTTCCTTTGCGAAAAAGCTTTACTCAACATATCTTTCGTATCTGCCGAAAGAAAAGGTAGCTTTCCCATTGAAAATGAATGTGGATTCAAGAGGCAGCTTTACTGAAATTCTTCGAAGTGATAAGGTAGGGCAGGTGTCTGTAAATATATCAAAGCCCGGAATTACAAAGGGACAGCACTGGCACAATACCAAATGGGAATTTTTCATTGTTGTGTCAGGCAAGGGTCTTATTCAAATGAGAAAAATAGGCACAGATGAAGTGATGGAGTTTTATGTTTCAGGCGAAAAAATTGAAGCTGTGCATATGCTCCCCGGCTATACCCACAATATTATAAACTTAAGCGATACGGAAGACCTTGTGACGGTCATGTGGGCAAATGAAAAATTTAATCCCGAAAAGCCCGATACATTTTTTGAGGTGGTAAAATGATGGATATTAAACTTGACTATTCTGATGTAAAATTCAAAGACAACGGAAAACTAAAGCTTTTAATAATTGTAGGAACACGCCCCGAAATTATCCGCCTTGCTGCGGTAATAGATAAGTGCCGTAAGTATTTTGATGTTGTGCTTGCACATACCGGACAAAACTATGACTACAACTTAAACGGTGTGTTCTTTCGGGATCTGAAGCTTGATGAGCCCGAAGTTTATATGGATGCGGTTGGCGACGATTTAGGTGCAACCGTGGGAAATATCATCAACTGCTCCTACAAGCTGATGAACGAAATAAAGCCCGATGCACTTCTCATTTTAGGCGATACAAATTCCTGCCTTTCTGCAATCGCTGCAAAGAGACTGCATATTCCGATTTTCCATATGGAAGCAGGAAACCGCTGTAAGGACGAGTGCTTGCCCGAGGAAACAAACAGACGAATTGTGGATATAATATCCGATGTAAACCTGGCTTATTCGGAGCATGCAAGAAGATACTTACATGAGTGCGGTCTTCCTAAAGAAAGAACATACGTTACAGGGTCTCCTATGGCTGAGGTATTAAGAAACAATCTTTCCGACATCGAAAAGAGCGATGTTCTTGAAAGATTAGGCCTTGAAAAGAAAAAATATATGTTACTTTCTGCTCACAGAGAGGAAAACATTGATACAGAAAAGAATTTCTTAAGCCTCTTTACAGCGATAAACAAAATGGCGGAAAAGTATGATATGCCCATCCTTTATTCCTGCCATCCCAGAAGCAAGAAAAGATTAGAGGCGACAGGCTTTAAGCTTGACAGCCGTGTTATAATGCATGAGCCTTTGGGCTTCCACGATTATAACAACCTTCAGATGAATGCATTTTGCGTGGTGTCAGACTCCGGAACACTTCCTGAGGAGTCCAGCTTCTATACATCCCTTGGAAAGAGCTTTCCCGCTGTGTGCATAAGAACAAGCACAGAGCGTCCTGAGGCTCTTGATAAAGCATGCTTTATTCTTGCAGGAATTGACGAAGTAAGCCTTCTTCAAGCTGTTGATACTGCAATTTCCATGACGAAAAATTCTGATGACGGAATTCCCGTTCCCACATATATTGAGGAAAACGTGTCAACAAAGGTTGTAAAAATCATTCAGTCCTATACAGGCGTTGTAAATAAAATGGTGTGGAGAAAATATTAATGAAAAGAAACGGAGGAGAGCTTTATGGATAAAATAACTGAAACTATGTTAGCTTTGCTTCGTTTTGTTTTTCTTGGAGAAGCACTATCTGAAGAATATAAGCACCTCAGCGAAGAGGAAAGTAAATTTCTGTATGCGAAAGCTAAATTGCATGATATAATGCCAATAATTGCTTTAGGGCTTGATAAGTCAGGAGTCGAACTTTCTGATTTGGTACGGAGCAAGTTTCATAAGCAACTGGTTACTGCTGTTTACAGACGAGAGTTGACGGATTGTGAATTCAATAAGGTTGCAGAACTCCTGGAAGAAGCAGGTATAAGATATATGCCTCTTAAAGGAAGCGTTATAAAGGAATATTATCCTGAAAGTTGGATGCGTACAAGTAGCGACATAGATATTCTTGTGCACGAAGAAGATCTCCCTGAGGTTTCAAAGTTGTTTTCAGAAAAGCTGGGTTATACAATTGGAGAGAAGGGAAAACACGATATCGGAGTCAGAACTCAGTCGGGAATGCATATAGAAATGCATTACAGGTTGTCTGAAGATGAAAAAACAGATGAAATTCTAAGCAGCGTATGGAATACAGCGAAGCTTTCTGACGGAAAAAAGTATTGTTATGAAATGTCTGATGAGCTTTTCGTGTTTTATCATTTATCCCATATGGCAAAGCATTTCGCTCATGGCGGATGCGGAGTAAGGTATTATATAGATTTATGGCTTATAAATAATAATGTAATGTATGATGAAAATAAGCTTTGCAGATTATTGGAAGACGGAGGACTGGTACAATTTAGAAAAATTTCTGATAATATAGTATCTATGTGGTTTTACGGCAAGGATGTTGATGAACTTACAAAAAGAGCCGGAGCATTTGCTGTTGAAGGCGGAGTCTACGGGAATGTGGAACAGCATATAGCTGTAAGACAACACGGAAAATTTGGAAAATTAAAGTATATATTAAGCAGGATTTTTATTAAAAAGCACACATTGATGTTTTTTTACCCGGAAATAAAAAAATATCCCGTGCTCATACCGTATTGTATGATTAAGCGTTGGATGAAAATTTTCAATAAAGAGAAGCGTGAAAGGGTAAAAATTGAAATAAAGGCCAATATGTCTTTAAGAGCGTCGAAAAAAGAAGAAGTTCTTGGCCTTATGAAAGAACTTGGAATTTAACATAAATTTTACATTTCAGAGATTGTGAATTTTACATTTCTGAGGTATCATCATAATAGGAATATTATACTTTACAGAAAAGGAGAAGTAATTATGGGGATTTTTGAAATACTCACATTAGTTGGCGGTCTGGCACTATTCCTTTACGGAATGGATGTTATGGGTGACGGACTTAAAAAGCTGGCAGGGGGAAAGCTTGAGTCAATTCTTGCGAAACTTACATCAAATCGTTTCAAAGGTTTTTTGCTTGGTTTCGGAGTAACCGCAATTATCCAGTCATCTTCTGCTACAACAGTTATGTTGGTGGGTTTTGTAAACTCGGGAATAATGAAGCTTGGACAGACGATAAGCATCATAATGGGTGCGAATGTGGGAACAACGGTTACCGCATGGTTACTCAGTACATCTGCGATTGACGGCGGAGGAATTTGGTGGCTTGACCTTTTTAAACCGTCATCATTTACTCCCATACTTGCGGTAATAGGCGTTGCGATAACGATGTTCAGCAAGTCCGACAAGAAAAAAAACATAGCTCTTATTTTGCTTGGCTTTGCTGTACTGATGTTTGGTATGGAATCTATGAGTGATGCAGTATCGGGACTTAAGGATGCGGCGTGGTTTAAAGAAATGCTTGTTATGTTTGAAAACCCCATAATGGGTATATTGGTGGGAACAATTCTTACTGCAGTACTCCAGTCGTCTTCGGCCTCTGTTGGTATTCTTCAGGCTCTTTCCATGACAGGAGCAATCAATTTCGCTACAGCGATTCCGATTATTATGGGACAGAATATCGGTACTACGATAACTCCTATATTATCTTCCATCAGCGGAAACAGAGATTCAAAGAGAGTTGCTTTTGCATGTCTCCTTATAAAAATGCTGGGAGTTGTAATTGTTACACCTGTATTTTACATCCTTCATGCATTTGTGAACTTTGCATTTATGGAAGCGATAATTGATCCTTTCTGGATTGCATTTGTTCATACCGCATTCAACATACTCACAACCGTAGTACTTATACCTTTCTGCGGATTTATCGAGAAAATTTCTGTTAAGGTTATAGGTGGAAAGAAAAATCAGAAGGAAGAAGAAAAGAATGATGCATTTTCTGCACTTGATGAACGCTTTATATCTATTCCGTCATTCGCTATAGACACAAGCCGTCATCTGGTTTGCGATATGGCACTTATTGCTCAGCGTTCTTTTGAGAGTGCGGCAGAACTTATTGAAAAATATGATAAGACTGTGGCTGAAAGAGTAGGGAAGGAAGAAGGAGAAGTTGACCGTTACGAAGATAAGATAAGCTCCTATCTTGTTAAAGTATCCGGTCAGGATTTATCTTCGAAGGACAGCCGTGAGGTTACAAGCCTTCTTCACTGTGTCGGCGATATTGAAAGAATTTCTGACCATGCGGTAAATATATGCGAAGCAGCTGAGGAAATAAATGAAAAAGGCATAGAATTTTCAGCTGATGCAAAGCACGATATTGAGATAATTTCTGCGGCAACACGTGAGGTTCTTCTCCTGGCTGTACACGCTCTTATGGATAATAACCTTGAAATTGCGAAAAAAGTTGAACCGCTGGAGCAGGTTATTGACAAGCTTAAACGTCAAATTAAGAATAATCACATCAAGAGACTTAAAGAGGGAAACTGCACAATGGAATACGGATTTGTGTTATCAGACCTTCTTACAAACTTTGAGCGTGTGGCAGACCATTGTTCAAATATTGCGGTATGTCTTCTTGAAATTGCACAAGGTGCATTGGATACACATGAGTATTTAAGCCACGTTAAGGAAGACGGAGAAAACGAATTTTTCGAGCTTTACGACCAGTATAAAGCTAAATACTCTCTTTGATAAGGGGCGTAAGTATGAGCTTGATTTATTGCGTCGAGGATGATTCCGGGATTCGGGAGCTTATCGGCTATACACTTAACTCTGTAGGTTTTGAGACAGAAGCTTTTGAAGATGCTGAAAGTTTTTTTGCCGCTATGGCAGAAAAAAAGCCTGATCTTGTTCTGCTTGATATAATGCTGCCGGGAACTGACGGAATGGAAATACTTAAGGCAGTAAGAAAAAATGATAATTCGTTACCTGTAATTATGCTGACAGCAAAGTCTGACCGGATGGATAAGGTAAAGGGACTTGATGCCGGAGCAGATGACTATATAACAAAACCCTTTGATGTGCTTGAGTTGGTGTCGAGAATCCGCGCCGTTTTGAGAAGAAGTCATTCTTCCGAAAGCGGTGACGGATATAAGGAGCTTTCGCTTAATTACGAAGAAAGAAGGGTTACTGTATCCGGCGAAAATATCGCTCTTACCTATAAAGAGTTTGAAATGCTGAATTATATGCTTTCCCACAAAGGAACTGTGGTAAGCAGAGAAAAGCTGTTGAACCATGTCTGGGGAACTGATTTTGAAGGCGAATCCCGCACATTGGATGTGCATGTGAGAACATTGAGGAAAAAGCTGGGAGTTGCGGGAGAATATATTGAAACTGTCCGTAATGTAGGATATAAGCTGGGGTAAGATATGTATAAAAAAATTTACAGATATATGAGCTTCATAACGGTGTTTACGCTTGCACTTACAGCATTGACGGTTTATTTTGCCTGTAGCGGAATAGCCGGAAGAAGACTTGAATCTGAAGTAATGGACTTATCAAAATATATAAAGGAAAATTATGAAGCTATCGATAAAGATAGCTTTTTTTCCGAAAAAAATATAACGGTTTATGACGAAAACGGAAGAGTATCAGAAACCTTCGGAAACCCGGAAATCAAGCCGGTTTCAGGCCATATAGGTCTTGTAACAAAAGCATGTAATGAAGGTGCTTCATCAAAAAACGAATATTCGTTTTTTGAGTCAAACAGCAGATATACATATTTTGAACGTATGGATTCAGGGGCGGTAATTGCGGTTACTGCTAAAAGCTACATAACACATACTGCCTTTGCGGGGGTAATTATTCCGACACTTCTCATTGCTTTGCTAATATACGCTCTTTCCAGCATCATTTCAGTAAAGCTTACTGAAAATATCGTGAAACCCATTGAGGAAATAAATCCGTTTGATGGGGATTGTGACAGTGTATATGAGGAGATAAAGCCCTTTGTCAAGCGTATTACCGACCAAAATAAGAAGATTAAAGAGCAGATGAAAACTCTGTCTGAAACAGAGAAAATAAGGAGGGAGTTTTCGTCAAATGTATCGCATGAACTTAAAACTCCTCTTACAACCATACATGGTTATGCACAGCTCATAAATAGTGGCATGGCTAAAAAAGAGGATATTCCTGAATTTACAAAAAAGATTGAAAAGGAAACGAAGCGTCTGATAACTCTTACCGATGATATAACAAAGCTTTCGAGACTTGATGAAGGCCAGCAACTCACGGACAAAGAACGTATTGATTTGAAAGAAATTGCACTTGAGGTTAAAGATAAGCTTAAGTCCCTGGCAGATGAGCGGGATATTGATTTTAACGTCATCGGCAAAAGCTTTTTTATCGAGGCAAATTACAATCAGATTGTTGAGCTTATATATAATCTTTGTGAAAATGCAATAAAGTACAACAAGGAAAACGGAAGCGTAAGAGTTAATGTGGAAGGCAACAAAATCAGCGTAAAGGATACGGGAATAGGGATTCCGAAAGAAGATATAAACCGCATATTTGAAAGATTTTTCAGGGTGGACAAGAGCCACTCAAAAACAGTTAACGGAACCGGACTTGGACTTTCTATAGTAAAACATATCGCACTTATAAATAAGGCGGATATAACTGTTGAGAGCGTGCTGGGAGAAGGAACTGAGTTTACGGTTGTATTTAATAACATATAAAAAAGAACAGTCTTAAGACTGTTCTTTTTTTGTGAAAGGAGGCGGGACATAAGCATTTTCAAAAGAAAATGCTTACGACAAGTTCAAATCCCTTCATCTACTGTAAACACAAAAAAAGCAATCCCTTGCGAGATTGCTTTTTCGTGTTCTGGTTGCGGAGGCGGGACATAGGCATTTTTTATAAAAAATGCCGAAGCCACGCGACCTCCGGGTTATCGCTTCGCACCGGTCCATGTCGCATCTCTTTTTCATCGCCTCGGTACACTAGGCTCGAAAAATCGTGCTTTGATGGACACCGCTTGCAAAAACGATACTCAATCGTTTTTGCTTCGCTAACCCAACGAGCAAGCTCGTCGGTCTCAAAACCCGACAGAGATCAAAGTGAAATATCACACACAACGAAAAAAGCCCTTGGTCAAAAGACCAAGAACTTTTTTTCTGGTTGCGGAGGCGGGATTTGAACCACGCGACCTCCGGGTTATGAGCCCGACGAGCTACCAGGCTGCTCTACTCCGCGATATTTATGCCGTATCACTGACGACTTATTAAGTATAGCACAAAAATTGGCATTTGTAAAGTCTTTTTTGAAAAAAAGTTTAAATTCTTTTCGACAAAATTTGGGGGATTGAAAAAGGCGGTGGGATAAGCCCACCGCCTTCGATGCTTTTATTAGAGGACTCTTACCTTAATAACTCCCTCTGTTGCTTCGATTTTCTTTATAAGCTCTTCTGTGGGTGCAACACTTGATTCGATCATTGTATAAGCAATGTCCTTCTTGCTCTTGTTAATGATATTTTCAATATTAAGGCCTGCATCACTTAAGATTGTTGTAAAGGTACTTATCATTGCAGGAACATTCTTGTGAATAATTGTGATTCTGGGAAGTCCGGTCAAGGGAAGCTCACAATTAGGAAGGTTTACGGAGTTTGCTATGTTACCGCTCTCCAAGTAGTTTACAAGCTCCTTGCTCGCCATAATAGCACAGTTATCCTCAGACTCTTCGCTGGAAGCACCAAGGTGGGGGATGCATACTGTGTTTTTCATCTGAAGCACTTCCTCATTGGGGAAGTCTGTGATATAAGTCTTTATTGTGCCGCTACCGATTGCAAAGCTTAAGGATTCTGTATCAACAAGCTCACCACGTGCAAAGTTAAGAAGTCTTACTCCGTTCTTCATGCACTTGAAAAGGTCGGAATTGAAGATACCCTTTGTGGAATCATTAAGGGGCATATGGATTGTCACATAGTCAGCATCGGATACTGCAGCCTCGAGTGTGGGAGCAACCTCAACTCTGGGGTCTAAGTGAAGTGCAGAGTTAACGGATAAGAAAGGATCGTATCCTACAACGTGCATACCGAGTCTGTGTGCAGCGTTTGCAACCATTGCACCGATTGCACCAAGACCGATAACGCTTAAGGTCTTACCTGTGATTTCGTTACCTGCGAAATTGCCCTTGCCCTTTTCAACGAGTGCGGGAACATTGTCACCTTCGCCGATTAATGTCTTTGCCCATTCGATGCCGCCCACAACATCACGGGATGCTAAAAAGAGTGCACCGATAACGAGTTCTTTAACTGCGTTTGCATTAGCACCGGGAGTGTTGAATACAACGATTCCGGCATCTGTACACTTATCAATCGGAATGTTGTTTACGCCTGCACCGGCTCTTGCAACAGCTTTTAAGGAAGCAGGAAGAGGCATATCGTGCATTTTGAAGCTACGAAGGATAATACCGTCGGGATTCTCACAAGCATCGGAAACTGTATAGTTATCTCCGAAGTTCTTAAGTCCGCAAGCGGCAATTTTATTAAGTGTTAAAATATTAAACATAAAGCATAAGTCCTTTCACAAAGCGATTATTTGTTTTCGCTTTCAAATTTCTTCATGAAGTCGATTAATGCAACTACGCCTTCCTTGGGCATAGCATTGTAGATGCTTGCGCGCATACCGCCAACAGAACGATGGCCCTTAAGGTTTACGAAGCCTGCCTTCTTGGATTCGGAAACAAACTTAGCGTCAAGCTCTTCGTTGCCTGTTACAAAAGGAATGTTCATGAGAGAACGGTCCTTAGCCTCAACTGTTCCCTTGAAGAGGGAAGAAGAATCAAGATAATCGTAGAAAAGCTTTGCCTTTTCTTCGTTTACCTGCTGCATAACTGAAACGCCACCCATGTCACGGATCCATTCAAGAACGAGCTTGCAGATATAGATATTGTAGCAGGGGGGAGTGTTGAACATGGAACCGTTTTCTGTATGTGTAACGTAGTTAAACATGGTAGGAGTTTGTTCCATAGCATTTCCCAAAAGGTCATCTCTTGCGATTACGATGGTAAGACCTGCGGGAGCAACGTTCTTCTGTGCACCTGCATAAAGGAGACCAAACTTTGTAACGTCAATCTTCTGTGAAAGAATCATGGAAGAAATGTCACCAACAAGGGGAACGTTACCTGTGTCGGGAATATCGACATAACGTGTACCGTAAATTGTGTTGTTCATACAGATATGTACAAAGTCAGCTTCAGGATCGAACATATCCTTTGTAAGAGCGGGAATATAAGAGAAGGTTTTATCCGCACTGGATGCAACTTCTCTTGCTGCAAGATAACGCTTACCTTCTGCATAAGCCTTCTTTGCCCACTGGCCTGTGATAACATAATCTGCCTTCTTGTTTTTATTACCAAGGTTCATGGGAACCATGGTGAACTGGCTGGACGCACCGCCCTGAAGGAACATTACTTTGTAGTTATCGGGAATTTCCATCACCTCACGAAGGAGTGCTTCTGCACCTTCAATGATGGGTGCATATTCCTTGGAGCGGTGGCTCATTTCCATAACGCTCTGTCCGGTGCCTTCATAGTTGAGCATCTGGCTTGCTGCCTTTTCCAATACGGAAACAGGAAGCATGGAAGGACCGGCTGAAAAATTGTAAACTCTATCCATAACTTGAATACCTCCAATAAATGTTTTTAAATTTATTTTAATAGTACTATTATAGTACTAAAAATTAACAGAGTCAATGTGAAACTGTAATAGATTAATGTATGTTCATGAAAGTTTTTTTATGATTTCGGCATAAATCTGCTCTGCGTTTTTTTTGAAACTTGCTGTGGCACGCATTGCGTCATCGTGGGTGGGAAGTGTTACAGACATGGAGAAAAGATGAAATCCTGCCTCAGTGATTTCGCAAAACACGTCGAAGCCTCCTGTTTTGTTTTCTTTATATTCGGCTGTTAAAGAATGTGCCTCTGTTTCCTTGCGACGTGCATATTTAATAGCTTCGATAAGTGCCTCTCTTACGGTGAACGGCAACTCCTTAAGTAAAAGCTTTAAGGTGGAAATGCCCTTTTCCGTTACCATAAAGGTTCCTTTGCGGCTTGCCGGTTTTATAAGACCTGATTCCTCAAGCTCGGAAAAAGACTCTGCCATTTCAAAGTATTCGGCATAACCTCTGGAGATAATTATATCGTAAATATCCGAAATTGTAACAGGACGCTTGAAATTTTGTGCAATAAATAGTATAATGAGTTTTAAGTCAACTGAATTATTGAAAAAATAGCCTGACATTTTATCACCCTTTAAAAGTTTGACTGAAAAATAACGATTTAAAAAGTATTATAACACATTTTTTTTGCTTTTGCAAGAAGGAGTTGCAAAAATATGTACGAAAAAATAAAAGAAAAATTGCTTTCGGACGGAGCCTGTTTTGTGGGGTGTTCCTATCAGGAGGATACGCCTTTTCACGGACTTAATTATTGCATTACATTCGGAATAAAATTATCCTCTGCCATAGTTGACACGATTTCGGAAAGCGGCCCATCCAAAACTTATTTTCACCATTACAGAACGGTGAATACCCGCCTGGACCAGATGGCATTATCTGCCGTGATAGAGCTTGAAAAGGGCGGCTATAACGGAGCAAATATTCCTGCATCGCAAAGCATAGAAGGGACAAAAGGTCTTTTCTCTCATAAGAAGGCTGCAGTAGATGCAGGCCTTGGATGGATAGGAAAAAGTGCACTTTTTATTTCCCGGGAAACAGGACCTTTGGTTCGTCTTGCAACAGTATTTACAGATATGCCTCTTCCTGCCGAAGAACATGCATATGAGGATGGATGCAAAGATTGCACTATATGCAAAAAAATGTGTCCCTCCGGAGCCATCAGCGGAAAAACCTGGGAAAAGGGCATTAATTTTACAGACTTTTTTGATGCGGAGCTTTGCAGCCACTATATGAAAGACCACTTCAAGGACATCGGCAGAGGAGCTGTCTGCGGAATATGTATGAGGTTTTGTAAGTATAACAAGCGTAAATGATAATTATGAATTTCCCGGGAAATAAATTTCAGAAAAGTTACAAAAAATGTAGACATACCGCCGTATGTCTGCATTTTTTACGCACTGTAAGCGAAAAATAAAGAACATTACGGAGTTTAAGAAAATACCCGAAAAACTAACGATTGTTCTATTTACTTATTATTCTTAATGTGGTATAATATATAAATATAGTTATATTTAAGGGCAAGGGAGTGAGGATATGCCGGATAAGTTTATTTTGCGTTCAAAATTCAATCCTGCGGGAGACCAGGGACAGGCAATAGAAAAATTAGCCGAAGGTATTGAAAACGGCGAAAAAGGTCAGATTTTGCTGGGCGTAACGGGCTCGGGTAAAACGTACACCGTTGCCAAGGTAATAGAAAAAGTGAATAAGCCGACATTGGTGCTGGCTCACAATAAAACCCTGGCGGCACAGCTTTGCTCCGAGTTCAAGGAATTTTTTCCGGACAATGCCGTTGAGTTTTTCGTGTCCTATTACGACTATTATCAGCCCGAGGCCTATGTGCCTCAGAGCGATACCTATATAGAAAAGGATGCCTCTATAAATGATGACATTGACAAGCTTCGACACAGTGCGACAATGGCACTTTTTGAGCGGAGAGACGTAATTGTTGTTGCCAGCGTTTCCTGTATTTACGGCCTCGGTGACCCGGAGGACTATCAGGGGATGGTTATATCCCTTCGCCCCGGTATGGTTATGGAAAGAGACGAGATAATAAAAAAGCTTGTTGAGATGCAGTATGAGAGGAACGATATAAACTTTACGAGAAATAAGTTCCGTGCCCATGGAGATGTGCTTGAGGTTTTCCCTTCAAGCGAAAATGAAAAGGCAATAAGAATTGAATTTTTTGATGACGAAATTGACAGAATATGTGAAATAAACACCGTTACCGGAGAAGTTTTAGGCACAAGAAATCACGTGGCAATTTATCCTGCATCGCATTATGTAACAAATAAGGACAAGCTCCTTCGTGCTATATCCGGCATTGAAAGAGAACTTGCTGACAGACTTAAATATTTTGAATCGGAAGGTAAACTTTTAGAGGCACAGCGACTTAAGCAGAGGACTGACTACGATATAGAAATGCTTAAAGAAGTGGG
Organism: Clostridia bacterium; assembly: GCA_045545475.1. Taxonomy (GTDB): domain Bacteria; phylum Bacillota; class Clostridia; order CAKSNL01; family HGM11501; genus HGM11501. The sequence continues at coordinate 32,929 of JAZQAZ010000044.1, read as the reverse complement.
TTTTTGTCAAGGTATAGAAAACTATTCCCGTCACATTAGCGGAAGAAGTGAGGGTAGTGCACCTTATACTTTAATTGATTATTTTCCGAAGGACTTTTTGCTTGTTATTGACGAATCACACGTTACAATTCCACAGGTCAGGGCGATGTATGCGGGGGACCGTTCACGAAAGGATAATCTGGTGGAATATGGCTTCCGCCTTCCCAGTGCTTACGATAACCGTCCTTTGACATTTAAAGAGTTTGAAGAGAGATTGAATCAGGTATTGTTCGTTTCTGCGACACCTGCACAGTATGAATATGATAATTCTTCCAAAGTTGCAGAGCAGGTTATACGACCTACGGGGCTTCTTGATCCTGAAATTTTCGTCCGTCCCACAGAAGGGCAGATTGATGACCTTGTGAGCGAGGTTAATATCCGTACCGAAAAAGGGGAAAGGGTGCTTGTTACAACCCTTACCAAGAAAATGGCAGAGGCACTTACCGATCATATGCAAAGCCTTGGAATCCGCGTCCGCTATATGCACAGCGAGGTTGAAACGTTAGAGCGTATGGAAATTATAAGAGATTTGCGTCTTGGAGTTTTCGACGTACTTGTGGGAATAAACTTACTCAGAGAAGGTCTTGACCTTCCCGAGGTTTCGCTGATTGCCATACTTGATGCCGATAAGGAAGGCTTCCTCAGAAGCGGAACATCCCTTATTCAGACCATTGGCCGTGCAGCAAGAAATGCCGAAGGCAAGGTAATAATGTATGCCGACAGAATAACCGACGCTATGAAATATGCCATTGACGAAACTGAGCGAAGAAGAAAAATTCAGTCCGACTTTAATAAGGAACACGGCATAACTCCAAAGACCGTATCTAAGTCAGTGCGTGAGGTTATAAAGGTTCTGGAAAAGGAAGAAAAGAAAAAGGGCAAAGCAAGGTCGGGTAAGGAAATTTTGGAGCAGCTTGAAGCTGAAATGAAGGAGGCTGCAAGCCAGCTTCGATTTGAAGATGCGGCTAAAATCCGTGATAAGCTTATGAGAATACGGAGTGAAATCGAAGATGAAGAGTGAAATAATTATAAAGGGTGCAAGGGAGAACAACTTAAAGGGGATTGACATTACAATTCCGAGAGACAAGCTGATTGTTTTTACAGGACTTTCCGGCTCGGGAAAAAGCTCTCTTGCCTTTGATACCATATATGCAGAAGGACAGAGGCGATATGTTGAGTCGCTTTCTTCCTATGCCCGTCAGTTTTTGGGGCAGATGCAAAAACCGGATGTGGACTTTATCGGCGGTCTTTCTCCCGCCATATCGATTGATCAGAAAACCACCAGCAAAAACCCCCGCTCCACCGTGGGTACCGTTACGGAAATTTACGACTATCTCCGTCTTTTGTATGCGAGGGTAGGCGTTCCCCACTGTCCCGAATGCGGCAAGGAAATAAAAATGCAGACGGTGGATCAGATAACCGACAGCGTAAAAGCATTTCCCGAAGGCACAAAGCTTATGATTTTAAGCCCTGTTATAAGAGGCAAGAAGGGCGAGCATCAGAAGCTTTTTGAAGATGCCAGAAAAAACGGCTATGTAAGAGTTTATGTTGACGGTGAAGTAAGGCTTTTGGATGAGGAAATAAAGCTTGATAAAAAGAAAAAGCACAATATCGAAATCGTGGTTGACCGTCTTTCCGTTAAGAGCGATATGAACGCCCGTCTTGCAGAGTCTTTGGAGACTGCACTTAATATGTCGGGCGGTCTTGTAAATGTTTTGACGACCGACGGGGAAATCTATACCTACAGCAGAAACTATGCCTGCCACGAGTGCGGAATAAGCCTTGAGGAGCTTGAACCGAGGCTCTTTTCCTTCAACAGCCCTTTTGGTGCCTGCCCCGAATGTGCAGGTCTCGGGTTTATTATGAAAATGGACCCTGACAGGGTTATAACCGACTGGAATTTATCCGTCTATAACGGTGGAATTGATCTTCTCGGCTGGGACGGAAGCGTTGCCGGCGGAATGATTGAAAGCGTTTATGACGGACTTGAAAGAAAGTACGGCTTTGATTTACACGTTCCTATAAAGGAGCTTTCCGATGAGGCTAGAGAAATACTCTTTTACGGAAGCGGAGACGAAAAGATCGAAATCCGCTACAAGGGAAGAGACAGCCGTACGGAGCAGATTTATGACAAGCCCTATGAGGGAATTATCCCCTGTATGGAGCGTCGCTATGCCGAAACAAATTCCGAATTTATGAAGTACTATTACGAGCTTCGTATGAGTCAGAGCGATTGCAGCTGCTGCAGAGGCAAGCGTCTTAAAAAGGAGGCCCTCGCGGTTACCGTCGGCGGTATAAATATCCACGAGCTTACGGATAAATCCATCGGCGAATCCAGGGACTTCCTTAAAGAAATAACCTTTGGCGAAAAGGATAAGGCAATTTCTGCACCTATTTTAAGAGAGATTGATGCAAGACTTGGATTCTTGATTGAGGTAGGTCTTGACTATCTTACATTAAGCCGTGCTTCTGCAACTCTTTCGGGAGGTGAGGCACAGAGAATCCGTCTTGCAACACAGATCGGCTCCGGTCTTACGGGAGTTTTATATATCCTTGACGAGCCTTCAATTGGTCTTCATCAGCGCGATAACGGAAGGCTTATTGCGGCACTTAAAAACCTTCGTGATATGGGAAATACATTAATTGTGGTTGAGCATGATGAGGAGACCATGCGTGAGGCTGACCATATCGTGGATATTGGCCCCGGTGCAGGTATTCACGGCGGTTTGGTTGTTGCCGAGGGAAGTGTTTCAGACATTGAAAAATGTAAGGAATCCATTACCGGTGACTATCTTTCCGGTCGAAAGAAAATCGAGGTACCTTCCGAGCGAAGAAAGGGCAACGGAAAATATCTTGAGGTACTTGGAGCAAGGGAAAACAACCTTAAAAACATAAATGTAAAGTTCCCCCTTGGCAAGCTTACTTCGGTAACCGGGGTTTCGGGCAGCGGTAAATCCACATTGGTAAACGAAATTCTTCAAAAGAGCCTTGCCCGTGCACTTAATGGTGCAACCAAGGAAATGCCCGGTCGCCATAAGGAGATAAAGGGCATTGAATACCTTGACAAGGTTATAAATATTGACCAGTCGCCCATCGGAAGAACACCTCGCTCCAACCCTGCGACATACACGGGCGTGTTCGGCGATATAAGGGAGCTTTTTGCATCCACCAACGAGGCGAAGGCAAGGGGCTACGGTGCAGGCCGTTTCAGCTTCAACGTAAAGGGCGGAAGATGCGAAGCCTGCTCGGGTGACGGTATCTTGAAAATCGAAATGCACTTTTTGTCAGACATCTATGTGCCCTGCGAGGTATGCGGAGGAAAAAGATACAGCAGGGAAACATTAGAGGTGCGATATAAGGGCAAAAACATATACGAAGTATTGGAAATGAGCGTTGAAGAAGGGCTTTCCTTCTTTGAAAATATTCCTAAAATAAAGAGAAAGCTTCAGACTCTTTACGATGTGGGACTAGGTTATATCAAAATCGGTCAGTCCTCCACCACGCTTTCGGGCGGTGAGGCACAGCGTGTAAAGCTTTCGACGGAGCTTTCAAAGCGTCCTACGGGTAAAACCGTATATATTCTTGATGAGCCCACAACAGGTCTTCACACGGCGGATGTTCACAGGCTTATTGAGGTATTGCAGCGCCTTACCGATGCGGGAAATACGGTTATTGTAATCGAGCATAATCTTGATGTAATAAAGGTTTCCGACCATATAATTGATTTGGGTCCCGAGGGCGGAAACAACGGCGGCAGAATCGTTGCCGAGGGAACGCCCGAGCAGGTGGCGGAAAACAAGGCCTCCGTTACCGGAGAGTATCTTAAAAAATATCTTTAATACTTATCAGATTAAAAAGGAAGGAGCTTATGGTATGACGGAATCGCTTTGGTTTGGCTTTAAGAGAATAGACTTTGAATTTAAGGGAAGGGAAGCGACGGTTGTTTTTCCCGATAAGCCTAACGAAAATAAAAACTGGCTTTTTAAAACCGAATATTTTCACGCCTTTCCTGAATTTGAAGCAGAAATGGTAAAACGCGGATGGCATCTTGCATATATAAAAAATATAACCAGATGGTGCCTGGATTCAGACCTTGACTTAAAAAGGGAGTTTGCAGCATATCTCAAAGAAAAATTCGGACTTTATGAAAAGTGCATTCCCGTGGGAATGAGCTGTGGCGGACTCATTGCAAGCAAGCTTACGGCAAAATATCCCGAAATGGTATCGGCGCCTTATCTTGATGCTCCGGTTATGAATCTTTTATCCTGCCCTGCAGGTCTCGGCAAAGCTGACTATAGCCTGGCGGGAGGCGGAATGATGCAGGAAATGACAGAAGCCACCGGAATAACATTGGATAAGCTTATAAGCTACAGAGAAAATCCCATAGATAAAATGCATCTTATATTAAAGGCAAACATTCCGGTTATTATGGTGTACGGTGACAGCGATATAATCGTTCCGTATGAGGAAAACGGAGGGATTTTTGAAAAATATTACCGTGAAAACGGCGGAATAATTGAGGTTTACGGCAAAGAGGGTTGCGGTCATCATCCCCACGGATTGAGCGACCACTCTCCTTTGATTGAGTTTGCCGAAAAATATGCATTGTGATATGGATAAGAAATTTGAAATTTTAATTGACGATACACTATCGGGAAAAACGGTAAAGGAATTACTTCATAGAAATGGAGTATCTTCCACTCTTATAAAGGAACTTAAAGAGTCCGAAGACGGCATTAAGCTTTCCGGAAAAAAGGTTTTCGTTAATGAAAAGGTGAAGACGGGGGACAGGCTTTTAATAACATTAAAAGATAAAAGAAGCGATATTGCCCCATCAGACATACCGCTTTCGGTGCTTTATGAGGATGAGGACATAATTGCAGTAAATAAGCCGAGGAATATGCCGATACACCCGTCGCAGAACCATCACGGGGATACGCTTGCCAATGCGTTGATGCATTATTTTTTAGGCGAAGATTTTACCTTCCGTGTGATAACAAGGCTTGATAAGGATACATCGGGCGTTGTGCTTCTTGCAAAAAATCCGCTTTCCGGGGCAATCCTCGGTGAAGCAATGAAAAAAGGAAGCATTAAAAAGGAATATCTGGCACTGGTAAACGGAAGGATGAACCCGGAAAAGGGAGAGATAAACGCACCTATAGGCAGAAGGGAAGAAAGTGTTATTTTAAGGTGTGTTACGCCGCTTGGAAAAGAGGCGATAACCTTCTATGAAACACTTCAATCAAACGGTGACTATTCTCTTGTAAAGCTTTCACCGCTTACGGGGAGAACCCATCAGATAAGGGTGCATCTTTCCTATATGGGAAATCCCATCTACGGCGACGATTTATACGGTGCGGCACAAAAGAATGAAAGAGTACGCCTTCATTGCAGTGAAATTTCCTTTTGCCATCCTATAACCGACGAAGAGATGACAATTGAAGCACCGATGATGGAGGATATGGATTTGTTTTCCGTAGATATCCTGTAAAAGGAGAATGCATATTGAAAATAAAAAAGTTAAAGTATTTTTTGATAATTATCGGAGTTATTCTGCTTGTTATTGCGGCATTTGATTCAAGGCTTAAGGTGGTAAATTACACACTTGAAAGCGAAAAGATTTCGGGGAATATCACCTTCGTTTTAATATCAGACCTTCACGGATGCGAGTACGGACAAAGGCAATCGGAGTTGTTGGAAGAAATTGAAAAAGCAAAACCCGATGCAGTGCTTCTTTGCGGTGACATTTTTGACGATAAATACAATACCGGGGGAAGCTATGATTTGATAGACGGACTTAAAGGAAAGTATGAAACCTTTTACGTAAGCGGAAACCACGAGTGGTGGGGAACTGATACGTTGGGGATATTTTCACGGATTGAAGACAGAGATGTAAAGGTTTTAAGGGGCAATGTTAAAAGTCTCGAAATAAACGGAAACAAAGTGTCAATCAGCGGAACTGATGATCCCGAGGTCGATGAAGCGGATAAAAATCATATCGGGTTTTATGAGCAGCTTGCCTTTGTCGGAGCAGAGGCAAGTGACGATTGCTTTAATATATTGCTTGCTCACCGACCCGAGCTTGCGGAAAAGTATTTTAATTACAATTTTGACCTGGTTTTATCGGGACACGCTCACGGAGGACAAGTAAGAATCCCCTTTATACTAAACGGCTTATATTCTCCGGGTGAAGGGTTCTTTCCGAAGATGGCAGGAGGACTTTATGAGTTTGAAAGCGGGAAAATGATTGTGAGCAGAGGTCTGTCACGGGAAAATACGGTTTTGCCGAGAATATTTAACAGACCGGAGCTTGTGGTTATAACGGTAAACGAAAAAATAAAAGACGAACAGGAATGATGAAATGAACAACGAAGAACTTATAAAAGAGTACAGAAAACAGCTTTTAATGGTACACGCAGGAACGGTGGCTATTGTTTCTGTAGCAGAAATTGCGGCGTACTTTATTTTCGTACATATGGGGCTTCACAGCCTTTCTTTGAGAAGCCACTATTTATGGCTTAATGTGGTGTTTCCCATAATATTAAACTTTTTGGCACATATGGCGGCAAGGTGGCTGTGTAAATCCGAATCAGTAAACCACAATCTTAAAAATTATTCAATTATTTACGCAATGATCGCCACAAGCTTTGTGGTGTCCCTTATCCATAGGGATTATATTGTAACCGGCTGTTCCTATGTTTTTCCTATAATTTTATCTGCATTGTACAACGATAAAGTAATCTTGAAGCAGAGTTTGTGGTCTTCATTGATTTTGGTTTCCGTTTCTGTGGCAACGCTTTTTGCTGAAAGAAAAATTGATGTTACCATGCTTATCAATATAATTGTTGTGTACGGACTTATTGCTGTTTCATACTTGTGTGGCATTCTTTCTATTAACTTTTCCGAAAGAAATTTTTCACTTATAGAAAAGCAGGCGATGGAAAATGACAGGCTTGAAGAAGAAATTGATTTAGATCAGATGACGGGACTTTTCAACCACGAAGCGTTTTACGAAAGGCTTGTGCCTGCCATTGAAAATAGCGAAAACGGCACAAAGGACTTAAGCCTTGTTATGATAGACATTGACGATTTCAAGAATATAAACGATACATACGGTCATGACGAGGGCGACGATGTTTTGAAAGCCCTTGCGGGCATTCTTAAGGGAGTATGCGACGAAAACGACTATGCCTGCCGTTTCGGAGGGGAGGAATTTGCCCTTATACTTTGCGGAAAGTCTTTGGAAAAGGCGGAAGAAATCGTAAGGTCGGCGATGAAGAACTTTTATGAATACCGCTTTGAATTTACGGATAAGAGTCTTACGTTTTCTTCCGGAATTGCAAAATATCAGGCAGATGAAACGATAGAAACATTTTTTGACAGAGCTGACGATAACCTTTATACATCGAAAAAGACAGGCAAAAACAAAATAACCAAGTAATAAAAACGGTCTGGATTTCCAGACCGTTTTTTTATTTCCCGGGGAATTATAATAGGTGATTTTTCATATATTCCGACGGTGAAAGTCCCACGGCATTTCGGAAGGCGTAGGAAAAATAGCTTAAGGAAAGATATCCGCAGTTTTCGGAAACCGTGCCCACGGAGTAATAGCCCGTTTTAAGCATAGCCTTTGCATTTTCAAGGCGTATTTTATTTATGTGGGAAAGGGGCGTTATATCAAAAGAATCCTTAAACTCCCGCCTTAAATAAACCTCGCTTATGCCGAATTTTTCCGCAATAAGGCTGACAGAAAGTGTTGGATTCTGAAAGTTTTTGTCGATATATTCCTTTATCTTTTGCATTCTCGGGGAAACAGAGATTGATGCCTCACGACTTATGGTGGCTAAAATTTCATAGAAAACAGAAAAAGAGGCATAGTCTATGGGATTTCCCGCGTTGTAGCCTTTTAAAAGGGCGGAAAAGAGATTCAGAAGCATGGCAGAATTTTTCGGCGTGAAGACTTTTATTTTATCGGAAACATCATCTTTTGCCAGATTGAAATGAATAACAATCATACTGCCCGATTCCGTAACCTCGGTATGATAGCCCACGCCCTTCGGGACATAGGTGACGGAAGATGCATCTGAAATAAGAGTTTTGTCCGATTCGGTGATGGTTATTTTCCCGCTTTTTCTGAATGTAAGGGAGTGAAACTTACGCCCCGGAACAAAAACGGTTTCTTTTTTCTTGAATTCTACGGGGAAAACATCAAAGGATAAAACAGCGGAATTTTCAAATAAATCCAATAAAAACACCTCTTTTTTGAATGCTTTGAAATAAGTGTAGCACGAAAAATGAAAAAATGCAAGTTTCGTTTTTCTAAAATATGTTATGTTATTTGAGCTTGAAATGAACCATTTTCGGTAATATACTGTTTTTATAAAGCGAAAGGAGAGTTTTTTATGGAACTTAAAGAAATAATTGAAGAAGCCGTTAAAAAGGAAGGTATTGATTTAATAGGCTTTGCGGGAAAAGAAAGATTTGAAGGGGTAGAGGCAGAGCATAACCCGTTTTCCATTTTCCCCGAGGGTAAAACCGTAATTATGCTGGGAAAGAGAATCTGCCGCGGCTCGCTTCGTGGCGTGGAGGAAGGAACAAACTTCAGCGACTATGCACTTTTCGGCAAAAACTGGCTTGAGGATGAGTTTTTGGCAATCGCCTGCTATAACCTTACCAACGTACTTGAGGATAACGGCTATGAGGCAGTGCCCGTTTTCCCCAATCCTTCGGAGATAGCACCAACAGGTGTTTCCGTTGCCGAGGGAAGAGTTGCACCCAACGTATTTCCCGACTTTGCCTATGCGGCTGTTGCAACGGGACTTTGCGAGCTTTCCTACAGCGGAATGGTTTTCTCGGAAAAATTCGGCTCACGCCAGAGATTTCATATGATAATAACCGATGCGGAAATTCCCTCAACTCCTCTTCTTGAAAGAAGTGTGTGCGACAAGTGCAGAAAGTGTGCGGATTCCTGCCCCCTGGGAGCTATCAGTAAAACGGAAACTAAAACCGTCGAAATCTGCGGTAAAAAGATGGAAATTGCCGTTATTGATTATGAAAAATGCAAAATATGCAAAAATGGTGCAATTCCCAACAGATTTACGTCGGCAGGTGCACCCGACAGAGTAGCGGCACTTTGCAACAGAACTTGTATGTGCCATTTGGAGGAAGTGGGGCTTGTCGGTAATCTCTTTGACAATCCTTTCAGACAGCGTGATGCCTGGGCGATAGGCGAAGAAGGTAAATCCAAAGCGAGGGATACCGATTCTGCAAATGTTCTTGGCGGTGCCTTTTCAAAGGACGGAAAGAGAGGCCACTGATATGCTTACAAGCGAAATGATTAAGGAAAAGGCAAAAGAGCTTGGTATTGACTGCATAGCCATCGGAAACATCGAACGATTTAAAAATGCTCCGAAGCTTATGTCTCCCGAAACCTATTTTCCCGGTGCAAAGTCGGTTATTGCCATTGCAATGCGAATCCCGAGAGGTACATACAGAGGTATTGAAGAAGGTACACACTGGCATAACTACACCTTTTATTCCTATAACAAATTAAATTCCCTTTTCCGCCCGAAAAAGAGTTATGAACTTGCCTGCTTTATTGAGGACAACGGCTATGAGGCGGCACTTCACTATCCTGCGGTGCCGGAGGGTAACGGCGTAACGAGAGAGCCTGTGGCGGAAGGAAAGGTTCCCGCCGATGTGGTTTGCTCCGTAAGGCTTATTGCGGCAGGCTGCGGTCTTGGTGAAATAGGCTATTCCAAGGTATTTCTTACAAAGAAATTCGGTCCCCGCGTAAGAATCGGACTGATTTTTACCGATTGTGAACTTACGCCCGATCCGATTTTAGACACGGGCGATATATGCCTTCATTGCGGTGCCTGCGTTAAAATGTGCCCCGGTAATGCCGTTCCGTCCCTTAAGGACAAGGAAAAGAGAATCGAAGTTGACTACGGCGAAAAAAAGGTGTGGTACGGCGATGTTCAGATGGGGCGTTGTACCCTTTCGCATCACGGACTTAACAATGAATGTTCGCCCTTCCTTAAAAAGGAATTTCCCAATATGGCGTTCGACGTGAGAAACTCCGATATGACAGAGGAAGAGGCGTATATTTTAAGCTATTCCCTGGCGGGGGCAAAATGGGGAAGAAAGCCTGAAACCAATGCGGTTATGGAATACTATAACTATATATTGGGGCATACCGGATATTTTGCAATCTGCGGTGCAAGGGGATGCATCCGTGCCTGCATGGATGCCCTTGAAAAAACGGGCAGAATTGAAAATACCTTTAAGAATAAGTTTTACAAAAAGGAAAGCTGGCTTCTTTCAAATAAGCCGGAATCTGTGTCAGACGGCGTAAACCCCTACAGAGAAAAATATCTTGACGAAAAATATCCCGGTATAAGGGAAAACGAGTATAAGAAAAAGTAAAAAAAGAGCGGGAATTTCCCGCTCTTTTTCTTGAAATGAGCAAATATATGTGGTATACTAAAAACAGTTTTTGTTATAAAGCAGAACTGTGAGAAAAGGAGCTATGATATATGCCTGGTTTTGATAAATATTTGAAAGAGAAAAGCGGAAAAACGGAATGCATCAAATGGCTTTTTGTATGTGGAGAAGAAGGTAAATATTTTCTGACTGATGAAAACAGTGAGCCTTTTTATTTTGAATGCAACAACGAAACAGTAAAAGTAATGTATGACGTAAGAGAAATTAGGTCATGCGATAAGGAAAACACGCTTTTGGGTTATAAATACAGATTGACGGAAAATGGCAAGTGGGGATTTATGAGTATGGGATTTATTCAGTTTATATATCCCGTTTACGATGACATTATTCCCATTGAATGTGAAGAAGGTTTTGCTGTTGTTGCATATCAGAGTGAAAATGGTAAGGTCAGTGTGAATATTTCAAAATCCGTTTATCTGGGAAATATGATAAGAGAACACAGATTGGTTGAAATCGACGTTATGTATGACGAAGAAACTCCGCCTCTGTGTTTCAGATATTTGCCTGAAGAAGAGTTTACGCCCACCGAACGTGCGGCAATTGAGTACGATTATCTTAAAAATACAGGCATCACTTTATACAGAGCTGATAAGGATAAACCGGTAGCGGCATTGAATTACAGAAGTCCTGATGGCCGTAAGACTTCAATGTTGTATTGGAACGGAAAAGAAATTGAAGTAAAAGACAGCTTGGGAAATGTAAAAAGGGTTTCAACCCCGGATTTTGGCTTTGACTCTTGCTGTGCTGTATTAAATGCTGAATAATCAGGAGATATGTCATTGGAAACAAAAATAATGGTTTATGGAGACCGAAAGGAAGAGAAACATGAAGTGCAAACATTTATTTGATAAAATAGATGAAAAAAAAGCAAGGTTTCTTGATATTCTGGAAGAGGTATGCTCGATTGAAAGTCCCACGGATTTCAAAGAAGGCGTTGATGAAGTGGGAAAGTATTTTCTTGATTTTGCAAAGAAAAAGGGATGGGAAACTGAGGTTTTTCACCAGGATATATCCGGAGATGTTGTTTCGGTTACTCTTAATTCGAAAGCAGACGGCACACCTATATGTGTCTCCGGTCATATGGACACTGTGCATCAGGCAGGCTCCTTCGGAAAGGTTCCTGTAAGGCGTGACGAAGAGAATATGTACGGTCCCGGCGTTATGGATTGCAAAGGCGGTATTGTTGCGGCGTTAATGGCGATGGAGGCTCTTGATGAGTGCGATTTTAGGAATCGCCCGGTTCATCTTTTATTACAGTCCGACGAGGAAAACAGCAGTGCCACAAGTAACAAGGAAACAATAAAATACATATGCGAAAAGGCTAAAGGCTCATTAGCTTTTCTTAACCTTGAGGGAATAAAGGGAAACACGGCGGTTATCAAGCGAAAGGGAATAATCAGATACCTCTTTACCGTTCACGGAAAGGCACTTCACTCATCCCGCTGTGCCGAGGCTGCCAATGCCGTGGCAGAGGCGGCGTATAAAATAATTGAACTTGAAAAAATGAAGAATCCCGACGGTCTTACCTGTAACTGCGGTGTAATAAGCGGCGGAACAAAGGCAAATACTGTTGCCGATAAATGCTCATTTTATGCGGACATCCGCTTTTCAACGGATGAGGAGCTTATTGAGGCAAAGAAAAAATGCAAAGAAGTTTCCGATAATATAACTGTTGAAGGATGCACCTGCACTTTAGAAGAAGTAAGCTTCCGTCCTGCAATGGCAATGAGCGACAAAAATATTAATTTACTTGAAAAAATGAATGAAATATATAAAGAAAACGCCCTTCCGCATCTTACTGCACGTTCATGTTTAAGCGGTTCCGATGCAGCTTATGTGACGGAGTGCGGAATACCTTGCGTGGATAATTTAGGCACCGAAGGCGGAAACATTCATTCTGTAAACGAATATATCAGAATGGACTCTTTAGCTGAGTCGGCAAAAAGAATTGCCGCATTTATATATTGCATCTGACAAAGGAGTAACAATGAAAGTTATATTTATCATACTTGGCACCGGAATTTTTATAAACGGCATATTTTTGTCATTATTTGCAAACTTTAATATAGGGAATATGCTCACTTTGATGCTTGGTACATTTTTACTTTTCTTAGGAATGTTCGAAGAAAAAATAAAAGAGCATACTGAAAAAGGTGTGCTTAAATATATTAAGCGTATCGCTTTAACATTGCTTGTTGTTGAACTTTTGTTTGTGGCAACGATTGCTATATACGGAACATCTGATAACGCCACGTATAAAGAAGATGCGGTTATTGTTTTAGGTGCGGCTGTAAAGGGAGAGCGGGTGACACTTCCTTTGCAGTACAGACTTGACAAGGCGGCAGAGTACCACAAGAAAAATCCGGATGCACTGATAATCGTAACCGGAGGCAAGGGACTTCAGGAGGATGTGACGGAAGCTTACGCCATGGAAAAGTATCTATTATCTAAGGGCGTGGCGGAGAATAAAATTATAAAAGAGGAAATGGCAACTTCCACCGAGGAAAATATGGCGTTTTCAAAAGAAATTGTGGATACGCTTTTTGAAGGTGAATACAGCGTTTTGGTCATAACAAACCGCTTTCATATATTAAGGGGCGTTCAGATGGCGAAAAATGCCGGCTTTTCATCCGTAACACATATTGGAGCACCCTTGCAGTGGTATAATTTAATATCCTGCTATTTAAGAGAAAGCCTTGCACTTTTAAAATTGTGGGTGATTGGCTGAAAGTTTTGACATTGGACGTAAAATATGATATACTAAAAAGAAATTGTTAAGGAAGGTGATGAGCATGGAAGAAACATTGAAGGAACAGGATAAAGTGATAATTGCCGGGGTGCATACGGGTGCACTTGACGGACTTAGCGACACAACAGAGGAATCCATGCGGGAGCTTTCTGAGTTAGTTGAAACCGCAGGAGGAATTGTAGTTGGTGAAATGGTGCAAAACAGACAGGTTATTGAAACGGGCACATATTTCGGCGAAGGAAAGCTTGAGGAACTTAAAAATGCTGCGGAAACACTGGAAGCCGATATGATCGTGGTTGACGACGAACTTACCGGCAGCCAGATAAGAAATATTGCAGACGCAACCGGCGTTTCGGTAATTGACAGAAACACTCTTATTCTTGATATTTTTGCACAGAGAGCAAAAAGTGCAGAAGGTAAAATTCAGGTTGCTCTTGCACAGCTTAAATATATGCTTCCAAGACTTTCGGGGATGGGTAAGGCACTTTCCCGTCAGGGTGGCGGTATCGGAACGAGAGGTCCGGGTGAAACAAAACTAGAATCCGACAGAAGGCACATTATGAGAAGGGTTTCGGCACTATCTGAAGAACTTGCCGAAATAGAAAAACGTCGTGACTTTTCAAGGCAGAGAAGAAAAAAGGACGGAGTTAAAACTGCCGCAATTGTTGGCTATACCAACGCAGGAAAATCCACTCTTCTAAACATTATGACAGGAGCGGAAGTAACTGCAAGAAACCGCCTCTTTGAAACATTGGATTTAACGGGAAGGGCACTTGAACTTTCCGATTCCAGGTCTGTAAGATTAATTGACACGGTAGGTTTTATAAGAAGACTTCCCCATCAGTTTATTGAGGCTTTTAAGTCAACCTTAGAGGAAGCAAGCTCAGCTGATATTATAATTCACGTTATTGATTCATCAAGCCCGGAAATGGAAAACCACATAAAGGTGGTAAGAAAGCTTTTGTCGGAGCTTGGCTGCGATGAAAAGCCGGTAATCGGCGTATTCAATAAAATAGACGTAAGAGAAGAAGAGCTCCTTGGCGATTACGGCTTTACCTATCAGGTGGAAATTTCTGCTAAAAAGGGAGAAAATTTAGATAAGCTTATTGAGGCGATTGAAGAAGCACTTCCGGGTAAAAAGAAAAAAGCGGTGCTTTTGATTCCCTATACCGACGGAGCGGTGGTTTCCGAGCTTCACGAAAACGAGCTTATTTTAAGCACCGAATATACGGAAGAGGGAACGCTTATTGAAGCGATGCTGGATGCTGTAACAAAAGAAAGGTATAAAAAATATGAACGGGTATAAGACGGTGGAAGAGGAAAGCGTAGCTGAATTTACCGAAAAAAAGTCAAGGTTTATTGGCTATGCATGCCCGGTGAAAACCGAGGAGGAAGCCCTTGCTTTCGTTAATAAAATAAAGAAAAAACATGCTGATGCACGTCATAATGTGTATGCTTATGTGGTGAGAGAAAATAACATTCAGCGCTTTTCCGATGACGGTGAGCCTCAGGGTACTGCAGGAATCCCGGTGCTTGACACCATAAGAAAGCAGGATTTAACGGACATTGCACTGGTTGTAACCCGCTATTTCGGAGGAATACTTCTTGGTGGCGGTGGCTTGGTGAGAGCTTACGGCCATGCAGCATCTATTGCGATTGATGCTGCAAAGCCCATATATATGTCCTATTCTGCCATTTACAGAGTCAAGGTTTCCTATACGCTCTGGGGCAAGGTGGAATATGAAATGCGGAAGATGGAACTTTCGCCCTATGATATGGTGTATGATTCGGACGTTTATTTTTCCGTTTCTGTTTTATTGGAGAATGTGGAAAAATTTGAGAAAAATCTTACTGAGGCAACGGGCGGTCAGGCGGAATTTTCAAAGTTTGACGAAAAGTTTGTTGCCACAGAAATTAAGGAGGAATTTTAATGGATAAGAATGTGCCTTTGGTTGTGGTGAGAAGACTTCCCAGATACTACAGATATTTATCGGACTTGGAGGAGATGGGAATAGAGAGGGTGTCCTCCCAGGTTTTAAGTAAAAAGCTTGGGTTTACGGCGTCTCAGGTACGTCAGGACTTAAATTGCTTCGGCGGTTTCGGTCAGCAGGGCTATGGCTACAACGTAAAGATGCTCCGTGATGAGATAAGCAAAATTTTAGGACTTGACAAGTGCTATAAAATTGTTATTATCGGTGCAGGTAATTTGGGTCGTGCAATACTTAACTATCCCGGATTTACGAAAAGAGGCTTCCGCTTTATCGGAATATTTGACCAGGATGAGAGCTTAATCGGCAAATCCGTCGGAGATCTTACGATAAAGGGAATGGATGAGCTTGAGGTGTTCTGTGAGGAAGAAAAGCCCGATATCGGAGCTCTTGCAATTCCGAAGGGAACCACCGACGAGGTTGCAAAAAAGCTTGAGGCACTGGGCATAAAGGGAATATGGAACTTCTCCCATATTGAGGTTACAAGCGCTGTGCCCGTTGAAACAGTTCACTTAAGTGACAGCTTAATGACTCTTGCCTACAGAATTTCTGAGGAAGAGGAAGAAGAATAAAAGGAAGCGTATTTGATGAAAGATAAACCGATTGCGGTTTTCGATTCGGGCGTTGGTGGTATAAGTGTGCTTCGAGAGCTTTATGCCCTTATGCCCAATGAAAATTTTATATATTATGGTGATAGTCTTAATGCACCATACGGAAGTAAGAGCGTTTCGGAGGTTAAGGAGCTTTCTGTAAAAAACGCAGAAATGCTAATGGGAATGGGAGCAAAGGCGTTGGTTATTGCCTGCAACACGGCAACAAGCGTTGCGGCATCTTTTTTGCGGGAAAAATATCCCGATTTTCCCATAATCGGGGTTGAACCTGCCTTAAAACCTGCGGTGCTTTTTAAGGAAAATTCCACCGTGGCGGTTATGGCAACGCCAATTACCTTAAGGGAAGAAAAGTTTAAGAAGCTTATGGAATCTTTTAATAGTCAGGCAAAAATCATTCCCGTACCATGCGAAAAGCTGGCAGGAATGATAGAGCGGGGCATAGTTGAAGGAGAAGAGCTTGATAGCTATATAAAGGAACTTTTTTGCCCATACAAGGATGAAAAAATAGACTCTGTTGTGCTTGGATGCACTCATTATCCTTTTATAAAGAAAACTCTTAAGAAAGTTTTAGGAGATATTCCGCTTTTTGACGGAGGAGAAGGAACCGCCAGGGAAACTATGAGGCGTCTTTCCGAAAAGGATTTGCTTAAGCATGGAAAGGAAAAGGGAAACATCGCCTTTTTAAGCAGTAAGGAAAGCATTGACGAAATTTTACTCTATAAGAAATTTTTCTCTCAGGAGGCGTAGATGATGAAAATTAAATTTTACGGAACAAGCCACGGCGTGGTTGAAAAAGACAGAGCAGGTCAGTGTATATTTATAGAAGCAGGCGGAAGCGGCTACTTTTTCGATATGGGAAAGTCCGGCATTGAGTGCTTAAGAAACGACGAATATGACGTAAATAAGGTGAAGGCAGTCTTCTTTACCCATCTTGACAGCGACCATTTCCTTGGAATTATGCGTTTTGTTGAGCTTGCCGTCTGGTACTTTAAGGAAATGAAATATAAGCTGTTCTTCCCCGAGGAGAGAGGATTTACCTTTATTAAAAGTTATGTTGATACGATGATGGCGGGCTGCAGCTTCCCCGAAGACAGAATTTGCCATGAAGTATTCACAGAAGGTGAAATATATAAGGACGAAAATATTAAGGTTACGGCAGTAAGGACAAATCATCTGCACGACCCGGGAAAATCCTACGGCTTTTTAATTGAGGCGGAGGGGAAAAGGGTTTACATAACGGGAGATTTACAGTATACGACTGCGGACAGACTTTCTGACTTTCCCGGTATTGCAAGAGAAAAGCTTGATATGCTTGTTTCTGAAGGAGCACATTTTTCAACAGGAGCTCTTATGAATGAACTTTCATGCTGCGAGGCGGAAAAAATTGCGATTATTCACGTTTTTCCGCAGGCGAAATATGACGAATTTGAAAAAGAAAAGCACCGTCTTAAGGGAGAACTTATACTGCCGAAAGACGGAGATGAATTTATAATCTGACAGGTGAAGTATGAAAATTAAATTTTACGGAACAAGTCACGGCGGGCCTGAAATGGGAAGAGAATGCCAATGTATTTTTGTTGATACTGAAAAAGGCGGATATTTCTTTGATATGGGGGTACTGGCTTCCCCTAAGCTTAAAAACGACGGTTATGATGTAAGCAGGATAAAAGGAATATTCATAACCCATCTTGACCGTGACCATATAGCAGGGCTTCTTGATTTTATATTGATTTCAACGATACGCCACAAGGATGCGAATTTCTCTGTTAATCTTCCTGAAAAAAGAGGATTCGATGCCATTAAAAGCTATATTGAGATTATGAATGAGCCTTTTGAGGAAGAAAGAATAAGATATAGTGTATTTACAGAAGGTGAAATTTTTGACGATGGAAATATAAAGGTTACATCGTTTAAGACAGAGCATCTTGATGAGCCTAAAAAGTCCTACGGCTTTTTAATTGAGTCGGAAGGAAAAAAGGTATACATGACAGGTGATTTGCATCATTCTCTTTCTGACTTTCCCGATGTGGCAAGAGAAAAGCTTGATGCACTTATTACAGAAGGTGCACATTTTGAGGTTGACGCACTTTTTGATAAATTGGAAGAATGTCTTGCAGATAAAATTATGATTATACACACAAACCGTCAGGCGGAAAAATATCCTGCCTTTGAAAAAGGAAAGAGCAGGATTAAGGGAGAGCTTATTTTGCCGAATGACGGCGACGAATTTATTATATAAGGAGAATTATTATGAAGGGCAATATTACAGTACATACACAAAATATTTTTCCCGTTATCAAGAAATGGCTTTATTCCGATAAGGACATTTTCTTAAGAGAAATCGTATCAAACGGATGCGACGCCATAACAAAGCTTAAAAAGGTGAAGGACGCAGGTGCCGCACTTCCGACAGACGAGGAATATGAAGTTCATGTTGTGGTTGATAAGCCGAATAAAACCATCACCGTTTCAGATAACGGTATCGGTATGACGGAAAACGAAATTGAGAAATACATCACTCAGGTGGCGTTTTCGGGAGCCGAAGACTTTCTTGCCAAGTACGAGGACAAGTCTCCTGAAAATCAGATAATCGGCCATTTCGGTCTTGGATTTTTCTCATCCTTTATGGTTTCCGACAACGTTGAAATCGAAAGCTTATCCTTCGCAGAAGGTGCAAAGAGTGCCCACTGGAGCTGTGACGGCGGCATTGAATATGAAATGACCGAAGGCAAGAGAGAAAAGCGCGGTACAGACATTATTCTTCACATCACCGAAGAGGATGAGGAATATTTATCTATTTCAAGAATAAGGGAAATTCTTGATAAGTACTGTGCGTTTTTACCCGTTCCGATTTTCTGCTATCAGGCAGGCGAGGACAAGGGCACAATGATAAATGAAACCCTGCCATTGTGGATGAAAGCACCCGCACAGTGTACTGACGATGAATATAAGGCATTTTATCAGAAGCTTTTCCGTCGCTATGACGAGCCTTTATTCTGGATACACTTGAATACGGATTATCCCTTCAACTTAAAGGGTATTCTTTATTTCCCTGTGGTTGAGAAAACTCCCAACCTTACGGGAGGCCCTGTCAAGCTTTTCAACAATCAGGTTTTCGTTGCGGATAATATAAAGGAAATTATTCCCGAATTTCTGCTGATGTTAAAGGGCGTAATCGACTGCCCCGATGTGCCCCTAAATGTATCAAGAAGCTTTTTACAGAATGACAGAACGGTCACAAAGATTGCAAACCACATTGTAAAGAAAATTGCCGACAAGCTTTCTTCTATGTTTAAGACAGAACGTGAAAACTATGAAAAATACTGGGAAGATATTTCGGGCTTTATCAAGTTCGGTTGTATGAGCGATCCTGTGTTCTATGACAAGATAAAGGATTGTCTTATATACAAAACCACTATGGGCAAGTATGTAACGCTTTCCGAATATTTAGGCGAGGACAAAAAGGAAGTGTACTACGCCACAAGCGGAGATTATCAGAAGCAGTATATCAATATGTTCAGTGATCAGGGAATAGAGGTTATGCTGATGCCGGGATTAATTGATGCTACATTCGTTCAGTTTTTGGAGAGCAAAAACGAAGGTATAACCTTCAGAAGCATTGATTCGGTTACTCCCGACAGCTTTAAGGCAGAAAGTGCAAAAGCGGATGCAGCGGCTGTTAAAAAGATTTTTGAAAAGGCGCTTCCCGAAGGTACGGAAATTGATACCGCGGCGCTTAAGGAAGAAAATGTTCCTGCTCTTTCCATGATTGATGAATATGCAAGAAGAATGCGTATGATGTCAGCGGCAATGGGCGGTATGGAATTCCCCGACAAGAAAAAGCTCATGATAAACCTTAATAACTCTATAATCGAAAAGCTTCCTTCCATGGATGAGGAAAAGGCGGAACTTATGGCAAAGCACATATACGACCTTGCCAGAATGGAATCTGAGCCTCTTCCCGCAGAGGATTTGCAGGAATTTATAAGAAGAAGCATTGATATGCTGGGTAAGCTTTCGTAAATAAAAAAGTCAGGCATTGCCTGACTTTTTTATATAACTCGTGTACAAACTGCATATATGTTTTCTGAATTTAGCTTTTCACAAAGGGCTTTGCAATAGCTTGAATTATCGAAAAGACCGTAGATGCAAGAACCGCTTCCGCTCATTAAAGATCCTATTGCTCCTTCTGCTATAAGGCGTTCTTTAAATCTGAGTATGGCAGGTCTTAATGTTCCGGCGGGCTTTTCAAATGCGTTATAAAGGGAAGAAGCCGCTTCGGAAACTGAATTGTTTTTAAGTGCGGCTATCATTGCGTTGGGAGAAGGGTGTATATTGTCACCTTCGTTATCGTAACGCTCGTACATCATTTTGGTGTTAAGTGAAAATCTGGGATTTATAATTGCGGCATAACAACATGAAAAGGTGGGAAGAGGAGTCATGATTTCTCCTATACCTTCGCAGAGAGCCGCCCCTTTTTTTATACAAAAGGGAATATCCGCACTCAATGTCGCCCCGATATTTATAAGTTCTTCTTCGGAGAATGGTTTGCCGAAAAGATAGTTAAGGCCTGAAAGTACGGCTGCACCGTCGGTACTGGAACCTCCGAGACCTCCGCCTATAGGGATTCGTTTGGTTATATGAATTGTAACTCCCTGATCTGTTTTTATTTCCGACAGAAATTTGACGGCTGCAATATATGCAATGTTTCTTTCGTCCGTTGGAATATAAGGATTGGAGGAGGTTATTAAAATTTTTCTTTCCTTATTAAAAGATAAATCAAGACTGTCGTGTAAATCCACCGAATGCATAACTGAGGCTATGTTGTGATAGCCGTCATTGCGTTTGCCGGTAATATCGAGAAAAAGATTTATTTTGGCATTGGCCGAAACAGTGATGTTCAAAATAATGCCCCCTTGCGGTATTTATACAATAAGAATACCACAAGGAGGTGAGAAAGTCAAATATTAAAGTATTATACAGATAAGTCCTCCGGAACCTTCGTTTATTATACGCTCCAAGGTTTCTCTTATCTTATCACGGGCATCGTCCGGCATTCTTGAAAGCTTATTGTTAAGTTCTTCTGTCACGAGTTCATGCAAACTTTTACCGAAAAGCTTTGATTCCCAAAGCTTTATGGGATCGGATTCGAATTCTTCCAAAAGGTAGTGGACAAGCTCTTCCGATTCTCTTTCTGTTCCTACAATGGGGGAAAGCTCCGTCTTTATATCGGCACGCATCATATGTATGGAAGGTGCACTGGCACATAGGCGGACACCGTATTTGCCTCCTTGGCGGATAATTTCGGGTTCTTCCAAAGAAAGTTCATCCGGAGCAGGACTTACTATGCCATATCCGGTTTCCTTTACTTTGCAAAGGGCATATTTGATTCTGGAATATTCTTTTTCCATTGAAGATAAGTTAATTAAAAGACGAAGAAGCTTTTCTTCGCTGTCGATGTCAAAACCTGTTGTATCCTTTATTATGCCATAGAAAAGAGTGTCGTCTACCGAGGTTTTTATGTTGACAGAGCCACTACCTAAATCTATTCTGTCTGCAAAAGCATCTGTTATGAAATCCTCCCCCGAAAGTGCATCTGTAAGCAAGGAAATCTGTCTGATTTTTTGAATGCCGTAAACAGTTTCACGGATTTTGGCATATATTCTTTTCTTTAAGCTGTGCTCCATTGGAAGAGCGTCTATCCATGAAGGAACATCAATCCCTATTTCAGTTACGGGAAATTCATAAAGTACGGCTTCAAGAATCGAGTTTATATCTTTTTCGGTCATTTCGGCACAGTTTATTCTTTTTACGGGTATGTCATGCTTTCTGCATATTTCATCTGCGGCATTTTTGGCGTCATCGCTTTCAGGATTAACGGAGTTAAGTAAAACGATAAACGGCTTTCCTATGGCTTTTAATTCTTCTATTACTCTTCCTTCTGCCTCAACGTAATCCTCTCTGGGAATTCCTGTTATGCTGCCGTCGGTAGTTATCACAAGGCCTATGGTGGAATGTTCGTTTATTACTTTTTTAGTTCCGTATTCTGCAGCTTCGTTAAACGGAATTGCTTCTTTTGACCAGGGAGTCTTTACCATGCGTGGAGCGTTTTCTTCCATATATCCTATGGAACCCGGAACTATGTATCCTACACAGTCGATTAAACGGACGTTGAAAAATGAATTGTTATCAAGTGTGATTTTCACAGCTTCGTTGGGTATGAATTTGGGTTCGGTTGTCATAATGGTACGGCCTTCTGCACTCTGTGGCATTTCATCTGAGGCACGCTCTTTTTTATATGGATTATCAATTTTCGGCAGAACGAAATAATCCATAAACTTCTTTATAAATGTGGATTTGCCGGTGCGTACCGGGCCGACAATGCCGAGATAGATATCACCTTGTGTACGCAAGGCAATATCGGAATAAATGTTTTCCAAAAAAATCATTCCTTTCCAAAGGCATAAAAACGCTCTGCCTTCTTAAAAACTGTAGTTTGTACATACCTATGCAGAGGGGAGACGGAATATGCACAAAAATCCAAGTCTTACAGATTGTCTTATATTTGTCAAAACAGGTAAATTTATATTGACAAAAGTCCTTTATCATGGTAATATAACAGAGTAATGTGTGCATAAACACTACATTAGTCCACCACTCGTGGACAGTAGAAGGGGGAATGTGTGCACACATGAAACAAAAAGAATGCGAAAGCATTTAAAAAATATTGGAGGTATTCAGTATGAAAAAGGTATTGGCACTTATTTTATCTTGCCTCATGATTTGTATGTTATTTACAGCATGCGGCGAAACACAGGTTGAAGAAACCGGCGAAAAGGTTATTAAGCTCGGCGTATTCGAACCCGCAACAGGTGACTCTGCTTCCGGCGGTAAAAAGGAAATGCTCGGTGTGCAGTATGCTCACTCTCAGACACCCACAATTGACATCGCAGGCGAGACCTACAAGATTGAACTTGTTTACGGTGACAACGGTTCCGATGCATCCAAGGCTCCCACAGCAGCTTCTCAGCTTGTAAGCGAAGGCGTTGCTATGGTTCTCGGTTCTTATGGTTCCGGTGTATCTATGGCTGCAGGCCCCATCTTCGGTGATGCAGGTATGGCTGCTCTCGGTATCACATGCACAAACCCCAACGTAACAGCAGGTAACGACTATTACTACAGAATTTGCTTCCTTGATCCCTTCCAGGGTAGCGTTCTTGCAAACTTTGCTATTGACAAGTTTGCTGCTAAGAAGGCATATCTCTTAGGTGAACAGGGTAACGAATATGACCAGGGTCTTATCGCATTCTTCAAGCAGGCTTTCGAAGCTGCAGGCGGCGAAGTTATCTCTGACTCTTTCCCCAAGGACAATTCTGACTTCACTTCTTACTTAAACAAGGCTAAAAACGAAGGTGCAGAAGTTATCTTTACTCCTGTTTCCATCGCATATGCTACACAGATCGTAAGCCAGGCTGCAAAGCTCGGTATCGAAATTCCTTTCCTTGGTTCCGATACACTTGACGATAACAAGGTATTAGAAGCTGCTAAGGATACAAACATCCAGCTTTACGTTTCCACTTTCTATCAGGAAGGCGGTTCTCCTGAGTTTGACGCAGGTATCAAAGAATACATCAACACCAACGCTGATGCTAAGACAGCTAACGGTGGTGACGACACAATCTCTGCTGTAACAGCAATGGGTTATGACGCTTACTACGTAGCTCTCGAAGCAATCAAGGCTGCTGATTCTGCAGATCCTGCTGCAATCAAGGCTGCTCTTGGTGCTGTTACATATGACGGTGTATCCGGTGCAATCGCATTTGACGAAATCGGCGATGCAAAGCGTGACACAGCTTATATTAAGACTGCTGACACCGCTAACGGTGCATGGGTACTTGAAACTGTTCAGACTGTAGCTGAATAATTTAAAAATCAATAAAGCCGGCGGGGGATTTTTACCCCCGCCATACGGCTTTTTTTGGAAGGCCGCGTCAAAAGCGGTTTTTTAAGAAAACGTTTTTGAGACGGCCTTTGCTGTCTATCTTAACTTAAGGAGGAACTTTCGTGGAATTTGCGATATCTACACTGTTATCCGGTATTTCCGTGGGCGGACAGTATGCACTGATTGCTATTGGATATACAATGGTATACGGTATTTTAAGACTTATAAATTTTGCACACGGTGACGTGTTTATGGTTTCGGGACTTGTTATGATTTTCCTGACCGCAAGCATGCCATGGTACGTGGCTGCTCCCATTGTATTGGCAATGATTATCGTTTTGGGTTTTGTGATTGAGCGTGCAGCTTATAAACCTTTAAGAACTGCACCCAGAATGTCGGTTATGATTTCTGCCATCGGTGTAAGCTATCTTATTCAGAACGTTGCTACATATGTAACAGGCGGTCAGCCCATGAACTATCCCACAATCCCCGGTCTTTCTAAAATGGTTACTATCGGGGGAGCAAGCACAAGTATGGTAACGGTTATAACGCCTTTCCTTGTTCTTTTACTTGTAATCGGCCTTGTGCTTTTAATTAATCACACAAAGGTTGGTATGGCAATGCGTGCCATGGCGAAAGACTTTGAAACCAGCCAGCTTATGGGTATTAAGATTAACAATGTAATATCCATGACTTTTGTAATAGGTTCTTTCCTTGCTGCGGTAGGTTCTTTCCTTTACTTCAGTAACTATACCTACATAACACCCACAGCGGGAGCAATGCCAGGTCTTAAGGCCTTCGTTGCTGCAGTATTCGGCGGCATCGGCTCCATCCCGGGTGCGGTAATAGGTGCGTTTATTATCGGCATCTGCGAAAATATCATAAAGGTACTTCCCTTTGAAGGAGCAACAAACTTCGTCGATGCATTTACATTTGCACTTCTCATCATCATTCTTATAGCTAAGCCTACAGGTTTGTTCGGTGAAAAGGCAACAGATAAAGTGTGAGGAGGCGGCAACATGACAAAGACAAATAAAGTAAACAAAAATTCAATGGCCGCACTTATCTTCTGCTTTGTGCTTCTTGCGGTAGTTGTATTTCTGGAAAATTCCAAAATTATTCCTCCCACACATATTCTTTTCACAGTTCTTAAAAAAGGTGCTGTATATTCCCTTGTGGCGGTATCTATGAACCTTCTTAACGGTTTTACCGGTCTTTTCTCCCTTGGTCAGGCCGGATTTATGCTTCTTGGTGCATACACCTATGCAATATTTACCGTGCCCACAGGAATGAGAGATACCGTATATTATCTTTACGGTGGCTCTGCAATAAACTTTTCCTTCCAGGAATTGTTTGGTAACATTTTCGGAAACGAAGGTTTCGGTGGGGTAGTGAGCCTCATTTTAGGAGTTCTTGTGGCAATAATCCTTGCCGGATGCGTGGCAGCACTCTTTGCATACTTAATCGGTCTTCCCGTATTACGTCTTAAGAGTGACTATCTTGCCATTGCAACTCTTGGTTTTGCGGAAATTATAAAAGCAGTATTCCAGTGGCAGACCCTTGGTCCGGTTACAAATGGTGCCAATATGATAAAGAGCTTTCCCACATTCTCCAACTTCAATGTGAGAGCCGGCGGAAAGGTTGTATTTTACTTATCAAGCTTTGTTCCGTTGCTTGTTGCAATGATTTGTATTGCGATAATTATTCTTCTTATAAATTCCTCTTACGGAAGAAGTTTTAAGGCAATAAGAGATGACGAAATTGCGGCAGAGGCTATGGGTATCAATCTTGCAAAGCACAAGATGCTTTCCTTCTGCATATCCTCTTTCTTCGCAGGCGTTGGTGGTGCACTTTTTGCAATGTTCACAAACAATGCACAGGCAAGAGTGTTCACATCGGCGATGACTTATGAAATCCTTCTTATCGTTGTAATCGGCGGTATCGGGTCTGTATCCGGAAGCTGTATATCTTCTTTCCTGTTTGTGGCTTGCAGTGAATGGTTGTTAAGATTTCTTGACAACGAAACCTTTATCGGAGGATTCAAGGTTCCGCTTCTTAAGAACGGATTCCGTATGGTGGTATTCTCGATCATCATTATGATCGTGGTGCTCTTCTTCAGACAGGGTATCATGGGTTCTAAAGAGCTTCCTGATTTATTCAAAAAGAAAGCAAAGAAGGGGGAGAGTGTGAAATGAGTAATTCGGTATTAAAGCTTAACGACATAACAATGCAGTTCGGCGGCGTTGTTGCGGTAAACAACCTCTCTCTTAATGTAAATGAAAATGAAATTGTTTCTTTAATAGGTCCTAATGGTGCCGGAAAGACAACGGTATTCAACGTTATCACCGGCGTTTACGAAGCAACTAACGGAAGCGTTGAGTTCTTCGGCGATATAATGCTTGAAAATAAGCCGAGAGGCAAAATGAAAAAGCTTTACGCCGGCGAAAATAGGGGAAAGTATAACAATAAAATAGTTAAAACTCCCGATAAGATAACAAAGCTGGGTATTGCAAGAACGTTCCAGAATATTCGTCTCTGGAAGAGTATGACGGTTTTTGAAAATGTTTTAACAGCTAAACATATGAGAGCAAAGCATAATGTGTTTTCTGCAACCTTCCGCTTCTCTGCAAAGGAAGAAGCCAGAATGCGAGCAGAGACAGAAGCTCTTCTTAAGGAGCAGAATCTCTGGGAATTCCGTGATGAACTTGCTACAAGCCTTCCTTACGGTCTTCAGAGAAGACTTGAGATTGCGAGGGCTCTTGCAACAGAGCCTAAGTTACTTCTTCTTGATGAGCCTGCGGCAGGTATGAATCCTCAGGAAACAGAGGAGCTTACCGCATTTATCGGAGAAATAAGAGACAAGTACAATCTTACTATTTTACTTATAGAGCATCATATGAATCTGGTTATGGATATTTCCGACAGAATTTATGTTATCGATTTCGGTAAGCTTATCGCAGAAGGTACACCTTCTGAGGTACAGAAAAACGAAAGAGTAATTGATGCATATCTGGGGGTGAGCGACGATGAGTGATTTCCTTAAAATTGAAGGTCTTAAGGTTAACTACGGAGGAATTGAAGCCGTAAAGGGAATTGATATTGATGTTCCCGAAGGTAAAATCATTACTTTAATCGGTGCCAACGGTGCAGGAAAAAGCACAACCCTTAAAAGTATTGCAGGTCTTGTTAAGCCTAAGGAAGGCAAAATTACCTTTATGGGTGAGGATATTACCGGAAAAAATCCTACGGATATAGTTGCAAAGAACATCACACTTGTACCAGAGGGAAGAAGAATTTTCCCTGATCTTACAGTAAAAGAAAACTTAAAAATCGGTGCTTACTTGAGAAAAGACAAGCTTGATTCTGATTTTGAATATGTGTACAGCCTTTTTCCCCGTCTTAAGGAGAGAGAATGGCAGGCAGGCGGAACGCTTTCGGGCGGTGAACAGCAGATGCTTGCGGTTGGTCGTGCACTTATGAGCCGTCCTAAGGTTATTATGATGGACGAACCTTCACTCGGTCTTGCACCGCTTGTTGTGCAGAGTATATTTGAAATTATCAAAGCAATAAATAAAGAGGGAATAACAGTTCTTTTAATTGAGCAGAATGCAAATATGGCACTTCAGGTTGCTGACTTTGCTTACGTGCTTGAAACAGGTATGATAACAAAAGTAGGCACAGGTGCAGAGCTTTTAGCTGATGAAAGCATAAAGGAAGCATACTTAGGTAAGAGTAAATAAAACTTAGGCTATCCGGATTTTTTGTTCGGATAGCTTCGGCATGTAAAGGATAATGAAAGGAATGTGACATAAATGAAAAGAGATTTTGTAAGAAGCATATATGAAGACACTGCTTCTTTCGCAGGAAAGGAAGTAGTAATAGGCGGTTGGATAAGAAATATCCGAGACAGTAAGGAATTCGGATTTATCGATCTTAACGACGGCAGCTGTTTTAAAAGTATACAGGTGGTTTTTGAAAGACAGAAAATTGCAAATTACGATGAAATCGCAGCACTTAATATCGGTGCTTCTGTTGTTGTAAAAGGCATTGTTGCACTTACCCCTGAGATGAAACAGCCTTTTGAACTTAAGGCAACCGAGGTTGTGGTAGAAGGACTTTCCACACCCGATTATCCCATTCAGAACAAGAGACACAGCCTTGAGTTTTTAAGAGAACAGGCATATCTTCGCCCCAGAACGAATTTGTTCTCTGCAGTATTCAGAGTAAGAAGTGAGGTTGCTTATGCAATTCATTCTTTCTTCCATGAAAGAGGATTTGTATATGTTCATACACCGCTTATTACAGGCTCTGACTGTGAGGGAGCAGGTGAAATGTTCAGAGTAACAACCATGGATATGGAAAATCCTCCGAAAACTGAAGACGGAAAAATCGACTGGTCAAAGGATTTCTTCGGAAGAAGCACAAACCTTACGGTTTCCGGCCAGCTTGAAGGCGAAACATATGCTCTTGCATACGGTAAGATTTATACCTTCGGCCCCACGTTCCGTTCTGAAAATTCCAACACAGCACGTCACGCTGCTGAGTTCTGGATGATAGAACCCGAAATTGCTTTTGCCGATCTTGATGACAATATGCAACTTGCATGGGATATGATTCAGTATATAATCAAGCACGTTTTAACAAACTGTAAGCAGGAGCTTGAATTTTTCAACAGCTTTGTTGATAAGACTCTGTTAGACAGACTCAATGACCTTGCTAAGAGCACATATAAGAAGGTTACCTATACGGAGGCTGTTGAGCTTCTTAAAAAGAGCGGTGAGAAGTTCAGCTATCCCGTTGAGTGGGGATGCGACCTCCAGACAGAGCACGAGAGATATCTTACAGAGCAGATTTTCAAGAGCCCTGTATTCGTTATCGATTATCCGAAGGAAATAAAATCCTTCTATATGCGTCTTAACGATGACGGAAAGACAGTTGCTGCTATGGATATGTTGGTTCCCGGCGTAGGTGAGATCATCGGCGGAAGCCAGAGAGAAGAGAGGATCGACATTCTTTTAGAGAGAATGGCAGAACTCGGTCTTAAGGAAGAAGATTACTGGTGGTATGTAAATCTTCGTCGTTATGGCGGAACAAAGCATGCAGGCTATGGCCTCGGTTTTGAACGAATTATTATGTACTTAACCGGTGTTTCCAATATCCGTGACGTAATTCCTTATCCCAGAACAGTAGGAAACGCAGAATATTAAGAGCAAATAAAAAATCGGATTGCTGAGCAGTCCGATTTTTTTGTTTTATAATTCAATCCAGCGGCTTTCTTCCGAAGATTTAAGAAGAGAATCTAATATCTTCTGGCTTCTGAGACCATCTTTTACTGTGGGAAGGTAGGGGCATTCTTTTCCTTCCACCATGTTTATAAACATCTGCTCCTGGGTTATTCTGTACTTGGCAGGAACGGAAACTGTATGCATGCTTTCACATTCACGGTCAATATCTCCAATACAGACATTTAAAATGTCGGGGTTGTTTAAATTAAAGGAAATTACGCCTTCTGTGCCGTAGATATCATATTTAATGGTGTTGCCGTGGCCGAGAGCACAGCGAGTTACGGTGAATACTCCTGCAGCACCGTTTTCAAATTCTGCAAGGAAGTTGCAGTAGTCATCTGTCTCAACAGGAGCGTATTCCTCAGAGTCGAGTTTTTTTCTTTCCTTTACAATGATTCCTGTTTTTGCAGAAACTTTCTTCATATCTCCAATCAGAAACT
The DNA here is from genome assembly GCA_045545475.1 of Clostridia bacterium. Taxonomy (GTDB): domain Bacteria; phylum Bacillota; class Clostridia; order CAKSNL01; family HGM11501; genus HGM11501. The sequence continues at coordinate 3,369 of JAZQAZ010000044.1, read as the reverse complement.
CTGCCATATCTATTAAGTGAACGCCTAAATCGCCAAGCACTCCTGTTCCTGCATATTCCTTTATAAAACGCCACTCAAGACGTCTGCCTTCTATAAATGCACTTGATTTAAGGTATTCAACATTTACACTTATTATGTCGCCAAGCAAACCTTTTTTCATTATTTCCTTGGCGTATCTTACAGCAGGCATAAAACGGTATGTAAAGCACATCATGTTGGGAACCGGATTTTCCTCCAAAGCTTTCTTTAATGGCTGCGCTTTATCAAGATTTACAGAAAGTGGCTTTTCTACATTTACCGGTTTGCCGGCTTTTACTACATCTACTGCAATCGGAACGTGCAGATGGTTTGGGGTACAGATTTCAACTGCGTCAACTTCATCTGATGCAATTAAGTCCCGGTAGTCTGTGAATCTTAAATGTTCGGGAATGCCAAGCTTATCACCGGTAGCTTTTAATGCCTTTTCGTTTATATCGCAGATGGCAGTAATTTGGCCGCCTGATGCCTTTTGGATTTCGGGAATATGACGTCCGTTGGTAATTCCGCCAACGCCTACAATGCCTATTCTTACCATAATTATTCTCCTTATTTGATATATGTGTGTTTTTTGAGACTTTCGTCCTGGCCTTCAAATTTATCCTTGACATTTTCAAGAGCTTCAAAGTGTCCCAAAGTGGGGATGGGGCCTTCGGAAGGCTTTGCCCATTCAATAGCATTTTTCAAAATCTGGGTAATATCTTCTCTGTAGAAGGTGGGGTATTCCTCGTGACCGGGGCGGAAATAGAAAATCTTGCCAAGGCCTCTCTTGTAGCAGCAACCGCTTCTGAAAACTTCACCACCTGAAAACCAACTTATAAAAATAAGTTCGTCGGGAGCGGGAATTTCAAAGCGTTCGCCATAGGTCTCTTCCATGGGAAGTTCAATGTATTCGGGAAGATTTCTGCATATGGGGTGGGATGGTTCGATTACCCAAATTCTTTCCTTTTCGTCGTTCTCCCTCCATTTACTTCTGCATAGTGTACCCATGAGTTTTACGAAAGGTTTTGAAAGATGGGCGGAGTGGAGTGGAATAAATCCCATTCCGGCAAGAACTCTCTGTCTTACCTTTTCGGCTATTTCGTCAGGAACAGCGGAGTGTTTCATGTGTCCCCACCAGATTAAAACGTCGGTGGAATTAAGCACTTCGTCTGTAAGACCACATTCTTCCATATCCAGCGTTGCGGTTCTTATATTGTATTCTCCGCACTTTCCGAGCATTTCGGCAATGGCACCGTGTATACCTTCCGGATAAACCCTAGCTACTTTTTCGCTTTCTTTTTCGTGGATGTATTCGTTCCAGATAGTTACGTTTAGCATAAAATCATTCCTTTCTGATTTCTTAATTGTATTTTACACCACTAAATAGCATAAATCAATGGATAAACCGCGAGGAAAATTGCACTTTTCGCCAAAAAAATATTGACATGATGTATCCGGTGTGCTAAAATTTTAATTATGAAAGAAGGCGGTATTAATGCAGGTTGTGGCATTTGATAAGCTTTATAGTACAGATTACAATCTTAAAAATATTTTCTCTATGTGTCAGTACTGGAAAGATAAGGATGTGTTCAGGCACGCTAATCCGCGGCCTACAGCGGCCTTTCTGTACCTTAAAAACTGCGGAGTAGAATATACTTTAGATAACGGGACTACGGTACGGGGGAAAGAGGGCGATGTTATATATATACCGAGGGGTGCGGTATATTCATCGGTTTTTGAAAAAGAAACACGAGAAGGTGTTTCGACTTATCTTATTGAATTTAACACCTTTGATGAAGAAGGTGAGTGTTTTGTTCTTTCTGATAGCATAATGGCAATAGAGAATATAAAAGGAAAAGAAGCGGATTGCTTTTTTGAGGCTGCTGATATATTCAAGTCGGCAAATCCCTGTATTGCGGAAGCTAAGGCTGTTATCTACAAACTCATATCATCATTGAGCTATGAACATAAAATAAGAGACATATATAAAAGTGAGTTTTCATCCATTGCTGAAGGAATTGTCTATATGGAAAACGATATCATTCAGGAAAAGTCCATTGCTGAAATTGCCGATATGTGTCATGTGAGTCCAAGTCATTTCCGAAGTTTATTTAAAAAATATTCCGGGGTTTCGCCTATAAATTATCAGATAAATGCAAAGGTGGAGCACGCTAAACTATTGCTTCAGTCCGGTGATATGAATGTAGGGGAAGTGTCGGACTATCTGGGATTTTCCGACAAGGCGTATTTTTGCAGAATATTCAAAAAGTATACAGGTCTCTCCCCGAAGTCGTATCTGGTGAGAGAGCATGGTTAAAGGAAGAATGAAATGAAGAAAAAGGATTATATTTTCGCTGTAGTGTTGCTTTTGATATTTGGGATACTTTTTGTTTTAACTCAAAATCATGAAGAAGGAACGTATGTTACCGTAAGCATTGACGGTAAACAGTTTGGGAGCTATGTGCTTACAGCGAAGGAACAGACAGTGAATATAGGTGAAAATAATATTCTTACTATTATTAATAATGAAGCGTTCATGAGCTATGCTGCGTGTCCCGATCAGATTTGCGTTAAGAAAGGTGCTGTATCAAAAGATGGGGAAGATATTGTTTGCATGCCCAACCGTGTGATTGTAAAAGTAAAAGGCGGTGAAAATGATGCAGAGTAAAGAAAGAATGAGAAAGCTTGTATATGTAGGAGTGCTTTCATCTCTTGCTATCGTTATGGGTTATCTTGAACAAATGATTCCGCTTCCTGTAAGTTTTCCCGGCGTAAAGATAGGCCTTTCGAATATATGTGTTATTCTGGCACTTTACAGACTCGGATATAAAAGTGCGTTAGGTGTATCTGTAATTAAATCGATAGTATGTGGTATTCTGTTTTGGGGAGCAGGTGGAACAGTTTACGGAGTGGCAGGTGCGGTACTTTCATTTATTATAATGGCGTTGCTGAAAAAGAAGGAGTTTTTCGGAACCGTTGGAATCAGCATTGCGGGAGCACTGTTTCATAATATAGGGCAGCTCGTTGCGTTGTTTATTCTATCCGGAAGCTTTTCTTTTGTATATTATCTTAGCGTTCTTGGAATATCATCGGTGATAACGGGGACAATAACCGGTGTGATAAGCGGTATAATAATAGAAAGAACGAGGCATATAGGAAGGTCATAACCCACCATATATAAAAATGCACAAACGCCGCGGGAAAATCCCACGGCGTTTTGTAGAATAATTCGTCGAAAAAAGTGTTGACAAATAATGGCGGGTGTGTTAAAATAGCATCTGTTGCAAGTGAGCGGCAAGTACCTCTTAAAAATAATTTGAAAAAATTAAAAAAAGTACTTGACAAACCTGT
>JAZQAZ010000043.1:0-19813 GCA_045545475.1 Clostridia bacterium | reverse complement strand
CAGAACTTTTGCACTGAATGAATTCATCATTGACTTTTCGGTCATATCATATTCATCAATCAAATCAATCAGCTTATCCACTACCTTAAATGCAGTATTCTCATCAAAATCAAAGGGATAAACCTTAAATTCCCAGTTTACAAGTACATTCGTATCTTTAATAAGTTCCAAAAACTCTCTTACCGTTGGTATTTCACACTTTACAGGCTTAGTAACGGTACATCCTGCATCAAGTTTTTTAATTTCCGAAAGAGTCATTTCATCAATGTTTTTGTCTATTCCGGTTGTACGAAGTGCACTTCTGTCGTGTATTAACACAAGCTCGCCGTCTTTGCTCATCCGAATATCGGTTTCAATCATATCAACACCAATATTTACTGCCGATTCAAATGCCGGCATAGTATTTTCAGGAAAATTGAATTTATCTCCCCTGTGTGCTGCCAAAATAATTCTTGAACCATTCATATTAAATAGCCTCCGTAAAATACGCATTTGTATTTGCGTGGTTTCCGTTAATATCTTTAACTGTAATTCTGAAATATTCACACTCACAATTTAAGTCAAAAACGGTTTCAGTAATGAATTTGCCATCCTCTTGCCATATACATTTTGAAAATCTGCGGTCGGTAGTCAAACTAATCATAACTGCATCCGAACATTTTATGTGAACTTTGTTATCTTCTACATATAATTCATAAATTTCCGGTCCGGTAGATGAATAAAAATCTCCGTTGAAAAGAGCCTCTGTTATAGCTTCATATTTAAGTTTTTTCGCCTTTATCATAACAAAGCCACCGCAAGAATCGGGGCGACTTTTGTTATGGTTATCGTCTGCCGCTACTGCAAAAATTTTCTTTCCGGATTTTAAAATATCGTCATATATACCCGGAGCATATGACTGATATCCTAAAAGCTCACAACTGTAATTGAATATTTCCAAAGCGTGCATACCGTCATAATTTATGTATTGCTCATAGTTTTCCAAAGACCAGGAAGGGTGGTTATACGTTATAAAAAATCCATTATCCCGACAGATTTTTATCATTTTACTTATGCCATCGGGAGAATATTCCCGTACAAAATCACTTGTTTTTTCATCAATTTTAATTTTGTCCTTGTTTTTGGCAGCATTTCCTATGTATGCATATTCTTCGTTCCAACACGGCTGTTTAACTATATCCGGCGTGCCGGCTATAATACATATATGGCATTTTTTCTCATTTGGCACACCGGGATATTTGTTGTTTCCGTTAAATTGAGCTTCAAAGCCTGATAAAGCAACAAAACTGTCATCGGTGAGCTCATGATGTGGAATAAATATATCGTGATCGGTATATGCCAGAACAGAGTAACCATGTGCTTTGTATAGTTCCTTCAGTTCCTTTGGGCTGAGAACTCCGTCACTTAAATTGGAATGACAGTGTAAATTTGCCTTGTAGAAATTTCCTTCATTTGGTAATAAATACTTTTTCATTTTTGCCTCCGGTTGATTATATATTTTTTATGGCTCTTTTAAGTCGCATAAGTGTTAATCTGTTGCGTACAAGTGGTGAATATTCCATAAGAGCATCAAGCTCTATGGTCTTATTTCTTTCCGCTTTCACAGCTTCACCTTCTTCTTAAGCTAATACTTTTTAAGGTTTTACCACAATTGCATTTTTATGTCAAGAACAGCAAAATTTCGCATTTTGAAAAGCAAGTTTCTCTTGCGCCACATAGCTTGCGGGCAAAAACGTAGTTTTTCCTGAGCATAGCGAAGGCTTTTTCTGTCTTGTACTTGACTTAAGCTTATTTCCCGGATTTCTTGTAAGTTTTATATTATTAAAGTATCAAACTTCTCCTACAATTACTTCATTTATCAAAATAATATTTGTTATTAATCCAGATATCCGTTATTTTTAATTAAAATATCCTGAACCTCTTTTACATTAACAGCATTGACATCGTTATTCCCTTTGCACGCCAGTGCCGCTGTTACGCCTACTGCTTCTCCCATAGCAAAGCACGGTGGCATAACCCTTACTGCGGCAAGAGCAAATCTGTCAGCAGAAAGACATCTGCCGGCCACAAGAAGATTTGAAAATCCTTTTACTATCAGGCTTCCGAGCGGAATATAATAGTTCTTCTCACTTTTTCGTGTTATATAGTTAACGCGGTCTTTGCAATGAATGTCAATAGAGTTTGCGCAGGCAACAACCTTGTCGGCAAAATCTGTTGAATTACTTATATCATCAGCTGTTAAAATGTGATTTCCGACAACACGCCTGCTTTCACGTATGCCCAAAGCAGCGGCTGACGTAACCATTTTTATATCCTTTAATGAAGGGATGTTCGCTTTAAGAAAGTTTATAATCTCCACAAGCTGTATTCTTTGCGAAATTTCTGCTTCAGTAATAGCCTCGCCATCCAAAACATCAATATCTTCATCTACCTGTGCCATATTAACATTCCAGTAGCCATTAAGTCCTTCAAACAAGCGGAGTTTATATGTACCGCAAGGGAATTCTCCTTTTTTGCGGCTTTCCTCGATCAGATCCATATAAAATCTTTCACGGGCATCTTTACTGTTAGCAACATATTCATCAAGCATCTCTTTATCAACCCCGTTGATTGTACAGAAAAGAGTGGAATTCTGTATTGTTCCTTCTTCATCACCATACATTGTTTCAGCTCCTGCCAGATATGCCAAAGCACCATCACCGGTGGTATCAATAAAGATATCCGCATTGATTTGGTATATACCATCCTTTAAGGCAAGGTATGCGGTTTTCACCTTGCCGTCAACGGCTTCGCTTTTAATAAGAGTCGCATGATAAATAAGCTTCATGCCTGATTCCTTACATAATCTTTCTGCCACACGTTTAAAAGCTTCAAAGTCATATGGAGTAACCCCGATATGTCCTGTCTCACGATAACCGCTATAACTGTCACAACCCGGACAATCAGCATGGTATCTCGCTCCGTTTTCTTTAAGCAGTTCCTGAACAAATTCTTCAAAAAATCCTTTAATAATCTGCTTTTCGCCTTTAGTATCCATACAGGTCATAAATGTTCCTACCATACCCGCAGTTGCAGATCCGCCAAGATAACCGTTGTTGTCAGCAAGGATAACATTTGCACCATTTCTTGCAGCGCAAACCGCTGCGGCAATACCTGCCACACCGCCTCCGCAAACAAAAACATCGCAATCAAATTTCTTGGAAATATCAAATGTAACACAATTCATATATAAAGCCTCTTTCCTTTTTATAATTCATACGGCTTCGAATAAATGCAGAAGTCGCATAAAGGTAAGTCTGTTTCTGACAAAAGGAGAAAATCTAAGGATTTTTTCTTTATATTCTGATGCAACACCTATATCTTCCAATGTATATGGGGCGTTTACCTTTTTGAGCATTTCTCTTATTTCAGTTCCTGACGGAAGTTCGTCAATCAAGCCCTTAATCTCCTCTATACATTCTGAAACTCTTTTTATATCCACCATGCTTAAACAATCGTTTTCGTTTTCACTTAAAACTTCACCGGAAAGAGAACCAAAAACATTATTTATATCATCTTTTGGCAATTGATAATTTTCTGTTACAGATAAAGTGTTATCCAAAAGAGACGCCATTTCTTTATATTTGTCGCACGCAAGAGCCAGTCCCACACCAACCTTCTCTCCGTGGTAAGCTTCACTTTCTAACCCCATTGCACCCATTTCAATAAAATGAGAGATATGATGCTCGCTGCCTGAAGCCGGCCTTGAATTGCCGCACATTTGCATAGCGAGCCCCGAAAGAACAAGACCATAGAACAAGTCGCCGATTGCTTCTTTGTCTCCGAGACTTATTTTATCTATACTTGCAGCAACCTTTTTAATTGCCTCCTCCTCAAGCCCGATTAAATAATCGCATATGTATTCACCGCTTACAAGGTTCGCAATTTTCCAATCCAGCAAAGATGTGTATTTGCCTATCATATCACCGACGCCTGCAGCAATCAGTTTTTGCGGAGCACAGGCAATAATATTTAAATCAGCGACCATAGCAATGGGGGCAACGGCAGACAGTGTCTTTTTGGCACCGTTCCATGTCATAGCAGCAACTGTTGAAACAAATCCATCTACACTGGGAGCAGTAGGAACGGAAACGAAGTCAATATTTTTCTGAGCTGCAACATATCTTGTAATATCATGAATTGTGCCTGAACCGACAGCAACCAAAAGGTCTGTATCGGGTTTTACCACATCCAAAACCATCTCAACGCCCTTTTCGTTGGCATGAAGTCCGTTACTGTCAAGTTTGATAATCTGGTAAAAATCAAATTTTTCTTCCAATGTCTTTCCCGCTGCAATGTAGGTGTTGTCATCGCACACCATTGTAACTTTATTATTTTTTGAAAATTCAGCAATAATTCCGGGAGCAAACTCTAACGCATTTTCTTTGCATACTATCTTTTGCAATGATATAGTGTGAATATGCTCGCACTTACAATCATAAATATTTTTTATGATATCATCAAACACCGTTAATCTATCTCCTTTTTCTGACCGTAGTAGGCATTTTCCCCATGCTTTCGGTAATAGTGCTTATCAAGAAGTTCTTTCTGGAATTTCATATCGGGTTTCATCATAATAGTATGCCATGCCATCATTGCTACCTCTTCCAAAATAATTGCGTTTTTCACAGAATCTTTCGCGTCCTTTCCCCAGGTAAAAGGGCCGTGAGAATATACGAGAGCCCCGGGAATGCTACAAATAGTTTCTTTGGTGAAAAGCTCTGCAATAACTTTGCCGGTTTCAAGTTCATATTCCCCTGTTATCTCGGCTGCAGTCATCTTTCGGGTGCAAGGAACAACCCCGTAAAAAGTATCGGCATGCGTTGTACCAAGCACCGGAATATCCATTCCGCATTGCGAAAAAATTGTGGCCCATCTTGAGTGGGTATGGGTGATTCCACCAATTTCGGGGAAACTTCTGTATAATTCTAAATGAGTGGGGGTATCAGAAGAAGGATTCCATTTCCCTTCAATCACTTTCCCGGAAAGGTCAACTACAACCATATCATCGGCATTCATGTTTTCATAATCCACACCTGAGGGTTTTATTACAACATAGCCAGTTTCTTTATCGATTTCCGATACATTTCCCCAAGTCAACATAATTAGATTTTCATTCTTCAAAGTAAGATTTGCTTTAAGCACTCTCTCTTTCATATTTTCCAACATTATATCACCTCATATTGACAAATTATCTTTTTATGCTATAATTATAATCAGCTGATTGATTGTTTTCAATATTCGGCGACAAATCAGAAAAACAATCATAAAAAAATATAAAACGAGCAGGAATTGTGAAGAAATGAGCATTTCAGAAAGACAAGAACAAATTTTGAAATTATTGAACGAAAACGGATTTATGACAGTAGATAAACTTTCCCAATTAACATATACTTCCGCATCAAGCATTCGCCGTGATTTAACCAAACTGCAAAATATGTATTTTATCAAGCGTACACATGGAGGGGCTAATATATTAAATGCAAATCAGGTAGCTCCGCTTAACAATCGTTTGATGCAAAACACCATTGCAAAAAGGAAAATAGCCAAAAAAGCCGAAACCCTCATCTATGATGGACAGATTATAATGTTAGACGGTTCAAGCACTGCCGGTTTTTTAATTCCTTATATTGCAAAGCATAAAGATGTAACCCTTTTCACAAATAATATGATTACGGCCATTAACGCCATAAACTATGGCATTAAAACGCATTGTGTCGGTGGGAGCAGTGTGAATAACTCCGCCGTACTATCAGGACCTCAGAGCTATAGAGTGATTTCTGAAATTCATACGGACATTTTGTTTTTCTCGTCTTATGCGCTGGATAAAAACGGAATTATTTCTGACCCTACAGAAGAAGAAAACTATCTTCGTTCTCTTATGCTGGAAAATACTAAACAAAGTGTTTTTTTATGTGACAGCGAAAAATTCAACAGAAAATCACTATATACACTCGCATCAATAAATGATATTGATATCGCCATATTTGATACAGTCTGGAAAGAATTAAATTCAGAATGTAAGATACTTTGAGAAACGGTTCAATTTGTTTAAACAAAAAAAGAACAAGAATCAAAATTTGAATTCTTGTTCTTTCTTTTATAATATGATATAACTGTCCCTAAGAACACTCGGCATATGTTTCGTGTCTTTTACTTTTATTCAAGATTCTTAAGATCGTCTTCGTTTACGTCGCTATCCGTCTCAGAACGAGCCTTTCCGTTTCGGAGAACTTTTATTTCGTCAGCCGGAAAATCCTTTAAATCGGAGGTGTTATTTCCGTCAATTCTTACGGTTACTATACGGCGAAGAAGAGCAATTTTTTCAACTGTTCCCTTGCTGCCTCCGGGAATTTCAACCAGTGCTCCGACCTTTGGCATGGATCTTGTAAGATCCTCATACGCCTCCTGCTCGTACTTAAGACAGCACATTAATCTTCCGCAGGAGCCTGAAATTTTGGTGGGATTCAAGGATAGTCCCTGCTCTTTTGCCATTTTGATGGATACTGTATCAAAGGTGTCAAGATAGCCGTGACAGCAAAGGGTTCTTCCGCATATACCCACGCCGCCAATCATTTTCGCTTCATCCCTTACACCGATCTGACGAAGCTCGATTCTTGTGCGGAACACTCCTGCCAAGTCCTTTACAAGCTCTCTGAAATCTACCCTTCCGTCAGCAGTGAAATAGAAAAGAAGATTGCTTCCGTCAAATGCACATTCAACATCCACAAGATTCATATCAAGCTTATGCTCCGTAATTTTATCGGCACAGATTTTATAAGCCTCATCCTCACGACGGCGGTTTGCTTCAAGCCTTTTTTTATCCTCGTCTGTCGCTTTTCTTATTACTTTTCTTAAAGGCTCAATTACCTGACAAGGCATAACCTCGTGATTTTTCTGTGCGACATATCCGCACTCAACACCTCGTGCAGTATCCAGAACAGCATAATCGCCCTCTTCAAAATCAATTCCTGAGGGGTCGAAGAAATATATCTTTCCTACGGGTTTAAACCGTATTCCAACTACCTTAACCATTTATTACCTCCCACATTTCTATAAAAAGATTAGTTATCCACAAATCGTAAATTGCATTTTTTGATTTTTTTCCTTTAGCCTCCGCCAAAAGGAAAAGAGCCTTTGCCGCACCCGTTTTACTTACGTTTTTCGATGCATTTATAATTTCCGTCGAAAAATCCGAATTAATTAAATCCGTCAGCCCCTCTTTGGCTGCCGAAAGGTCCCGGAAAAAGCTTAAGGCTATATCCAAGAGAATATTTTCTTTATCCTCTCTCTCCTTAAAAAAATCCGAAAGCTTAATTGATGCATATCTGCTTTTCGGAAATGACAGCATAAGATTTATCGCATCTTTTCTTAAAACTGCAAACTCCTCGCTTTCGCAAAGAGCTATCGCTTTTCCTATAATACCTCCGGAAAAGCTTGCAATAAAAGTAATTTCATCTGCCTTTTCGGGATATTTCTCTTTAAGTATTTCCTCAATTTTGCCCTGCGATACACTCTTAAGCTCATAAATTACCGCACGGGACTTAATTGTAGCAAGGAGCGTCGACAAATTTTTCACCGCCAGAATAATAACTCCGTATGGTGGCGGCTCTTCAAAGCTTTTAAGCATTGCATTTTGTCCCGGAGCCTCAAGCAAGTCCGCCTCAGGGACAAAAATTATTTTTTTATCCGATAATAGTGGCTTGATATACAAGTCTTCAAAGGCTTCTCTTATCACATTTACGCCTATTATTTTCTTGTCCTTTTCAGGATAAACCTCTCGAAAGTCAGGATGATTTCCTGTTTTATGTTTGATACAAGAGGGGCAGACACCGCATGGACGCATCTCTTTGCTTTCACAGTGAATGGCCATGGCAAAGGAGCGGGCAAGAGTTTTTTTGCCGATTCCTTCGGTACCCGAAAAAATTACGGCATGAAAAATCCTGTCCGTTTCTATTAAATGATTAAGCCCTTTTTTTATCTCCTCATGTATCATAAAAACCTCTTAATAACCGGTTGTATCTCCCAACGAATCGTCATTTTCTATCCATTCATTAACGGACGTAACGGTGTATTCACTCTCTGTGTTTCTGATGATAACTGTTTCGATACCCGAATTAATTATCATACGCTTACACATTGCACAACTGCAGGCATCATGAACAAGCTCGCCTGTGTCCGCCTCTACGCCAACCAGGTAAAGCGTTGAGCCTATCATGTCTTTCCTCGATGCACTTATTATGGCATTAGCTTCGGAATGAACGCTTCTGCACATTTCATAGCGTTCTCCCCTGGGTACATTCAGCATCATTCGACGGCAAGTTCCCATATCCAGGCAGTTTTTTCTTCCTCTGGGAGCACCGGTGTATCCCGTAGAAAGAATCTCGTCGTTTTTCACGATAATAGAACCGTAATTTCTGCGAAGGCATGTACCTCGCTCCAATACAGTTTGTGCAATATCCAGATAGTAATTATGTTTATCCCGTCTTTCCATCCGAATCACCCTTTCTTTTTTAATCAATCGTTAAATACCTTGTTATACATTTCATCAAAATTAACGTCTTCTTCCCCTGCTTCTGCCTTCTTTTCCTCTACTTCCTTTTCAGCAGGCCTTGATGCCTCTTCCTTTATTTCAAGAAGTCCGTTTTTAATATCTTCATAAAACTCAGAAGGTGAACGCCCTAAAAGCTCCTTTAGCTGAACGCTTTCGAAAGCAAAGTGAGACGCTTCTTTTTTCAAAACCGGATATATTCTGTCCATCATAGCTTTTCCGCTACCCATAAGCACATGCTTTATAAGAAGACCTGCTATGGGAATATTCTCATACTCCGGAAGAAGGCTTGCCGCAAGAAAAGCAAAGCTTTTTATATCCGCCTTAACATTATTTTCAGTATTCACACACGACTTAACCTTTGATTCAAGGCCAGATATTACGCACTTAAGTCCTTTATAGGAAACCCAGATGTCAGAAGGCTCAAACCCGCCGAGAGCCAGCGGTCTTTCCGATGTATGAAGGTCAAAAATAACCTTGGCAAGATTTACAATAAGCTTTAGTCTTTGCTCAGTATAAAGATTTGAAATATCGTCAAAGGTCAAGCTTACATAACCTTCCGGCACACTTGTCTTTACGCATATCAGATTGTTTCCCTCCTGATAAGGAATAATTTCGGGACGCAGAACTTTCTTGCAGGAAACAAAGCGACGCTTTAAGTCTTCCTCCGCAAGATAGGAAAATACCTCGTCCGCAGATTCAGAACGGTGAAGGGCATACTGTGCCACAATGGCAAAGCCTCCCCCTTCTTCCGACGCAAGATACACTCTGTCATAAGCGGTATCCATCTCAAAGCTTTTTATAACCGAAATCACTTCACAGTCCCCGATTGGCAGATTGTCCTCGGAATACTGCTCATTTTCCAGATGGTAATAACGCATTACCATACCGAAAAAGCTTATTACCTTTTCAACTAAGGTTTTTGTATCTATCCTCTTTCCCACAATGCGGGGATTATCCGCAAGATATGCGGCATAGCGCATATCATCAAGCACACCTTTTTCGTATTTGCTTATTACACCGTAGGAATATGCCGCTCCAATCATATTGATGGGGGTTAAATCCTTGGTTCTGTCAAAGGCGATGTCATTATTACAGCATATTACGGCAAGGAAGGTTTTTACCGCCTTGCCATAAAGTGATGCCGCTTTTTCGGGAAAGGTCTTAACAAAAGCATCTGCCGCAATGCATTGTTTTGCAAGCGTGGCGTTATGCTCTGTTAAGCTGTCGTAATTGGTTTTCATTAAAATCTATCCTTCAGATATATTACTTCGCAACTATGTTTACAAGCTTTCCGGGAACAACTATAATTTTTACTATTGTTTTTCCCGAAAGAGCTTCAGCTACCTTAGCATCTGCTAAAGCAACTTCCTTTATTGCATCCTCTGTTGCATCGGATGCCACCATAATTTTCGCCTTTATTTTTCCGCCCATCATAACTGCAAGCTCAATTTCATCGTCCACAGTTTTAGCCTCATCATAGGAAGGCCAATTTGTATCGGAAAGCACACCGCCGTAGGAAAGCATTTCCCAAAGTTCTTCCGTGATATGGGGAGCGAAAGGATTAAGAAGAGTAATAAGAGTTTTATACTCGCCGCGTGTTACGCTTCCCTTCTTATAAAAGTCATTAACAAGTGCCATTAATGCCGCAATAGCAGTATTGAACTTAATTTTTTCAATGTCGTCAGTAACCTTCTTGATGGTCTTATGCATATTACTTTCAAGATCTTTTGAATATTCGTCTCCGTCTGTTATCATTTCTCTTAAGTTCCAAACTCTGTCTAAGAACTTATGGCAGCCGGATAACCCCTGTGTTGACCATGGTGTTGCCTGATCGAAAGCACCAATGAAGAGCTCGTAGGTTCTGAATGCGTCCGCACCGTAGGTTTCAACCATCTCGTCGGGATTTACAACATTTCCTCTGGACTTGGACATCTTTTCGCCGTTCTCTCCTAAAATCATGCCGTGAGAGCTACGCTTTGCATAGGGTTCCTTTGTGGGAACTACGCCAATATCATATAAGAACTTGTGCCAGAATCTGGAATATAAAAGGTGAAGAGTTGTATGCTCCATACCGCCGTTATACCAGTCAACGGGCATCCAATAATCGAGAGCTTCCTTGGATGCAAGTGCTTCATCATTCTTGGGGTCGGTATAGCGGAGGAAGTACCAGGAGGATCCTGCCCACTGAGGCATGGTATCTGTTTCTCTCTTGGCCGCCTTACCGCACTTGGGGCAAGTTGTGTTAACCCATTCTGTGCAGTTGTTAAGGGGTGATTCTCCGTTCTGACCGGGCTCGAACATTTCAATATCGGGAAGTGTAAGAGGAAGGTTTTCATAGGGAACGGGAACATATCCGCAACTTTCGCAGTGAACAATGGGAATGGGTTCGCCCCAGTATCTCTGACGTGAGAATACCCAGTCACGGAGCTTGAAGTTTACCTTTCTTACGCCAAGGCCTTCAGCCTCTAACCAGTCAATAATCTTTTTCTGTGCTTCCTTTACGGAAAGGCCTGTCAATATACCGGAATTTATCATTGTGCCGGTTTCAACATCAGTGAATGCTTCCTTTGTAACATCACAGTCTCCGTCGATTACCTGAATTATGGGAAGGTCGAACTTCTTTGCAAAGTCAAAGTCTCTTGTATCGTGAGCGGGAACGGCCATAATCGCTCCTGTTCCGTAGGTCATTAACACATAGTCACTTGTCCAGATGGGAATTTCCTTGCCGTTTACGGGATTTACTGCCATAAGACCTGAAAGGGCAACACCTGTCTTGTCCTTCGCAAGCTCGGTTCTTTCAAACTCTGACTTCTTGGCTGACTCTTCCTTATACGCCAGAACCTCATCATAGTTTGTGATTTTTTCCTTATATTTTTCGATAAACGGATGCTCAGGAGACACTACCATATATGTAGCACCGTAAAGTGTGTCGGGACGTGTGGTGTAAACGGTTAATGTATCCTCTGTTTCTGCAATCTTAAAGTTAACCTCTGCACCTTCGCTTCTTCCTATCCAGTTTATCTGCTGAGCCTTGATTCTCTCTGCATAGTCAAGACCTTCAAGGTCGGATAAAAGTCTGTCTGCATACTCTGTTATTTTAAGCATCCACTGGCTCTGCTGTTTCTGAATAACCTCACCGCCGCAACGCTCGCACTTGCCGCCGACTACTTCTTCGTTGGCAAGACCGCACTTACAGCTTGTGCACCAGTTAATGGGCATTTCCTTTTTATAGGCAAGGCCTTTTTCAAACATTTTAAGGAAAATCCACTGGCTCCACTTATAGTAGCCGGGATCGGTGGTGTTTATCTCACGGCTCCAGTCAAAGGAGAAGCCGATGGACTTAAGCTGACGCTTAAAGTTTTTAATGTTCTGCTCCGTAACGATACGGGGATGAACATGGTTTTTTATTGCATAGTTTTCAGCGGGAAGACCGAATGCGTCCCAACCGATGGCAAAAAGCACATTTTCTCCGTCAAGTCTTCTCTTTCTTGCAACGCTGTCAAGAGCGGTGTAGGACCTGGGATGACCAACGTGAAGCCCCTGACCTGACGGATAGGGGAATTCTACAAGGAGAAAGCTCTTTTTCTTGTCCTCACCTGTTTTGGCAACAAAGCTTTCATGCTCGTCCCAGTATTCCTGCCATTTTTTGTCTATCTTTTTAAAATCATACATATTAATTCATCCTTTCTGATGTTGCTTTATTAATTTTCGTCTTTAGGAGCATCCGCCCAGAGCCATTCCAACGAATAAAACTGTCTTGCTTCCTCGCTGAATATATGAACTAAAACATCTCCATAGTCAAGAAGAATCCACTTGGCACTGTCATAGCCTTCAACACGTAAGGGATCTATTCCCTTTTCGCCCAGTCCCTCTTCCACATAATCCGAAAGAGCCTTTATGTGAGGATTTGATGTACCCGATGCAATTACGAAAGCGTCGGTTACACTTGAAATATTCGTAAGGTCAAGTACTGTTACGTCAATTCCTTTTTTATCCTCAAGTATGCTTTTTATTAAAGCTGTTTTTTCCTTGGTTTCCATTAATTTTTTCCTTTCGCTAAAACATAGTCTCTTGCCTTAAGGGTATCGGGATGTATGAAGGAGCCCTTCATTTTTGTATATGAAATAGTTGCATCCATCGAAGCGACAAGCGCCTTATCGATGTCCTCATACATAAGCTTCCTTATTTCCGAAAGCCCCGGGAAATCCTTACGCCCCGGCTCCGTCATATCGGAAACAAAGATAATCTTTGAAAGCAACGTCATATCCTCGCATCCCGTCGAGTGGTTATATATTGCATCTAATATCTCTTTATCCTCTACGCCGTATTCCTCTTTTGCGATTGCCGCACCCACATAGGAGTGAATTATCTGAGGGGCTTTTTTATCATTTTCCGACAAGCGGATTTTATACTTATCGCAAAGGGCAAAAAGCTCATCATCCGTAAAGTTCTTGGCCGAGTCGTGAAGTAATCCCGCAAGATACGCCTTATCGGCATCCGTCCCGTAATGCTTTGCAAGGGTTGCGGCAGTATCGGCAACGCCAAGTGTGTGGCGAAACCTTGATTCTTTCAGTGTTCCCTTGAGCTTTTTAATTATTGCACCGTACCTTGCCCCGTAAAGCCCTTTTTCTTTTATATAGGACAGCACCTTTTCTGAAACCTCAGACCCTACATCTTCACCGTTTTTAATCTTTTCCCGTATTTCGGTGGAAGAAATTTCAATGGGCGGAATTTTTATTTCCTTAAAAGGAGGTTTAATTTCTCCTCCGTCCCTTGTAAAAACAACGAAATGACACATAGAAAGAAGTTCTTCCCACTTATACCAAGTGGTAAACTTTTCATACTGGTCATCACCGATTATGAAGTAAAGCTCATCGTAAGGATAACGCTTCTTAAATTCCTCTACAGTTTCAAAGCTGTAGCATTTGGTTTCTTTTTTTATTTCAAAATCTGAAACAGAAAGCTTTTCTTCACCCTCCAGTGCAAGGCACACCATATTATAGCGGTCCTCATTGGATGCTGTAAGTCCGACCTTATGCGGACTTATCCCAGACGGGATGAAAATAACCTCGTCGAGGGAAAGTCTTGAAATTGCTGTTTTTGCAATTTCAACATGCCCTGTATGAATCGGGTCAAAGCTTCCGCCGAAAAGAGCAATTTTCCTCATTTAAGATATTTCCTCTTTTCCTTTTCCCTGTGGGCACGGAAGAGCACAAACACACGACCTATACACTGAACGATGTTGGAAGCCGTTGCTGCCGCAACTGTTACCGCCGCACTTTTTGTGGGAAGGTCTGCGTTTTCAAGAATTTTTATCTTGATTAGCTCGTTTGCTTCCAATGCTTCCGATAAGCTTTTGCAAAGAGCATCTGTTATTCCGCCTTTACCAATCTGATAATTCGCCTGTAGCTTATTTGCTTCGCCTCTTAAATAGGCTCTTTCTTTACTTGTTAACAAAAAAATCAGTCCTTATACTCAAATTCAATATCAATTACGCAAACCGTGTCACCCTCACGGCATCCTGCTTCAACCAAAGCATCAATTATGCCACGCTTACGGAGGGTTCTCTGGAAATATGCCACGGATTCGTCGTTTTCAAAGTTTACGCTGCCAACCAGCCTTTCAACAAAGGGACCGTCCACAAAATATACTCCGTTCTCAAAAGTAATTTCAAACTCATCGGAGGTCTCCGTTTCAAGATCGTAGGCAATTTCCGATTCAAACACAGGTACGGGAGGCAGAGTTTTAAGCTGACTTTCCACATAGTTAAGAAGCGGCGTTAATCCCTGATGCGTTGCCGCAGAAATTAAGAAGCAGGGAATGTCACGCTCCTTCAGGTAGTTAAGAAACTCATCCTTCATTTCCTCGTCATACACAATATCCGATTTATTGGCCGCCACAACCTGAGGAAGTGCGGCAAGATTTGAATTATATGCCAAAAGTTCTTCGTTTATCTTTTCAAAATCCTCGATGGGATTTCTGCCTTCGCTTCCCGACACGTCCACAACGTGAATTATTATTCTCGTTCTTTCAATGTGGCGTAAAAAGTCGTGACCCAGACCGAGACCTTCTGATGCACCCTCGATAATACCGGGAATGTCGGCCAGCACAAAGCTTCTTCCCTCGCCCATGAACACAACTCCTAAATTGGGCTGAAGTGTGGTAAAGTGATAGTTGGCAATTTTAGGCTGTGCTTTGGTGACGCAGGATAAAATTGTGCTCTTTCCCACATTCGGGAAGCCCACAAGGCCAACGTCTGCTATCATTTTAAGTTCCAACGTTACGGTTTGTTCCTTGGTTTTTATTCCGCTTTTCGCAAACTGAGGTGCCTGGCGCACGGGGGTTGCAAAATGCTGATTTCCGAATCCTCCGTTACCGCCCTTTGCCACAACAACTCTCTTATTTTCGCCCGTCATATCGGCAAGCACTTTTCCGGTTTCCTTATCACGGATGAGTGTTCCTTCGGGAACGCCGATTAAAAGATCCGCACCGCTTTTACCGAAACACTTTTTTGCCCTTCCGTCCTCACCGTTTTCTGCAAAATATTTTCTTTTAAATTTGAAATCCGCCAAAGTATTAACCTCGGGGTCAATTACAAAAACAATGTCGCCGCCCTTGCCGCCGTCACCGCCGTCGGGTCCGCCGGCAGGCACATAAATTTCACGTCTGAAAGACACAAGGCCGTTTCCGCCGTTACCTGCTTTTATTAAAATTTCCGCCTTATCTGCGAACACGTTAAGCGCTCCTCTCAAAAATATACTATATCTATATTATTTTATATTAAAATAGCGTTTTAGTCAAGTAAAACAAGCATATTTTCCGCTATTTTTGTGTAAAATATCATTATTGACTAATCAAATCATGAGTGCTATAATGAAATTAATAAAAGACGGAGGTGTTTTCATGGACGCGGACAGTAGTCGATTATGCATTTTTATCAAAATATCGTACGGTCGGCTAGCGTCCGGAAACGGCAGATTTTAGGCTGCCTGTCTTTCGTTACGCTTTTTCGCCTGTGCGGAAAGGCGGTTTTTTTATGTTTGAAACAGAAATCATTGAAACCTTGTCCTCTCTTCTTGCGGAAAGAAAAATTTCGGAAATAAAGGAAATTTTAAAAGAGTATAACGAGGTTGATATTGCAGAAATTCTCGCAGAATTGAAGGAAGAAGATGCGGTTAAAATTTTCCGCATTATCCCAAAGGAGCCGGCAGCGGAGGTTTTCGCCTCCATGGATTCGGATTTACAGGAAAGTGTAATTTCCGCAATCACCGACAGGGAGCTTCACAATATTTTAAACGAGCTTTTTGTCGACGACACGGTGGATTTGCTTGAAGAAATGCCCGCCAATATGGTGAGCAGAATCCTAAAGCACACCGACTCCGAAACCCGCAAGGCAATAAATCAGCTTCTCCGCTATCCGGAGGATTCGGCGGGAAGCTTAATGAACACCGAATTTATTGACCTCAAAAAGGAAATGACCGTTAAGGGTGCACTTGTGCACATAAGACGTTTCGGCGATTCGGTGGAGGATATTTCCTCCTTTTATGTAACAGAGCGTGACAGAGTTTTGCTTGGTACACTGTCACTTAAAGACATCATCCTTGCAAGCGAAGATACCTTAATCGGCGACATTATGGACGAAAGAGTTGTGTTTTGTCACACCGGCGATGACAAGGAAGAAGTTGCCGCAATGTTTACAAAGTACGGTCTGCTTGCCATGCCCGTGGTTGATACGGAAAACAGAATTGTCGGTATCATCACGGTTGACGATGCTGTAACAGTTATTGAAGAAGAAGTAACGGAAGACTTTGAAATTATGGCAGCGGTTACACCCTCCGAGGATTCCTACCTTAAAACAGGTGTATTCCGTCATT
This sequence comes from Clostridia bacterium, assembly GCA_045545475.1. Classification (GTDB taxonomy): domain Bacteria; phylum Bacillota; class Clostridia; order CAKSNL01; family HGM11501; genus HGM11501. The sequence goes on along the minus strand of JAZQAZ010000043.1, from coordinate 3,346 downwards.
TTGCAAACCGCATCCCCTGGCTTATGATACTTATGCTTTCTGCGGCTATCACAGGAGCAATTATCGATTCTTTTGAGGCCAAGCTGTCGTCCCTGGGATTCCTCATAGGCTTTATCCCCATGCTGATGAACACAGGCGGTAACTGCGGTTCTCAGACCTCAATTCTAATTATCCGCTGTCTTGCTCTCGGCGAACTTAAGGGAATTGATGTTCTTAAAGCCTGGTTTAAGGAAATAAGAATTTCCCTGCTTTGCGGAATTGCCCTTTCATTAGTTAATTTTATAAGAATTTTCATTATGAAATATTATTTCGGCGGAGGCGAATTTGCCCTTAATCAGGTTATTGATATGGCTCTTGCCGTAAGTATCAGCCTTTTCATCACGGTAATTTTCGCAAAATCCATAGGCTGTCTCCTTCCCATAGGTGCTAAGAAACTGGGTTTTGACCCTGCGATTATGGCCTCTCCCTTCATTACTACAATCGTCGATTCACTTTCCCTTTTAATTTATTTCAATGTTGCTCAAATAATTTTTAATGTATAATGCATAATTTGTCCGCAGAACGGCTATACTTAACTCTGTAAGGAGTGATTAATATGATGATAGCGGACATAATTGCATTGGTGCTGGTTATTGTAGGTGCCGTAAACTGGGGTTCTATCGGTCTTTTCGGAGTCGATCTTGTAGCCACTCTTTTCGGTGGCCAGATGGCTTTACTCAGCAGAATTATTTATTCCCTTGTGGGACTTGCAGGCATCTGGTGTATTACCCTTCTGTTCAAAGAGCGTGGGGTTATATCCGACGACAAACCACTAGACTGAAAGCATCAAACCGACAGAACGAGGAGTCTGCCGGTTTTTTGTTTTTCAGAAAACCCAAGCATTAATTTGCTTATTTACATTCCTCTGATATGATGTTATAATGTCCATATGAATATTTGGTATTTCACGGAGGGAATTTTTATGGATTGGTGTAGTTTTTTAAACAGCAGGTGGGGTGTATTTTTATACTTTCTGATTTTAACCTTACTGGCACTGTTGGCACTTAAATTTTTCAATCACAATAAAAGAACCACGATTTTCACTCCCGGCAAAGTTTCCTTTGTCGGAATATTCATTTCTGCCTTTGCATACTTTATTCCGCTGTATTTGCTGAAGGGCCTTGACGTGTTTCCTGCAATTTTATCCTCTTTTCAACATTCATTCAGAATTTTCGGTTTGGACGGTGAATTTACCGAGTTTATTGCAACGGAAAATTATCCTGCCGAAATAGAGGAACTTTATATTTCCTTCGGTGCTGTTCTTTATGCAGTTGCCCCTCTTCTCACCTTCGGCTTCATCCTTACATTTTTCAAAAACTTTTTTTCATATCTTAAATACAAAGGCTGCTTCTGGACGGAAACACATGTTTTTTCGGAATTGAACGAAAAATCCCTGGCTCTTGCAAAATCATTACATAAAAAAAGCAATCCGTTTTTAAAATTCATTCCTAGAAGTCTTTTTGTCTTTACCGATATTATAGACAAAAAAGAAGAACTTAGCCTTGACTTAATTGAGGAAGCGAAGGAAATTGGTGCTATTTTATTCCGAAAGGACTTGGAATCTGTTCACTTCAAGCGTGCCAACTCCTGCCGAAAAGTAAATTTTTATTTAATTTCCGATGACGAGTCTGAAAAGATACGCCATGCTGAAAGCATAATAGAAAACTACGATTATGAAGGTGTCGGCCTTTGGATTTTCTCAGACGATATCAGAACAGAACTTATTCTGGCAAAAAACAATGTTAAAAACATGAGTTTAACTAGGGTGAACGATGTTCAGTCTCTCATCTATCACAATCTTGATAAAAACGGCATCAATCTCTTTAAAAGAGCACGTAAAACCGACGGCGAAAAAGACGTGATTTCCGCAGTCATTATAGGTCTCGGCAAATACGGACAGGAAATGCTTAAAGCACTCACATGGTTTTGTCAGCTTGAAGATTATAAGCTCAAAATCAACGCTTTTGATGCAGACGAAAAAGCCGAAGAAAAATTAAAAGCCATGTGCCCCGAACTCATGAGTGAGAAATACAACAAAAAATTCATCTTCGGGGAGCCTTATTATGAAATAACCATTCATTCGGGAGTTGATGTTGCCGTTCCGCAATTCGAGGAATTGCTTTCAAAAATAGACGATGCCACCTACATTTTTGTATGTCTCGGAAATGATGAAGCCAATTTAAGTGCCTCCACCGAAATAAGGACTATATGTGAGCGTATCAACTATTCGGGAGACGGCAGAAAACCCGACATTGAGACAATTATATACGATTCAAATGTAAGAAAAAGCCTTGGCATAACCTGGGATAATATAGAAAATTCAGGCAAAGAAAAGCTTGGTGCCGCAAATTACAAAAAACAGCCTTATAACATTTTGATGACAGGCGACCTTGACACCTTCTATTCTGAAGAAACCGTAATAAATTCAGACTTGGTTGCAGACGGATTTGCCAGCCACACCGACTACTGTGTCGACTATAAAAAAGTTTCTTTTGCAGAAGATACCATGGAAGATGAATGGAATGAATTTATAGCATCTGAAGGCCTCAAGGAATCATGGGATATATATTTCGCTCTTCTTGTCAAAGACGGCAAAAAGGCGTTAAAATTCCCTGAATCCAAAAGCGATTTTTCCTTTATGACTATAAAAGAGGAAAAGGCAGTAAACAACGGTGTAACCGAAGAAGAATTTCTTAAACTTAAGAATACTGCAACGGAAAGAATTGACAAATGGGAAAAGCTGGTTTATGCGAAGTTCAATAATCTTATTACCGATCCCGAAATCGAAAAACTGTGGACCGAGATCGAGAAAAATGAGAAAAAGAAAGCGACAGAAAGTTTCAGATTTGAATACAATTATCGCTCTTCCATTGCAAAAGCTATTCATAAACGTTTAAGAAAAAATCTCAAATATAAATCCGAAATCACCGATAAAGCATGGGAAGATATGACCTTGCAAGATAAAGTTGAAATTGGCAAGATTGAGCATGTAAGATGGAATGCATACATGCGTACAGAAGGCTATTCCTACTCGGAAAAACGTAACGACCTGGCAAGGCTTCATCACAATCTGGTTCCTGTCACGGAGTTATCCAACAACGATTTAAGAAAAGATGCATAAGCTTGAATTCACATCAAAAAAGAAGTACCTCCGAACGGCGGTACCTCTTAGGGATAAATCGCCCAAAATCCACGATTTTGGCACATTACTGTGTCAAAAAGCCTTGCAATCCGTCAAGGATTCCTTCGGCTTTTTTCCGTGTCCTGCACTCAAAATCGAGAATTTTGTGGTGCATGAGAAAAACAA
>JAZQAZ010000042.1:0-5360 GCA_045545475.1 Clostridia bacterium | reverse complement strand
CAGTGCCGCAAGAATTGCATCATCGGCATTAAGCTTCATCGTAATATTATTCATGGTTCTTTTTCTCCTTTTCTATTGACTCCAAAATCATTTTCTTATATTTTTCCTCATAATTTTCATAGACCGTTTCATCTAAGCTGATTTCCATTGTGTTCTTTACATTGCTGTAGTTTAAATTGATATCCGATGCGGCACGCTTCGCAAAAACAAGGCTTTCCAGAAGCGAGTTGCTTGCCAGACGATTTTTTCCATGAACGCCGTTACACGCAGTTTCACCTACAGCATACAGCCGCTCCATACTCGTTTTGCTGAATCCGTCAACATCTATTCCACCCATATAATAATGCTGAGACGGAACTACCGGAATCGGCTCTTTTGTCACATCATACCCTTCTTCAAGGCAATGCTTATATATGTTCGGGAAGTGTGTTTTTATTTCATTTTCAGGAATCGGTGCCAACGACAGCCACACATGCTCACTGCCTTCTTTTTTCATTTCCGCAAAAATAGCTTTTGTAACCTCATCCCGCGGAAGCAGTTCATTCACAAAGCGTTCTCCCTTTGAGTTTAACAGAATCGCGCCCTCACCTCTGACCGACTCTGAAATAAGGAACTCCCTGCCATCCTTTCTCGTAAATAAGGTAGTAGGATGGATTTGTATGTAATCAATATGCTGCAACTTTATACCGTATTTAATTGCAAGAGCAATGGAATCCCCGGTAAGGTGACGATAATTTGTTGAGTGTTCAAACAGCCCGCCTATTCCTCCTGTTGCCAGCACAGTGTAATTTGCGCCTATAGCCTGATAGTTTCCGTTTTCATCATGACCGATAATTCCATAACACATATTATCCTTGCATATAAGGTCAACCATTGTGAAATTCTCTATAAGCGTAATATTTTTTCTGTTCCGCGCTGTTTCCAGAAGATTGGAGGTAATCTCCTTTCCTGTTTCATCCTCATGGAAAAGAATTCTCGGTGTTGAGTGAGCACCCTCTTTTGTATAAGTGAAGGCTTCACCGTCTTTCTCAAAACGAACTCCGAAGGATACAAGGTCTTCAATAACCCCTTGTGACGAACGAATCATAATATCCACCGAATCCGGATTGTTCTCATAGTGTCCTGCCTTCATAGTATCCTCAAAAAATGCCCGATAATCGGCTTCATCTCTTAATACACAGATGCCTCCTTGCGCAAGGTACGAATCGCTCCTTCGCGCCTTGTTCTTTGTTACGATAAGGATATTTCTGTTTTCGGGAAAATTCAGCGCGCAATAAAGCCCTGCAACCCCGCAACCAACAATCAATATATCTGTATTCATATTATTTTGCACACTCCAGCATTCTGTCAAGCGGTATTAAAGCCTTACGCCGTGTTTCCTCGTCAATTTCAACCGTATTATTTTCCTTTTCAAGCACCGAAAGTATGTTTTCAAGGGTGTTGAGCTTCATATCCGTGCAGCATGGCATCGGATCGACAAAAAAGAACCTTTTATCGGGATTATCACAGCCGAGCTTATATTCAACACCCGTTTCTGTGCAAACAATAAATTCCGACGCATTGCTCTTTTTTGCATATTCAATCAGCTCTGCCGTACTTCCGATGTAATCTGAAGCCTCAAGAACCTCATCCTCGCATTCCGGATGGGAAATAACCTTTGCATCCGGATGCAGCTTTCTCACAGCCTCAATCTGCCCTTTGGTTATTTTTGCATGAATCGGGCAACATCCATCGTTTAACATAATGTTCTTTTCAGGAACCTGATTTGCCACATACCGCCCGAGATTGCGGTCAGGAATGAAAAATATGTTCTTATTCGGCAACGCTTTAACGATTTTAACAGCATTAGACGATGTAACGCATACATCACTCTGACATTTAAGGTCTGCAGTTGAATTAATATAGCAAACCACCGCCAGGTCATCAAACTGTTTTCTCATTTCCTGAATCTTACCCGGAGCTACCATATGAGCCATAGGACAATCTGCAGACAGATCAGGCATAATAACCTTTTTATCCGGATTTAATATCTTTGCGCTCTCACCCATAAAAGAAACGCCGCAAAAAACAATAATGTCTGCGGAGGTTTTCTTTGCCACTTTCGCAAGATAAAATGAATCTCCGACAAAATCAGCAACCCTCTGAGCTTCGTCCGGAGCATAATAATGCGCAAGTATAACTGCGTTCTTTTCCCTTTTGAGTTTTTCAATTTGTTTTTCCATATTTTGTATTCCACCTCAAAGTGCAACAAATTTTCACATATATATTAACACAACGATTTACATCTGTCAAGTTATCTGTAAACTTTTGTAAGGTTGTACAAAAGAGCTGTGCCGAAATCAATCATTCATTGAAAATTCCGGCGAATGAACGATGAAAAATGAATAATAATGATGTATTTTAGTTTTTAGTGAAATATTAACTCCGTTGATATGAAATAATCCTGACGGATTATAAAATATTTTCTTACAGAAAGATGTGAAATAAAATACGCCTTTTTATATGCCGTAAGGCATATTTCATAAGCAACGGACTATCCATAAACATCTTCCCATTTAATCAAACTCGCTTATGCGAGTTTGTACCTTACCTCTTCCTTATTCACTATTACTTATTACCTCCCAAAAATCGACAAGTATTTTAGGGAATAGTGAAGAAGGAATAGGTAATAAGTAAAATCGACATTCCTCTGTAGAAGAATGTCGATTTTTGGCGGAGAGTGAGGGATTCTACCCGCAGACTAAAAAGCGTGCCACCGGCACCCTTTTTGCACACTGCGGTGTGCCGTCCTGTTCGAACCCTCTCACTTCTTTTCCGCAAACCAAAAACGCACCAACCTCCGGCTGGTGCATTTCCGCTTTGGAAGAACCGAATGGTTTAGATGCCGTTAATTTTTTTCATAATGTTTTATCAGGCGGAAGGTAAATTTATCTGTTTTCTAATTTGTTGACAAATTCACATAGTCCGTCTATTATTTCGCAGCAAATTTTTTCCCCGAGTTCTTTTGTTGCCCGCTCAGGCAAACCCATTACTCCAACTTTGATTTCATCACGCTGGCCAACAGTTTCAATAACAAATGGTGAGTCAACCGGTTTTGTTCTCTTTTCGAACCAATCCTGATCTGTTCTCATCATTTTGGCATAATATTCTTCATCCTGAACTATTTCTGTTCCTACCAATTCGGGTGCCCAGTACATCATCAAGGCCGTCTCCATCATGCCGGCATGAAAATCATGTTCGGGTTCTAACGCAAAGCCCGACAACCATGTAGCTGATAACTTCCATGCTTCAACCAAAGACAAGGATATCTTTTCAGCTATATCCTTATTTCTACGCAGCAACATCTGAAGACTATTGCGAAGTGCATTTATATTATCTGTCCCTGCATGTCCCAACAGGATAATTATATTTTCAAAACCCATTCGAACAAATTCTGAAACAATTTCTGAGATATAAAGTCCAAACGTATTAGGACTTACGTTGACAGTTCCTAATAATTCTCCCCCCGAAAAGCAGTAATTTACCGATGGTGCAACAACAGCTTTAAGCTTATCTCCTGCTATAACTGTCGGCTTGACTGCATTTAATATATCTGTTGAAAGCGGAAGATGATATCCATGCTGTTCTACCACACCTGTAGGTATAATTACAGTTTTTGTCTGTTCCATTGCCTTTTGCATATCCTTCACAGTCATTTTTTCCATATAAAAAGCCATATTTTCCCCTCCTTATATTATTAAAAGCAATTAAAGTATAACAGAAATGAAAAATATTTCAATTAACTTTTCAACTTTTTATGGACTATATAACTGTAAAGTGTTATAATTATGGTGTGTAATAAAGCAAATATATAAGGAGATCTCATTATGCTGGCAGGCTACTTAAAATTCGATTCCATACCGGAAATAGGGTTTGCGCATCACTATTATTCAGACGGATATAAGTTTTATTATGAAAAAACGAATAACAGTTTTGAAATAGTATACATAAACTCAGGTACTATAGTTGCGGAATTCAACGACAACACCTTTTATGCAAACGAGGGAGATATATTGGTGCTATTTCGGCATCTTCCCATAAAATTATATACCTATGGTAACGAGGAGCAATCCCATTGCACGGTACAGCTGCAATTTGATTATACTTTTGAATTAATTGAACTAAGCGGGCAATGTCCTGATGATGGTATTATTTTACCTTTTATAACAAAACGAAGTGCACTCACTAAAGCAATAAAAAGAGACCTGTATGAAATAGTACATCAGGTATCCACAGCTCCAAACCGTTATAGTTTTAACTCCGCTTTGAAAACTGTTGAGATTATGCAAAAACTTAATACCACAGTAAGAGATACAATTAAAAAAGAAAATTATTCACACTCCAATATAGCTTCTTTAGTGGAAAACTATGTAAAAGACAATATTAATAAAAAAATTCATTTAAAAGACATCTCCGGTGCTATAGGAAAATCCCCTAACTATATCAACTTTGCTTTTAAAAATATAAAAGGATCTACCATAACAGAATATATAAACGAAGAAAAAATAAGTGTTATTACCACGCTTATGAGAAAACATAATGTTCATTTTTCTGAAGCCTGTAACTCTGTGGGGATTACAGATATTTCCTACGGATACCGCTTATTCAAAAAACATACCGGACTCACTCCAAGCATATTTTTAAAAGGCTCTATAATAAAAGTTGGGGTAACCAAGTAGAGCCTACGAAAAAAATAAAAACAGACATCTTCTTTCGAACATTCATAGTTCAAAATAAGGTGTCTGTTCATTTGGCGGAGAGTGAGGGATTCGAACCCTCGATACCTTTATAGGGTATACACGATTTCCAATCGTGCGCCTTCGACCAGCTCAGCCAACTCTCCGTATCTGCTATTAACTTAACCTTATATATTATAGCGGGTTTGATGCTAATAGTCAAGCTTTTTTTGAAAAAATTTTCCCGCAAGGAGCAGGAACACCTTGCTCCTTGCGGATTAAAAGCATTTTCGATAAAGCTTAAATTACTTAAGCTCAACCTTTGCGCCTGCTTCTTCAAGCTTCTTCTGAATTTCTTCAGCTTCATCCTTGGAAGCGCCTTCCTTAACTGCCTTCGGTGCGCTCTCAACGAGCTCCTTAGCTTCCTTAAGGCCGAGACCTGTGATCTCACGAACAACCTTGATAACGTTGAGCTTTGCGCCGCCAACATCAGCAAGAACTACATCGAAGGAATCCTTCTCTGCAGCTGCGCCGCCTTCAGCACCGCCTGCAGCCGGAGCTGCAACTGCAACAGCAGCTGTTGCGGATACGCCGAACTCTTCCTCAAGTGCCTTTACGAGCTCATTGAGCTCAAGAACTGTTAAG
>JAZQAZ010000041.1:0-122353 GCA_045545475.1 Clostridia bacterium | reverse complement strand
AAAAACGCAGTCATACTGGCGTATGTCTGCGTTTTTTTGCGCACTATCAGCGGAAAATAACAAGCCAAAACCGGCTTCTCCCTAAGAAGTACCGCCGAAAGCCGCACCTTTTTTTATGTAAACATTAAAATTCCCAGCATTGAGAATGTCAAGATAAATACAAAACCGAAATTGAAAATAGAGAAAAGGCCTATGTATCTCCAGGATTTTCCCGGGTTATGCTTCAGGTATTCCCTGAAAGTAATTAAGCTTGCCAGTGAGGCAATTATTGTTCCGGCTCCTCCGATATTAACGCCAAGTAAAAGCTCCGGGTAGTTTGTTGTAAACTGTGAAAGCAGGATAGCTGAAGGAACATTACTTATAAACTGACAGGAAAGAATTGAAAACACCAAGGTGTTTTTTGATAGTAAAAAAGAGAAGAATTCCCTGACGGCATCAATTCTTGCCATATTCCCTGAAAATACAAAGAAAAAGCAAAAGGTGAGAAGCAGAGGATAGTCTACAGACTTTAAAGCATCTTTATCCATGAAAAAGAGCACTGCGGGGATTATGATAAGCCCGATATAATATGGAACTCCTCTGAATACTATTGCGATTGAAAGGGCGAACAGCAAAAGATAAATTATGGCCTTTGGTTTATCAATGGCTACGTCTTCATCAGAAAGTTCAAGAGGTTCATTTTTTACAAAGAGACAGCATAGTGTAATTATAACTATAGAAATTATAAAAGGCGGTGCCATAATCTTTATAAATTCTCCGTTAGGGATGTTGAACCTGGTGTAAAGATATAAATTTTGGGGATTGCCGAAAGGAGTAAGCATTCCGCCCAGGTTTGCCGCAATGTTCTGCATTATAAAGGTGAAAGCCATAAGTCCTTCTTTGTGAGTCTGGGTCAAAATAAGGTATCCCAGCGGGAGAAAGGTTAAAAGTGCCATATCATTGGCAATAAGCATTGAACCTATAAAAGTAATATACACAAGGGCAAGAATTGCAATTTTTGCGGTTTTGAAGCATTTTACAATTTTTCTTGCGAGAATGTAAAAGAAGTTTATATTTTTCAGTGCACAAACCACTGCCAGCACCAAAAAAAGGCAGGAAAGGGTTTTAATGTCAAAATATGATGCATACTCCTCGTCGGGAGGGACGAAGAAGCATGTTATGAGTGCTGCGACTAAGGCAATCAGCATAACGGCGTTTTTGGAAACAAATTTTTTAACTGTCATAAAATCAGCTCCGTCAGTTTTTAATTGAAATTGTGGAAGTGGCATTGCCCTCAGAAGCTTCGGAAATGATACGTCTCATGGTGGATTCTGCATATTCAATTTCTTTTTTCAGCTCGTCCGCAGTGATTCTGACGGCACCGTGACCGAAAATAATTACCTGCTCCAAATTATCCGAAGTGGCAACCTTTACTCTGTAATCCTTTGAAAGCTCTTTTGATGTTTTCTCAATGTAGGAGTCTGCAGTTTCGGCTTCCTTGGTATATACTATTTTTATTCCGTTATAGTCTTCAATTTCGCGGTATTTTCCTTTTACCTTATAGGCATCGAAAACTAAAATAATGTTTATATCCTGCATGGCATTAAAATTGCACAATTTATCTGCAAGAAGGCTTCTTGCGGCATCAAAGCTGTCGGAAGAAACATCTTTAAGTTCGCTCCAGGAATAAATTACGTTATAGCCGTCAACAAGAAGATAGGTGGGGAGATTTTGATACGGCCGTGGCTTTTTCGGTTTTTCTGTTTTAGTGTAATCATAAACCTTTTCTTCTTCACGTCGGTCCTTGGGGCGTTTGATTTTGCCGTAGGTTCGCTCAAATATCTCAAGTAATTCTGCATCCGAGTAATCTTTTTTCTCTCTTTTGGGAGCGTTTAACGGGGCAAGGACTTCCTTTTTATCGGTAAGAAGGGGAAGGTGCATATGAGTGAATACCTCGTCCCACTTGACCGTAAAGCCGCTCCCGCCGCTGCAAAAAACAGAGTCGGGACTGTTGCGGAGATCACTTTCGGGGTCATACCCCTTAGCTTCGATTACTTCCCGGGGATTAAGGCACTCATCATAGCCGCCGTATGAAAAGGAAATGCTGCCAAGACCATGGGTATATGCCGTAACCGTATCGGGATATTCCGATAAAACGGAAACCGGACCTCTCCCTTTGATAACGGACAGGGTACCGAGCATTTCTGGTGGAGAAAATGAAGCCCCTATTCTGTCAAGATCAGTCATTGCTCTGCCCGTGGAGCTTGAAGGAACTTTGAGAACAAATTCGTAGTAAGGCTCTAACAACACGCTTTCTGCCTGCATAAGTCCCTGACGTACTGCACGGTAGGTTGCCTGACGGAAATCGCCGCCTTCGGTGTGCTTTAAGTGAGCTTTTCCGTTAACCAGGGTTATTTTAGCGTCTGTCAACGGGGCACCGGTTAAAACTCCTCTGTGTGTTTTTTCTGCAAGATGGGTCAGAATTAATCTTTGCCAGTTTCTGGAAAGCAAATCTTCTCCCACTTTAGTGGCAAATACAAGGCCGCTGCCACGTTTCCCCGGCTCTATTAAAAGATGAACTTCTGCATAGTGGCGGAGAGGTTCGAAATGGCCGACGCCTTCAACGGTACTCTTTACGGTTTCTTTATAATAAATAGAACAGCTTTCAAATTCAACATTAATTGAAAAGCGTTCTGAAAGCTGTCGCTTTAAGATTTCCAGCTGAATTTTCCCCATAACGCTGACACTTATTTTCCTTGTGTCTTCGTTGAAATTTACAGAAAGCTTTGTTTCCTCGGATTCCAGCTTTTTGAATGCAGAAAGGGCATAGCTTATATCCGTGGAAGGAGGTAGGGCTGCTGTATAAGTAAATACCGGCTCCGACAAAAGATTGGATGCATCGTCTTCAAAGCCAAGACCGCTTCCGGAGACGAGAGATGTTATGCCGGTAACGGCAACAATATCGCCGCCACAGGCTTCTGATATGGCTTTGTATCCTGCACCCTGATACATTCTTAGCTCATTTATTTTTTCTGCAGGGTTGTCCTCGGAAATTATGGTCTTTACCTTTAAGCGTCCGCCGGTTATCTTCATGTGTGTAAGCCTTTGACCTTTGTCGTCCTCTGTGATTTTATAAACCTTTGCACCGAACGCTTCGGGATATATCTGCTCTTTTGTATATATTGAAAGTGCTTCTGCCAGCTTATCAATCCCCTCGTTTTTTAGGGCAGAACCGAAAAAGCAGGGAAAGAGCTTACGCTCTTTTACGGCATCGGCTAAAGATGAATCTGAGATTTTTCCCGATTCCATATATTCATCGAAAAGGCAGTCTGTATTCGTTGCAACTTCTTCGTAAAATTCGTCTGTAATATGTGTGAAATCGGCACAAAGCGGTGTCAGATTTTCTCTTATGTCTGAAAGAATAGCTTCTTTCCCTTCGTTTTCCAGGTCAAGCTTGTTTATAAAAATAAATGTGGGGATGCAGTAGTGGGCAAGTAAATCCCATAGCGTTTTAGTGTGACTTTGTACCTTTTCCGGGGCACTTACAAGTAGCACCGCATAATCAAGCACCGATAGCGTTCGTTCCGCTTCGGCCGAAAAGTCAACGTGACCGGGAGTGTCAAGCAAAGTTATTTCTGCATCGGAGAGCAAAAAATGTGCCTGATGCGAAAAGATGGTTATTCCACGATCTTTTTCCATATGGTTTGTGTCAAGATGGGTGTTTTTGTGATCGACTCTTCCAAGGCTTCTTATCTCTCCTGAATTATATAAAAGAGCCTCTGATAAGGTGGTCTTACCCGAGTCAACGTGGGCAAGTATGCCCAAAGTGATTTTTTTCATAGCTTATTCCTTATTTTAATCTTAATGAAATTTCGCCTGAGTCAAGAATTTCTTCTTCGCCGTCCTCCCTTTTTACCAAAAGGGCACCGGAGTCTGTGATAGACAAAACTCTTCCGAAACGAGTTTCACCGTTTTTTATGTATGTTATGTCCTTGGAAAGAACGATACTGTATTTTCTGTAGAGGTCAATAAAAGAAGAAGCTCCGCTTTCAAAGTAGAATCTGAGCTTTGTTGAGATTTCTTCTGCCAAAGCCTTTGATGTAACAGAAGGACAATCAAGACTTGCGGCAATACGGGAAATTTCTTCGGGAAAAGATGCGGTAGTGAGATTTACACCTATCCCTATAATGACATGGGAATTTTCTCCCATGACCGATTCTGTTAAAATTCCGCAAATTTTTTTCCCGTCTTTATATATATCGTTTACCCATTTTATTCCGCAAATTTCTCCTGTAAGATTATAAATTGCTTCTACAACCGAAACTGCGGCAGCGGAAGTCAGATAGAGAAAATCCTTTGCCTCTTTTTTTATGGGAAAAGAAACAGTCATATAAAGGCCGGTATCTCTGGGAGAGAAAAAGCTTTTACCCTGGCGGCCGCGGCCGCTTGTCTGCTCGTTTGCAATAATGATGAAAGGTGCTGTTTCACCGTCTTTTATAATACGTTTTGCTTCATTGTTGGTGGAGTCTGTAATGTCTAACGATATTACCTTGAAATATTTTTTTACATCAGACATTCTTCTCCCTCCTTTTCTTTAAAAACAGTGAAATGAAAATAACAGAAATTGCATATAACATAATCGGTAAATCTCCCCAAATTGTGTAGGGTGTCACTTCGTCCATTAAAAGGAGACTTCTTTCAATTGTTCCTGATTCATTTAACGGAATTACGTCAAGGATATTTCCCTTTGAATCAATGAATGCCGAGATTCCGGTGCATGCACTTCTTGCTACATATCTGCCGTTTTCCACTGAACGGTAAACGCTGTGATAAAGGTGGAGCAGTGCTGCATTGCCCTTGGAAAACCATGAATCGTTGGTGGACACGCATAAAAGACGAGCTCCTTCTTTTGTGGCTTCCCGGGAATATGATGGGAACATGGAATCAAAGCATATTACAGGTCCGAGGGAATAATCGCTTAAAAGCTTAACAGATGTGCCCTTTGATAATCCGGCTTCTTTTGCTTCGCTAAAGAACAAATCAAATATTGGGTAATATTCTCCGAAAGGAACAGGGTGCCTTTTATGGTAAATTTCACCCTCCTCATAAGGTAAAAGGTAAACCGAGGTATATCTCTTTCCGTCTTTATCGGAAAAAAGAGAACCGATAAGCACGGTTATGTTTTTATCTCTTGCCGCATCTGAAAGGGTATCGAGAGCGGTGTTTTTATTAAGATGCAGAGGAATTGCACTTTCCGCAAAAAGAACAATTTCAGCGTCGGATATTTCCTTCAATGAGTCTTCTATTATGGTGTTTGGCGGCGTAAGCCATTTGTCGTAACCGCCGTATCCGTTTTGTACGGCCTTTAGTGTAACAGCTTCGCCGTGTTCGGGAGTTACATAAAGGCAGGCGGAAATAATAACGTTGGCTATGAGGAGGATACAGGGAAAAAGCATAGGACTTGCCGTTTTTCTTATAAAGCACATTGAAAAAGCCGATGAAAAGTATATTACAATAAAGGAAATAAAAAGAGAGCCGAAAAGAGAGGCACTTTGTATAAAATAAGGACATGCGGCAAAAGGGATAGATATTCTTCCGAAGGGATACCCCGTGAAAAAGTCCGGCATGGAAAGCATGTATTCATAGATAACCCAAAGTGATGCAAAAAGCAGTGTGTGAAGTTTTTTATCTGTTCTGGTTTTAATAAAGACGAAAAGCTTTGCAAAAAGTGCTGCGAAAATTCCCTCTACGGCCGAGAGAAGCAGATAGGCAAGAAAGGGAAAGAACTTTTGAAAAAACAGATTTGATGTTATAAACGAAATATCAAAGCTTGAAAGGTAAACTGAATTAAACATATAAAAAACAGTACCGAATATAAAGCCTTTGAAAAGCGGTCGTTTTTCGTCATAAAGAGCAAAATAAAAAAGTCCGGGGGAAAAGAAAAGTATTGGCCAGGTATTTTCGGTTATAAATGAAAGGCCTGAAATTACGGCTGAAAGTATACATAAAATAATGGCCACTTACTCACTTCCTCTTATATAAATATAGTATAGTTTAGCACAAAAAGCGAAATATATCAATAAAAAAATCTTGATAAAGGAAAGAATGTGTATTATAATAATATAATAAGCTACAAAGGCAGGATGTGATTAAAATAGATAAGTTTGTTATATATTTGTGCAAGGTTATTTCAAAGGTACTTAAAGCCCTCGGAGGAGGAAGCTCTCTGCCGGGGGAAATAGCCCTTAAGATACGCCCCGGTATACTTAAAAGTGCGGCAAAAGGCTACAAGGTTATAATGGTAACAGGTACCAACGGAAAAACGACCACAAGCTCCATGATAACAGGTATTTTGGAAAATGCAGGCTATAAAGTTATAAGCAATACATCTGGTGCCAATATGATTGCCGGCATAGTTACCTGCTTTATCAATAACTATAAAAAAGGTGAGTGGGCGGTTATTGAATGCGATGAGGCGTATACAAGAATCGTAAACCGTTACATAAAGCCTGAATATATGGTTATAACCAATGTGTTCCGTGACCAGCTTGACAGATTTGGCGAGGTTTCAAACACATGGGGGAAAATCAAAGATGCAATTATGCTTTCACCAAAAACCGGATTGGTGGTAAACGGAGATTTGCCGCTGTTTTCTAAAATTGAAGGAGACAACCCCATTCATTATTTTGGGTTTTCGGAAGATTTTGGAAAAATCGGTGACGATGTGGAACCTGCATTCTGTCCGGAGTGCGGAGAAAAGTTCAGATACCGACATATTACCGTTAAAAATCTAGGAGACTATTATTGCCCGGGATGCGGATTTAAGAGGCCTTTGTGCGAGTATCTTGTGGAATCAACCGGTAATATAACCTCAGAAAGCTCCGAGGTTACAATTTCCGGAGAAAATATAAAGCTTTCTGTAGCAGGTCTTTATAATATTTATAATGCACTGGCTTCTTTTGCGGTTTGTCATCTTATGGGCGTGCCAAAAAGCCTTATTAAAGCGGGAATAGAAAAACAACAAAGCTGCTTTGGAAGAGACGAGATAATCAATGTGGGTGAAAATAAATTGCAGATTTCACTCATTAAAAATCCCACAGGGTGCGATTTATGCATGGAAACCATTGCTCTTTGTAAGGAAAAGTGTAATCTTTTAGTGGTGCTTAACGATAACTGGGGAGACGGAACCGATGTTTCCTGGGTGTGGGATGCACACTT
The DNA here is from genome assembly GCA_045545475.1 of Clostridia bacterium. Lineage (GTDB taxonomy): Bacteria > Bacillota > Clostridia > CAKSNL01 > HGM11501 > HGM11501. Next base: position 115,156 of record JAZQAZ010000041.1, on the reverse strand, counting down.
TGAGAAGCTTTTATCCATGGATTACGATAAGGTTATAATAAGCGGAAAAAGGCGGTTCGATATGGCGATAAGGCTTGAAACTGCAGGCTTCCCGAAAGACAGATTTATTCTTTGTGAGAACGACGATGAAATTATTGAAATGGTAAAAAGCTTAAAAGACAGAACTTTTGCCCTTTGTACTTACACCGGAATGATGAACCTGCGCAAAGCACTTTACGGCAAAGGCTATGCGAAAGAACTGTGGAAATAAGAAGGCGGTATTTTATGGAACTTGAAATAGTACATCTTTATCACGACCTTTTAAATACTTATGGAGATGACGGAAATATAAAACTTATAAAAAGGCGTGCGGAAAAACGAGGGATAAGCGTTAATGTTAAAAATATATCCGTTGGCGACAGCTTGAAATCTGCGGACATCCTGTTTCTCGGCGGTGGCCAGGAATATGAACAGACCATTGTTTCGGAGGATATAATAAAAAATAAAGCCGACTTTATAAAGGGGTATACAGAAGACGGAGGGGTAGGCCTCTTTATTTGCGGTGGCTATCAGCTTATGGGAGAATACTATGCAGATTCATCCGGAAAAAAGGTGAAGGGGGCACTTGTGCTTCCTATACACACTGAAGGTACCGATGGCAGATTTACAGGAAATATCATTGTGAAAAACAGCCTCGAAACCTTAGTCGGATTTGAAAATCATTCCGGAAAAACATATCTTGACGGTGGTGAAGCTCTCGGTGAGGTTGTGTTTGGAAACGGGAATAACGGAAAGGATAAAACAGAAGGAATAAGGTATAAAAATGCGGTGGGAACGTATATGCACGGTCCGCTTTTATCCAAAAATCCTGCACTTTGTGATGATTTAATCCGTCGTGCAATGATAAAGAAATACGGCTCCTGCGTGTTGGAGCCGCTCAGCGATACTTATGAACTTTTGGCAAAGCAGGATATGATTAAGAAATTGCTGAAAGAAGACGGCGTAAAATAATTTTAACTGATGCAAGGACCGGGATTCCGAAAAGAACTCCAGAAAAACCGAAAAAAGCAGCACCTAAATAAACTGCAATGAAAGCCGAAGCGGGTGAAATATCCACGCTGTCGGCTTTTATTTTTGGAGAAAGAAAGGTGTTTTCCACAAATTGAGTAAGTAAAATAGCTATAAGGGATAAAATAGCGGATAAGGGGGATGAAAGATAGGCGATTAAAACTATGGGAATGCCGCCTAAAAATGGACCGATGGTAGGGATAAGGCAAAAAATGCCGTATATAAGCGAAAGAACAAGTGCATGCTTTACACCCAGAATAAGAAGAAGGATAAATGTTATACCGCTTAAAAAGGCGGATACTAACACCTGACCCCTTAAAAAGCCTTTGAATACAGCATCTATTTCTCTTACAGCGGGGAGAAATTTATCTGTAATTCTTTCAGGCAACACGGATGCGATTCCTTTCTTGAATGAGGATGTATCCATAAGGAAAAAGCAGGATAAAACTACAGAAAAAGCAGCAGACACCAAAAAGGAAAAGGCATCTTTTATAAACAGAGCTATGCTGTCGGCCTTACCTGTAAGATATGAAGAAATTCCTGAAAAAACCGTTTTGGGAACAACGGAAGATATTTTTTCGGAAATATCGGGAAGATAGGTTATAAAACTTTTTAAAGCGGACAGGAATGTGGGCATAATAAAAGCTACAAGCAAAAAAAGAAAACCCGAAATCAGAGCATAAAAAAGTACTGCAGCTACTATTTTAGGCATTCTTTCGGACATAAGGTTAACAAACGGAGAGGCGATATAGGTGAGAATGAGAGCGGCTAAAATGGGCGAAAAAACAGAGATGATTTTTCCGCTGTTAAAAAATAATACCGCAGATATAATAAGAAAAAGCGGAAGTAAATAATTCTTCTTTGTCATAATATCCCCCTTATGTAGGCAGGCTGTGCCTGCCTTAAAACATATCCGCAAAATTATCTAAAGTATGCTCAATTGATTTGCATATTTTATTTCCCTTTTTGCGGATGCATTTTTTGTGTTTTTGACTTATGGGATCGGAGAGAGCAAAAACCGCCATTCCGATTAAAGCTCCCGAAAAAAGTCCCATTGAAAAATTAACTATTTTTGTCATAGCTGCTCCTTAAGCTTAACGCCTTAAGGCCTTTTCCGTTGGATATCAAAGCGGGGTTTTCGGCTTTTAAAAGGCCATGCTCTTCTTTTATAGAGTCGGCTCTTAAAAGTTTACGGCCGTTTATAATATCGTCTGCGATGCTTTTACCTATTAAAAGCTCTGTAAGGCTTCCGGCTTCCATGTCGAAAAATCCGTCTTTTACGGTTCCGATGCAAGCGTTATTACTGTCGGATACCGTTTTAAGGCCGATGATATGTCGGAAACTTAAATATTTTTCCTTCGGGGCTTTTATAAATTTAACTCCCGGGCCGAAAACCGAAACCTCGTGAGTGCCGGTATAAATTATATCCCCGGGAACATAAAGACGGTTTTGATAAATAAGGCTCCTGTTTGTGGCAACAATACCGAAAATTTCGGTGGAATTTTCCTTTAAGAATATATCCGAAACCGTTCCGATTTTTCGCCCAGACGGATATTGTATAACAGGCGTGTTCAAAAGCGAATAGTAATTCAAGGTGCGGCACCGTCCTTTTTTATTTGCTCGGCCAAGCATTAATAGTATGGGCGTAAATTCATTTTCATATACTTGAAAATGAATCCTTGAAAAACAAAAATAGGCTGTAAAATAATTACAGTCTATTTTTACATATCTTTTATATTTCCATTTGCTTACCTAAAAAGCCTGCGGCGGATTCTGCCAGCTTTTCGTCAATTTCGCGTATTTCGGAATTTCCGTCATCCATCATTACAACAGAACCTACGGGATCGCCTTCTGATATTATAGGCATAACTACACCTGCTAAGTATTTGTCCGTTCCGTCGGCGATTTCACATCGCTTTATCTGCCCGGGTTTCATAACAAAGCGGGTACGTTCTGTTATTAATTGCTCAAGCTCGGGACTCAATTTCTTTTCGGCAAGCTCCTTTTTGGGAATGCCGTAGACCGCAATTACATTGTCCTTGTCTGTTATGCAAACAGGGCGTCCTGAGGTTTTGGATAAGGTTTCGGCATAAGTTGAGGCAAATTCCGAAAGCTCTCCGATGGGGGAGTACTTTTTGAAAATTACCTCGCCTGAAGCGTTGGTATAAATTTCCAGCGGGTCGCCCTCACGGATTTTTAAAGTTCTTCTTATTTCTTTGGGGATAACAACACGACCAAGGTCGTCGATTCTTCTTACAATTCCTGTTGCTTTCATAGATATATATAATCTCCTTGTTTTACAGATTTGTACTGTTAGTATCTGCAAATGGATGAGATTTATACTATTGGCATTGATTTTTTTGATTGATTGTGATATAATAAATTAAAGGCGGAGGTTTGAATATGAAAACTTGTGATTTACATACTCATTCAATTTATTCTGACGGAACATATACCCCAGAAGAAATTATAGATTCAGCAGTTAATATCGGTTTATCAGCCGTTGCATTGTGTGACCATAACACAGTGGATGGGTTACACGATTTTTTAGCAGCTGCCAATAATAAAAACATTCAACCGATTGCAGGTGCAGAGTTTTCGGTTGACTACAACGGAACAGAACTGCATCTTTTAGGTCTTTATATTCCTGAAAAGAACTTTGATAAAGTTGCTGATTTGATGAATGATGTGAACGAAAAAAAGCGACAAAGCAACATAGCTTTAATAGAGTCCCTAAATCGAGCGGGATATAAAATACACTATGATACGATAAAAGGTTCTACGCCAAATGGAAAGTTTAACCGTGCACATATAGCCGCTGAGTTAACAAAAAAAGGGTATACCTCTTCGATAAAAGAAGCGTTTGACACACTATTATCACCTTCCTCAGGTCATTACAAAGAGCCCCAAAGATTATGTCTCTTTGAAATGATTGATTTTATAAAATCAATTGGTGCAACACCCGTATTGGCACATCCTTTTCTAAATTTAACAAAAGATGAGTTGGAAATTCTTTTGCCGTTAGCAAAAAAACAAGGATTAGTTGGAATGGAGTGTTATTATTCGCTCTATAGCACAACGGCCACCAAAGAAGCTGTTGAATTAGCTAAAGAATTCGAATTAAAATATAGCGGTGGAAGTGATTTCCACGGAGAAAACAAACCAGATATAAAACTTGGTATCGGCAAAGGCAAGTTAAAAATACCTTATGATTGGGCGATTGCACTAAAAACAGCGGAGTGAAATTCACTCCGCTGTTCCTTTATATCTTTCCGCCACGCTATGTACTGCCATACAAAACCTGTCGAAAGGTGTCAATGTTATACGAGAGGGGTCGCCCTCACGGATTTTTAAAGTTCTTCTTATTTCTTTGGGGATAACAACATGACCAAGGTCGTCGATTCTTCTTACAATTCCTGTTGCTTTCATATAAATATATTAACTCCTTTAATTTAAACGGTGTGCATAAATGCACACCCTACAAATTAATCGTAGGGAACGGATTTATCCGTTCCGTTTTTATTTACAAATCTATTTTGTACGAGTGAGGAATTTTTATGTAAGGAAAAAGGTGGAATTGTTTTTTTATTTTTGGCCCAAGTAGGCAATGATTTTTTGACATCTGGGATTTTGAGGATATTTTTCGGCAATGGCAAGAGCCTTTTCAAGGACTTTGTAATCTGTGGCGAAAACGCCGTAGTTAAACATTATCATTGCAAGGATGGGTAAATAGGAGTCAGGGTCCTTTTCGGAAAGCACCTCGAATTTCTCCATTGCTTTTTTATAGTATGAATCAGCCTCGCTGAATTTGTTTTGTTTTTTGTAAAAAACGGCGGCATTGTTATATCCCTTGGCAAGACCTGGAAGAAATCTATCGGGATTTTTATCGGCAAGGGAAGTGAAAATCTCCAAACCCGACAGTATGTATTTTCCGGCTGTTTCAAAATCTCCCAGTGAAGAATGTAAATTGCCGGCATTGCCGTAGGATTCTGCTAAAAGCTCGCTGAATTTGTCCGGATTTTCCTCATAGAGCGGTTTTAATTTATCTATGGCAAGATTAACATATTTACTACTGTCTAAAATTAAGCCTACGGATGAATAAAATACACTTATAGCATTATATACTCTTACAAGAAGCGAACTGAACTTGGCAGGGTTATTTTGGGCCAAAGTTTCATAAATGCTTATGGCATTGTGGTAATATGACTCGGCTTTATCCATTATTCCCTGGTTGGCATAACATATGCCGGTGTTGAAATAGATGGCACCGAGATCAGGATTGTACTTGTCCGGATTTGTTTTTGCGGCTTCGCTTATAAGTTTTATTGCAGAGTGAACGTAGGGCTCGGCCTTGTCATATTTTCCCCGGTTTGTATAGAAAAGACCGGCACTGTTATAGGATTGGGCCAGTGATGGATTGTATTTTAATGGGTTTTCTTTTGAAAGAGCTTCTTTAAGTTTTATCGCTTTGAGAAAATATTTTTCTGCATCTTCATGATTTCCCTGCTGATCAAAAAGGACTCCGGAATTATGGTATATTGTAGCCGTTTCACCGGTATATTTTCCGGGATATATGTCTGAAAGTTCGTCATAAATTGAAATTGCAAGAAGGCAGTAGCGTATGGCTTCTTTGGAATTATTATTGTCTTTGTAAAAAATGCTTATGTTGTTATAACTTACAGCCAGTTCCGAGCGGAATTTTGCAGGATCTTTTGTGGCTAAATCCTCCCTTAATCCGATGGATTTGAGATAAAATTCCTCAGCCTTATCCGTGTTGTTGAGGTTTTGGTTTATGATGCCTGAAAGATTGTAAAGAGCGGAAAGAATGACCTTGTTATCATCACAATGCGGAAGCAGAGTGTTTATGACGGAAAGAGCCTTTTCGTCGGAATTCTGGCCTAAAAGATATCTTCCGTATTCCAGTGCAGTATCAAGTTCTATGCCTTCTTCAAGTATTACCGGTAAGATTTTCTCATATCTTTCTCCAATTTCCTTAAAGCGTTCGTCGTACTCTGTCATTGAACTTAAAATGTCTATTGCGGTTTTATGCTCTTTTATATATTTTCTGCATACGGCTTCGTTTTGTTCTTTAAGTTTTTTTCGTTCTCTTAAAAAATCCGAGTCTATATCATCAGAATTAAGTACCGACATACAGCCTTCATAGTCTCCCATTTCAAAAAGGCGGTAGGCTTCCTTCTGACGTTCTGTGATAGTTCCTTTGGCATCGTCTTCCGTCATGCGGAGTGAAACGGCAAATATCAGCTTCTGAAGATTGTCTATTTCGTCTTTTATTGCCTGCCTTTTCGATGCGACTGTGCTGTATCTGCTGTAAAACGCAGAATCGTTTCCGCCCTTTGCATAAAGCGGTTTAAGCTTAAGATATTCCTTTTCTATCACCGAAAGCTCTGCATTAAGTTTTTGGAGTCCGCTGTTGTTGGCAAATTCCATCACGTTGGAGAGTGGCAGGATATCTGCACCGTCAACAACACACTTTCCGTTTTCGGCTTTTATCTCAAGAAAATTCATTTCTTCAAGCTTAAGATTCAGAAGGATACGGAGTTTCAAGGTATCGATATGCGAAAAATTACCGTAGTAATGGCCAAAGGTTTTGTCAAGCTCTTCCATGAAATCAAATAGGCTTTGCTCGGCACGGTCGCCTTCGCCAAGAGTTTTGAAATAGGTGTAAATTTTGGGTTTCTTGGTATCTTCAAATTGCTTTCTTGCAACGTCAAACTCTTCTCTGGTGTAAGTTCCGACCTTGGTAAAGAAGATAAAATAGCAAAAATCGCTTTTTCTTATCTGTTCGTTATATTCTTCCTGTTTTCTTTTTACTGTATATGCATCATCGAAATTTTCGCATAAAAGAGGCTGGATTTTAACGCCATAACGGTCTTCAAATTTGTCGCTCACTTTACGGATGAAATTTTCGATATCCATGCGTTCGGTGTTAAATTCAGTAATGGATGATGCAAGAAATATATTTATCTTTTTCATACATATCATATCCTTTCACGTAAAATCATATCATATACGGCAAAAGCGGTCAAGATAAAGTTAGCTGTTTTCATATAAAACTTAGCGATACGGCATTTTTCGCAGCTTTGCATTTGCCCGGCAATCATTGACTTTTTATGAAATTAAGTATATAATTAACAAAAATCGTAGGGGGAATATGGAAATGGATTTATTTGAATTATTGAAAGCAGAGGAAGGGTGGTAAGTATGGGAATTTTTGATAAGCTTAAAAAGGGTAAGGGAGGATATATTTTCCTTTCTCATTCCCACGCTGATATTGAAAGAGTGAGGGTTATCAGAAACGCCCTTGAAGAAAAAGGATTCGAACCTCTTTGCTTTTATCTTAAATGCCTGGATGACGACAGCGAAATAGAAGACCTTATAAAGCGTGAAATAGATGCGCGCGAATGGTTTATATTTGTGGACAGCGAAAACTCAAGAAAATCAAAATGGGTTACACTTGAAAGGGAGTATATAAAGAAGACCGATAAAAGAAAGATAATCCCCATTGATATTAATGATGAAAAATCTATCATTGAAGCTATAGAAAAAATCCTTCACAATCTAAGAGTATATATTTCTTATTCAAGAAAATATTTTGATACTGTGCTTGCCGGAAGGATAAAGAAAAAGCTTGAAGAAAAGGATTATGTCGTGTTTTTTGATTATGACGATATTATGCCCGGGCAACCGTATGCGAGCACAATTACAAATGCAATCACGGAAGCATCAAGGGACGGATGCGTTATGGCACTGATTACGTCTGAGTCGGTAAAAAGTGCGGAAATGTTAAGCGAGGTGGCTTATGCCATAAAGCGAAAAGGAAATGTTATTCCTGTATTGGTCGGGGATGTGGAAATTGACGATAATTTAAGATATTTTCTCAGCAGATGCAGATATTATAGATTGCCTGAAAATCCGGAGGATGCGGATATTGAGCGAATGATTGATGAAATAGGCTACGATATAGAGAAAAAATAAAAACCGGCGGAGATTCTCCGCCGGTTTTTATGTCGTATTGGTTTTTATGGCTTTTTAATGCTTATATTAAGAAAAAGGGCAATGACAGAAAGCAAAAGAAGCATTATAAAAGCATAAACGTAAGAGCCTGAGGAAGTAAGCAGGGCGTTACTTCCGTTTGCAATAAAGGATGCAAAAATCAGATTGAAATTATTGATGCTGTAATTTGTTGCAAAATATTTCTTGCCGTAAAACGATGCTGTAAAAGCTGAAGTAACGGTAGGACAAGAACCGTAGGATAAGCCGATTAAGCAAAATGCAATAATGCAAAGGGGAAGCGATGTGATGCTTACGGCAATAAGTGCCGTTACGGCAGCAAATACGGTCAATACGCTGGCAGAAATCATTGTGATTTTACGGCCGAGAGAATCATATAAGGCTCCTGTTAAAATTCTTCCTATCCCGTTGAAAATTGAAAGAACGCCAACAAGTGTTGTGGCAAGCGAAGGCGTTGCATTTACAGAAATTGCAAGGTCTTTTGCAAAGCTGATTACCGAATTTCCCAGTGCTGCAATGAAGACTATGCATAAAAACGCTTTCCAGAAAGAGATGCTCTTAAGCATTTCTTTGGTGGTAAAATCACGGCTTTCAAAATCTTCTGCCATTAAAGACGTGTTTACTTTTCCTTTCGGAAAAATCATGTCCTGCGATGGCTTTCTTATTATTAGTCCCGAAATAATTAACACAAGGGCGATAACTGCTCCCAGAATAATGAATGTTTTTTCAAATCCGACTGAGGGAAAGGAAAAAAGCTTGTTTATTGTTTCGCCCAAGAGGAGGGTGCTTATGCCGAAGCCCATCATGAGACAACCGGAACAAAGCCCCTTCTTATCAGGAAACCATGAGCTTACGGTGGAAACCACTACATTGTATGAAATACCTATGCCGCTGCCTGCAAAAAGAGCGTAGCTTACAAACAAAAGATAAGGGGTGTCACTTTTCAAAAGACCTGTCAGTATAAAGCCGACTCCGACAAGAATACCGGAAATTATAAGAGTGATGCGATGCCCTATTTTTCCTGAAATGATACTTCCCGCAAAAGCACCTATGCAGAAAAAACACATGGTAAGCGTGAAATTAAGAGAAAGATGAGAAGAAGTCCAGCCGAAACTATCGGAAAACGGTGTCTTTAAAATTGACCAGGCGTATAAAACTCCGGAAAACAGCATTGCGAAAACGCCTGCGGCAAGATAAAACCAGCGTTTCTTTAAGTGGTTTGTATTATTCATTAAACTACTCCTTAAAATAAAGATATTTTATTATATCATGAAGCAATCCTGATTTCAACAAAAAAATACACCGCCGAAGTGAAGTACATTTTAGTTGCTCTGAAATCAACACGGTATTTACATTTTTACTTTTTTGTGGTAAAATAAAATTTAAGGAGATGAATGAAATGTTTGATGCAAAAAAAGTTAAAGATGAATGTGTTTTATGGATAAAGGAATTTTTTGAAAATAACGGCCCCGGGTGCAATGCGGTTGTGGGCATTTCAGGCGGAAAGGATTCTTCTGTTGCGGCTGCTCTCTGCGTTGAAGCTCTCGGAAAGGACAGAGTTATCGGTGTTTTGATGCCGAAGGGCGAACAGGCGGATATTGATGCGGCGTATATGCTGGTTAACCACCTTGGAATAAAATACTACGAAATAAATATAAAAGAAACTTATGAAAGTTTGGTTAAGGCTATGCCGAAAGAGCTTTCTTTGACAAGCCAGTCGGTTCAGAATCTTCCGCCCAGAATAAGGATGACAACGCTTTATGCTGTTTCGCAGAGCGTAAACGGCAGAGTTGTAAATACCTGCAATTTATCTGAGGACTGGGTTGGCTATTCCACAAGGTATGGTGATTCGGTCGGGGACTTTTCGCCCATGTCAAACCTCACCGTAACAGAGGTTAAGGAAATAGGAAGAGTGCTTGGCCTTCCTTGCGTGCTTGTGGACAAAACGCCCATTGACGGTCTTTGCGGAAAGAGCGACGAAGAAAACCTTGGCTTTACCTATGCGGTGCTTGACCGCTATATAAGAACCGGAGAAATTGATGATCATGAAACAAAGGAACTAATTGATAAAAAGCATAAGGCTAATTTGTTCAAACTTCAGCTTATGCCTTCATATAAGCCCAATTTTTAATAAAAAACAGATAAGCCATGGCTTATCTGTTTTTTTCTATAAGTATAAAAATAGGGGGACAATTTTTGCGGTTGTGAAATGATTGAAGCATGACGGTGTATTTCTGCGGGTCCAGTTCTTCAAGATAGGATAAGAGGTTGTCCCGCTCTTCAAACCCCGTGTCTCCTCCGTAATAGGAGCAAATTGAAACAAACCCGTCATCATCTATAATTGAAAGAGCGGCATCAATGGCTTTTATACTGGTATCTGAATGGGAGAAAATGCTGTGGTCTCCGCCGGGAAGAAAGCCCAGGTTGAATATAACTGCCTTTGCACTTTTTACATAATCTCTCAAAAGGTGATGGCTTTCGTTTATGAGTGTTACGTTATGTCTTTTGTTTTCCGTAATGAGTTCAAGTGTTGATTTTATTGCTTCGGGCTGAATGTCAAAGGCGAAAACCTTTCCGCTTTCGCCCACAAGCTCTGATAAAAGAAGTGTATCCCGACCTCTTCCTGCGGTGCCGTCAATAACAGTGTCGCCTTCTTTTATGTTGGCCTTCATATGTTCATGGGAAAGCTTTAATGCATTTTTATCAAAGTATGTCATAAAATCACCTCATTTTTATAATAACACAAAAAACTGAAAATAGCAATTCCGGGTTGAAATAATCTTTTATAAGTGTTATACTTATAATATGATGGGAGGGATTTGTATTGAAAAAGGCGAAAAGAAAAATAACAGCACTTATCATAACAGTGATTCTGATTGTCCCGTTAATTATAAGTGCAATTACAAAAATGCCTGACGGAACTTCTTTCAAAGGAGAATATGTTCCCACTGAAGAATTTGAATTTATATATGATTTAAGTTATGAGAAGGACGGAGAAACTGTAAGAGAACATAATATTTTAAATGAAAAACTCAGGCTTATAAATGAAGCAGAGGAGTTTGTTATTGCAGACCTTTTCCTTTATAACGATGAATATAACAAAGAGTCGGGAATTTATCCTGAGTCTGTTGGAAAAGTTACTGATGCACTCATCGGTAAAAAACGGGAAAACCCCGATATGCCGGTAATTCTTATAACCGATCCTATAAACAATTTTTACGGGGCTTATGAACAGAAGTATATTACAAAGCTTAAAGAAGCGGGAGTAGATGTTGTAATAACCGAGCTTAATTCTCTTAAGGATTCAAATATCCTTGTATCGGGATACTACCGTTGTTATACAAGGTGGTTCGGGACAAAGGGCCTTTGCTGGCTTCCAAACTTTTTTGAAAAGGATGCACATAAAGTGAACCTGCGTTCTGTTATAAAACTTGCGAACTTTAAGGCAAATCACCGTAAGGTTGTAATTACCGAAAAAGAGGCGATGGTTTCATCGGCAAATCCTCACGATCCCAGTAGCTTCCATTCTAACATTGCAGTAAGGGTTAAGGGTGATGTAGTAGCAGATCTTCTTGAGACAGAGAAAACAGTAATTGCTTTATCAGGTGGAGAAGTTCCTTCCGTTACATACAGTTATGAGGGAGAACGAAATGAAGATTCTCCAAAAATAAGGATAATTACCGAAAAAGAAATTAAAAATTCTCTTGTGGAAAGTATTAATGAGGTTGGCAAGGGAGATGAGGTAAGACTCGGTATTTTCTACATATCGGATTTTGATATACTTAAAGCTCTCGGCAGAGCTGCAGACAGGGGAGCAGATGTGAGAATTGTTGCCGATCCTAACAAGGATGCCTTCGGAATGGAGAAAAACGGAAGTCCAAACCGTTCGGCACTTTGCGAGCTTTACGAGGAACACGAAAACGTGGATGTCAGATGGTATGCGACAAAAGGTGAGCAGTATCACGGGAAAACAGCGGTCTTTAATTATGGGAAAAGCGGAGAAACCAAGGTTATATTGGGAAGCGCCAATTTCACAAGGCGTAATATAGGCGGATATAATCTGGAAACCGATGCGGAGATAGTAATGAAAAGCACCGATATCAGGGCAGAGGAAATAAACGCTTACTTTGACCGCATATGGAATAACGAGGACGGAGAATATACTCTTCCCATAGAAGAATATTATGAAGATGGATTCTTTATGGGTATATTATGGAAAATTCAGGAAGCAACCGGCCTTTGCAGCTGGTAAAAAAAGGAGATGTATATATGAAAAAAATTATCGCATTGACTCTCTTGGTGTTAATGGTATTGGCTTTGGTTCCGATAAGCGGAGCGTCGGGAGTGGTTCCGGTAATCAAGGCGGAATTCCCTATTGTTATAAACGGAAGAATCGTGGAAAATGCCGCAAGGGAATATCCGTTTCTTCTTTGTAATTCCATAACGTATTTCCCCATGACTTATGACGATTGTGCGTTTTTGGGTCTTTTCAACAACTGGTCAGCTGAAACCGGTAACGTAATAGATAAGATGACACCTTCCGGCGTGTATAAAGAATTTATTGATCCCTTGTTTTCATACACTAAGAAGGGCGAAACAGCTACGGTTGTAACGACACCTATAACAGTGCTGGGCGAGAAAATCAATAATGCAGCAGAGACTTATCCCATACTTAACTATAAGAATGTTCTTTATTTTCCCCTGACATGGGATTGGGGACAGAAGTTTGGCTGGAACATAAGCTTTTCGGAAGATAAAAAGCTTGAAGTTACAACACAGGATTTTGCGGATACCGGATATTTTTATACTTACAGCATAAACGGAAGCGAGGTTAAAGAAGAAAAGCATAAGCTCTCAGATGTATATGCAGATTCGCTTATGTACGGAACCTATACGAATTCATGTTCTCCCAACTATGCATGGGGAGTAAAAGATTACGAAGGATTTACGACACTTTTCAGATTGATTACGGAAAACGAAGCAGAACGGGTTATCAGTGTAAGAAATGATATGGCATCCCATTTCCTTGCTAACGGATGGTACAAGGCAGAGGATGGCGAAAAATGTCTGTATGAATTTATAAAAACACATTCCTTAAGTGAGTTCAGGAAAGCTACAAGCAATATAAACTACGGAAAGCTCGGTGAAATTTTAAATCCGACAATAAGAAATATAACTGAAAATTATGTGTCACTTTACACATCTGATTTCAGATGCTGTGCAGTTCCGGAATCAGAGGTTTATGCATATACTTCGGCAGGCTGGATGAAAGAGGACGATTTCCTTATTGAAATTGTTAACTATTATGAAAGCAAAAAAGACTACGGAAAAGCCATGACGGTTCTTGAAAAGACCATGGGAATACTTTATGAAGATATTCCCGGCTTTAACTGTCCTGAACTTTACGATGCTGACTACTCGCTTGTGGAAAGCCTCTATTCAGGAATCCGTGAAAGATATGTATATGCAATGGGCGGAAACATCACACTGCGTGCGGCTATCTTCGGCGATAATGACCCCTCTGTTATAATCGATGCAGTTCTCCCGGGCGGAAAGTTCTTAAGGAGCTTTGATATGAGCTATGATGTGATAGACTCCGTGGGTAATGTATTATACAGCGTAAACGAAACAAAGGATGTATATTGTGCCGATTTCAACGCCGACAAAACCCTGGTTAAATCAGTGCAGCTTTATCTCGGTGAAACAGAAAATCCTTACGCTGTAGGAATCAGCAATGTCAAGTTTTCAAATCTCATTTACGATAATCTTTCCGACATGCCCCTGGGTGCAGGCTGATAAAAAAATACGGTCGATTTTTCGACCGTATTTTTATTTTGTTGTTTCTTGGTCAGAAAGGAGTCTTATTGCATATTTTGCATAGTCGGAAAGGTACTGGCCGTGACGCATGACTATTGCAGGTTGACGGATGTTTTCACAGCTGTCGGGGATGAATATTCTTATATCTTTTGGTACACCGGTGGATTTTATAAATTGAAGGGGGAGAAGGGTTGCTCCTATACCCGCTTTTGTCATAGCCCAGGCTGTACTTAAGCCCACGACTTCCATCGTGATTTTGGGAGAGATGTCAGATTCGGAGCAGAGCTTTTCAAACAGTAAGCGCATTTCCTGGGATTGCCCAACTACTATAAAAGGCATATCTTTGCAATCGCTGAAACTTATGTGTGAATAAGAGTCTGCTGAGGAGGATATGTTTTCAGGCACATACTTTTCGGGAACTGCGAGAATTAAAGTGTCTTGCTCAAGAGGGATTACATCAAGCACGGATTCGTCAACAGGCAGATTTATTACGGCAAAATCGAATTTTCCTTCTGCGGCTTTGACTCTTAATGTATCACTTTTTTCCTCGTGCAAGACGATTTTAACATCCGGATATGCATCGTTTACTTTTTTCAGTGCAGAGGATAGAAGATACATAGAGCGGAAAGGTGAGATTCCTATATTGAGGCTTCCCCTAGTTCCGTCTGAAAAGTCTTTCATTGAGCGGTAAAGCTGCTCTTCCTTATATAAAAGTGCTTTTGCTTCACGGAAAAAGTATTCTCCTGCTGCCGTAAGTTCTACGGGATTTTTGCTGCGGTCAAAGAGCGTAACACCCAAATCTTTTTCCAGATTGGAGATGTGTTTGCTTAAAGCTGGCTGAGATATTTTTTTATTTGCTGCCACGGCTGAAAAATTCAAGGTTTTTGAAAGCTCTATGGCATATTCTATCTGCTTGTTGTTCAGAATAAAACACCTCTTTCTTTTAAGATGTATTAATATCATAATCCAAAAATAAAAAAAATTCAAGAGCTTTCAGAAAAATATTGACAAATAAAGAAAATAGAGTATAATATAACTTGTTGGATATAACATCCATAACTAAAAAGTTTTAAGGGAAAGGGGAGGTAACATGCCTTCGTCACTTATTTATCTGGGATTGATGCTTCTTGTCATCGTTATCTGGTTTGCACTTATGAGGCGACCTATTTATGAAGCTGTTCTTATAAGCTTTGTTCTGTTGGTTGCGATTACGAATACATGGGGTGAACTTTGGGGTTATATTGACAGTGCCTTATCCACATCGCTTCTTTATTCAATGGTTGCGTTTGTCGCCATGTCGGTGATTCTTACGAAAACAAAAATAGTGGATAGTTGTATAGCAATTATACTTTCTGTTATCGGTCGTGTAACCGGCGGAGCAGGCTATGCTGCAGTTATTGCAAGCTCTTTTATGGGTGCACTTTCCGGTTCCGGACCGGGAAACGTTATGGCAACCGGCGCAATAACAATTCCTGCCATGAAGCGTTCCGGCTTTCCTGCAGAGCTTGCTGCAAATATAGAAAGTAATGCAAGCTATATGGGAAATATGATTCCTCCGTCTTCAAATATTGTGGCGGCAATGGGGGCTTTCTTTGCACTTTATCCGAATTCTGATATGACAACAGGTCAGTTTTGGATTATTCTTTGGGGAATAGCCCTTTGGTTTATCTTGCAAAGAATAGTTATGATATTGGCCTTTTGCAAATATTATAAAGTTAAGCCTATGCAGAAAGAAGATATTCCTTCGTTTAAGGAAACCGTAAAGGAAGGTTGGCAGGGGTTGTTTTTACCTGTTATAATACTTTTACCCTTTGTGCTTGATTATCTTTTTAAAGACAATTTCTTCACAGCACGTCTGGGAGCAGATGGAGCAAAATATCTTTCAAGTTCGCTTCTTCTTTTCATCGGAGGTATTTCGTCGATTTATGCTTGCCTTATATGTAAGGATAAGAACCTGGTTAAACCAGGCAATATTGCAAAGATGTTCGGAGACGCTGTAAAGTCCATAGCTCCTGCAATTGGTGTTTGTGTATTCGGTTATATGATAGGCTCTCTTTTTGCGGACCTTAATGTGGCGGAAGAGCTTGGGGATATAATAGCAGCATGGCAGTTCGGTAAATTCGGAACAGTTGTGGCAGTATGCCTTATAACCTGTTTTATGGGAATGGTTATTCCTGGCTCATCGCTGGTTGTTATTTTCGGTTCGGTATTTATCATTGTTCTTGAAAAAGTAGGATGCAACCCGATATTAGTGGCGGCAATGCTTCCTTGCATCTGCGGTGTTATGTGCGGAATAACACCTCCTTTAGGACTTGGAATGTATGCGGGAATGACTTTAGCTGAATCTGATTTTATGAAAACATTTAAAAATAACCTCTGGTGGGTAGCGGCTCAGTTTGTAATGCAGGTTGTCGTTCTTATGGGATGGCTTCCGATATTGGGACTTTAAGGAGGTTTTGATATGAAAAAAATTGCAAAGAAAATTTCTGATATTTTAAGAAAAGTTTTCGGTTACGGAATTATGATTTGCCTCTTTGCCGGTGGAATTACGTTTTTCGGCTATATTGGGGCACTCTGTATCGGTGGGGAAACAGCAGCGGTAATTTGTCACTTCATATATAAGTCATTTTTCCCGGTTATTATAAAAGCATCCAATATATTGGTAATACTCGGACTTCTGCTTATGTACTTAAACGGAGAAATGGCACTTACTATCAAGAAAAAGAAATCTGAATAATAAAAAATAAAACTGCCATCTGAACTAAATGAGGTTCACTTCAATTGGCGGTTTTATTTTTTTATTTGGCTTGTATTTTCCATTAGCGTATGATATAATTATTACCAGTGTAAGTTTTCGGAGGGTAATTATGTCTTTTATAAAACATTTTGCGACTATAACACGCCACAGACACGAGGTAATTAAAAATTGCTTTAAGGCGGGAATTGGTTTTCAGGGATTGTTTCACGATTTATCCAAGTACAGCCCGACAGAGTTTATTCCATCGGCCCGTCTATATCAGGGAACAAGAAGCCCCAATGAGCGTGCCAGGGAGCTTTACGGTTATTCGGAAGCATGGATGCATCACAAGGGAAGAAACCGCCACCATTTTGAATACTGGACAGACCTTAACATGGAAACAAAGCGTTATGAGAGCGTGCCTGTGCCCGACAGATACATAATTGAAATGGTGTGCGATCGCATTGCCGCATCGAAAATTTACAAAAAGAGCGACTATACCGATTCTTCTCCCATCGAATATCTTTTAAGGGGTGCAGACAAAAACAATATGCATTCTGATACATACGAAAAGCTTTGCTATCTTTTAACCTATCTTAAGGATAACGGAGAAAAGGAGCTTTTTAAGCTTTTGAGAAAGAAGAAAATAGTTGTTCCCGGAAAAGAATAACAAAAAGCTGAACACCTGGCGGGTGTTCAGCTTTTTGTTAATTATCCTCGCAATTGCAGTCCGTCTGGACTTCGCACTTGTTGGGAGGGAAAAATTCTTCGATGGGGAAGGAAATTTCCCTGAACATATCACAGGGATCCTGAGGCGTTCCTTCCTCCTTATGGCAGACGGAATCGGGGATACAGAAGCTTGTTGCGGGAACGGAAAGCTGAACTTCACGCTCCAGACGTACCATCAGGAAAAGTCCCAGGGTAACGTAGATGTTTTTGCCCTCTACGGTGTCGCCGATTGCTCCTTCAAAAACTCTCTGTACACAGTCGGGAACGGCAGTTACATCAGAATCACATGTCGGGATTGAATCTCCGTTTAATACAAGAGTGTCAAGTACCATGGGGTCAACAACTTCGATTACCGCATTTGGCATATTGGTCTTTTTCCAGGTGGAGAAATCAAAGCTGTCTTCCTTGTACTTGGACTGGAAAATTTTAGCTTCGCCGGTAGAACCGAAAAGTACAATCTTTTTGTCAAACATGGCAAGGCCGTCAACTGTCACGGGACGGCGCAGGCCTGTGTATGCATTTAATTCTACGCGGAAATAAAATTTCAGATTAACTGTGTAATAGCCTTTGTGAAAGAGAAGGGAATCCACATCGGAATAAATCCAGATCACTTCGGCTTTTTCGGCTGTGATTTTGTTTGCGGAATCGATAATCCTCTGGCTTTCGGGACTTATGTAAACTCTTAAGTTTTCAAGACATTCTTTTGCTCTGCAGGAATCGTAAATCTGTGATGCGTTTATGCAGACGTTTTCCGTACATGAAGAACATTCTGTCGCAGATAAAATTTTATCGTCCATAAAAATCCTCCTTTTATATGGGGCAAATTATAAAACTGCTCCTTTTCAATACATCTTATGAAAAAAACAAAAAAATGTGAAAAAAATTATTGACAAATAAAAAATAGTGTGCTATAATTCAAAAAAATCAATAATAAAGACTGTGACGAAGACGGTCGTACCTTTGAGCTTTCAGAGAGTCTGCGTTTGGTGTGAGCAGATAGCAAGATGATACAAAGACCCATCACTTCCGAGTCGGAGGGCTGAATAAAAAGTAAGCTTCTCCCGAGAATGCTGCGTTAGTGCATAGGGCTTGTTGGAGCCTGAAGAGTGGTGCGAAAGCACAAATTGAGTGGTACCGCGGGTAATGTAACTCGTCTCAAGAATGAGACGAGTTTTTTGTTTTTACTTAGCTTAAAATTGAAAATTTTCAATATATAAAAATTTTATGAGGTGATTACATGAACAGCAAATTAAAAGAAATTGCACTCCGTGTTAAGGAGCTTCGCGAAATTAAGGGCTATACGACAGCTGAAATGGCGAACTTTGCGGATGTGACAGAAGCAACATACCTTTCCTTTGAAAAGGGAGAGTCGGATTTCGGGTTCACCTTTATTTATAAGTGCGCCCAGGCATTCGGCGTAGAAATTAAGGACCTTTTAGAGGGTTCAAGCCCCATGCTTTCCTTATATAACTATGTCAAAAAGGGAGAGGGAATGCCAATCGAAAGAAAATCGGGCTTCCACTATCAGCATCTTGCACCTTCATTTAAAAATAAAACGGCTGAGCCTTTCTTGGTTAAAATTCCTTATATTGAGGGAGAAACATCTTATTCCTCCCATGCAGGTCAGGAGCTTGACATTGTTGTATCCGGAAGACTTAAGATAACAATAAATGAACGCACGGAAATTTTAGAGCCGGGAGACAGCATCTACTATGACAGCAGCGCACCCCATGCACTTTCTGCAATGGATAATGCTCCCTGCGAAATTTATGCTATTGTTATGGCGGGCGAGGAAAAGGCTGAAACAGAGAAAAAGGCCGTTACCGTAAGAAAGAGCACCGGAAAAACCGTGGCAGATGACTTTATCGACTGCGTAACAAATGAAGAAGGTGTGCTTCAGAAGATAAGCTTCAAAAATGCCGATAAGTTCAACTTTGCATTTGACTGTGTTGACGCTATTGCCGACAAAACTCCTGATAAGACTGCTATGATGTGGGTATCAGGGGACGGAGTGGACAGACGCTTTACCTTCGGCGATATGAAGAAATATTCCAATATGACCGCAAACTACTTTGAAAGTCTCGGAATAAAGAAGGGCGATACGGTAATGATCGTTCTTAAGCGTCATTATCAGTTCTGGTTTACAATGCTTGCCCTTCATAAAATCGGAGCGGTAACAATCCCTGCTACAAATCAGTTGGTTGAACATGACTTTGAGTATCGCTATAAGGCGGCAGGTGTTGCGGCTGTAATCTGTACTGCTGACGGCGAGGTATCAGACCATGCAGCAAAGGCGGCAGAAGGCAGAAACATCACTAAAATTATGGTGGGCGGATGTAAGGAAGGATGGCACGACTTTAACGTCGAAATGGAAAAATTCTCTGACGTTTATGAACGCACAGAAAATTCTCCCTGCGGCGATGACACAATGCTTATGCTCTTTACCTCAGGTACAACTGGATATCCCAGAATTGCGGCACACTCCTATAAATACGCACTGGGTCACTATATCACAGCTAAATACTGGCATAATGTAAATCCCGACGGACTCCACTTTACCATTTCCGACACCGGTTGGGGTAAGGCACTCTGGGGCAAGTTCTACGGACAGTGGCTCTGCGAAGCAGGTGTATTCACCTATGACTTTGACCGCTTTAAGTCTGAAGAAATTCTTCCCATGTTTGCAAAATACAACATCCCAACATTCTGCGCACCTCCCACAATGTACCGCTTCTTTATAAAAGAAGATTTGTCAAAGTATGATTTGTCTTCTATTGAATATGCTACAACAGCAGGTGAGGCATTAAATCCCGAAGTAAGCAACAAGTTCCGTGAGGCGACAGGTCTTACAATTATGGAAGGCTTCGGACAGACGGAAACAACCCTTGCGATCGGCAACCTTGTGGGCACACATCCGAAGCTTGGTTCTATGGGACTTCCCAGTCCTCTTTACGATGTAACCCTTCTTGATGCGGATGGCAAAGAATGTGCACCCGGTGAAGCAGGTGAAATCTGTATCAGAACAAGCGAGGAGGTTCCCGCAGGACTCTTTAAGGGGTACTATCTTGACGAGGCTAAGACGAAGGAAGCTTGGCACGATGGTTTCTATCACACCGGCGACCAGGCAACACGTGACGAGGAAGGATATTTCTTCTACGTGGGTAGAATCGACGACGTTATAAAGTCCTCCGGTTACAGAATCGGACCCTTCGAAATTGAGAGCGTAATTATGGAGCTTCCCTATGTTCTTGAATGTGCAATCACCGCAGTACCCGACGAAATCAGAGGTCAGATTGTAAAGGCTACAATCGTTCTGGTAAAGGGCAAGGAAGGCTCTGACGAACTTAAGAAGGAAATTCAGGAATATGTAAAGAAGAGAACCGCTCCTTACAAATATCCCAGAATTGTTGACTTCGTGGCAGAACTTCCCAAAACCATCAGCGGTAAGGTAAGACGAGTAGAAATAAGAGAAAACGATAAAAACAGAAAATGATTTTTTTGCGACTGTGAAATTCACAGTCGCTTTTCTATTCACACATTTTCCCTTTTTACATAATATGGTTTTGTAGGAGGGAGATTGAGTTGAAGAGAAGAAAAGGAACATCTTTATGCACCTGTGCCGTGGCATTTGCTCTCGGAGCACTTCTTGCATTTATAATGCCCGTGTGGTTTATTGCCGCTATGGAGGCAATTATAATTCTAATCTTCGGCTATATACTCTTTTTCGGATGTTAGGAGGGTTTTTATGAAGGTAGTAGTTATCAAACCGTCAAAATTCGTGGGTGCAATACTTAAGAAAGCGTTTAAGATAAAATAAAGCCATCTGCATACATAAGAAAAAATCAAAAGAGGATTGGGGCTGTAATTTTTTACAGCTCTTTTTTGTTCTAATAATGAGGACATGCTAATATAATGAGGTAAGACTAAGATAAAGGCGGAGATTTAATGGACAAAGGACTTAAGTTTTTGTCAGAAAACTATTTTCCAGAGAGACTTAAAAAAATTATGCTGGCAGATTTGGCAGCTCCCGAACGTACGGAGGAAATAAGAATTAAAGCAAACGATGCCGTATGTGTTCTGAAAAAAAGCGGACTTTATTTTTTGGGAGAAAACGGAGAAACCACAGAATATGAAAAAGCAGCTTTTTTTTCAAAGGAGGAACTTTCTGAAATCGTAACTTTGCTTTGCGAAAACTCTGTGTATTCAAATCAGGAGCATATCAAAAAGGGCTTTATTCCGCTACGAGGAGGGCACCGTGCAGGAATAACGGGGCGGTGCATAGAAGAAAACGGGAAAATAAAATATATAACGGATTTTTCTGCTGTAAATATAAGAATTGCTCGGGAAATCAAAGGGGCGGCAGATAGCGTGATGCCACATATTTATAACGGCAAAAGAGTATTAAACACTCTTATAGTTTCGCCACCTGGATGCGGAAAAACCACAATGCTTCGTGATATTGCAAGAAAGCTTGGAAGTCCTTTTTTCATGAAAAAAGTGGCAATCGCAGATGAGAGAGGAGAAATTGCCGCCTGCTTTGAAGGAATTGCGGAAAACGACATAGGGAGCCTATCCTTTGTTATGGACAACTGCCCAAAAGCAGAGGGAATTGTTTCACTTATCAGGGCGATGAATCCCGATATTGTGATTACAGACGAAATAGGAACTAAAGAAGATGTTTATGCCGTTATGCAAGCACTTAATTCCGGCGTTTCTGTTATCGCCTCCGCCCATGGCTTTTCTGTTTCTGATGTAAAGAGAAAAAGCGGCATAAAAGAACTGCTGTCCGAAGGAGCATTTGAAAAAGTAATTATTTTAAGCAGAAAAAAAGGGCCCGGTACCGTTGAGGAGATTTTAGATTTATGTTAAAGCTTTGGGGTTCGGTATTAATTGTCGTTGCTGTTTATGCGATAGGGCAAAAACTGGCAGAAAGCAAAAGGGAACGGCTTGAATTTATAGAAAGTATGCTTATTGCTCTTTCGGATTTTAAGATGGCGGTGGAAGTTTTTTCACTTCCTTTGCCAAAGGCACTTGAAAAAAGCGGTATCCGGGGATACGAGGGTCGGGTTTCGGGTGAAGATGAAAAAGATTTTATCAATTTCCTTCAAGGGATAAAATCGGAAACTGCGGAAGGTCAGCTTTCAAACATAGCCGCATATGAAAGGAAGCTTCTTTGCGAAGAGGAAGAGGAAAGGAAGAAATACAAAAAAGAAGCGAAGCTCATAAAGGGCGGGTTTCTGCTTTTCGGACTTTTAATCACGGTTGTGCTTATATAATCGGAGGACTTTATGGGTATTGAATTTGTTTTTAAGGTGGCAGGAGTCGGACTTATTGTGGCCGTTCTTAATATGATTGTGGGAAAATCCGGGAGGGACGAACAGGCTTTGCTTGTTACAATAGCGGGACTTATAGTAGTTCTTGCGATTGTAATTCCGGAGGTAGGAGAGCTTTTTGAAAACATAAAAGCGGTATTTGGCCTATGATTTTAAAAGTTGCGGGAATATGCATACTGGGAAGTGTTATGTGCATGTTTTTTAAGCAGATTCTAAGGGGAGAATGGGCTCTTTTAACTGCACTTGCCATAAGCACATATGTCCTTTTTATAACATTTTCAGAAGTGTCAGGCATAATAGAAACATTGAAATCCCTTGCCGAAAAAACAGGACTTGATACAGGAATATATAAAACAGTTATAAAAATAACAGGGATTGCCTACATAACTCAAAGTGCCTCGGAATTATGCAAAGATGCCGGAGAAGTAGCTTTGTCTGGGAAGGTGGAACTGTTTGGAAAGGTTTTGATATGTGCCTCGGCCCTTCCTGCAGTAAGTGCCCTTATGAGAGTGATTTCTGATATGATTTAATCTACGGAGGAAGATATGAAGATACCTGCGATTATTTTGATATTTACTGCACTTTTTCATTTTACGGCCCTGGGTGCAGAAACAGAAATGGTAAGAGAAGTGGAAAGCTCAATCAGTGCAAGAGCAATGGATAATATAATAAATGTTTATCCTGAGTTTTCGTTTTACGAAACTGCGGAAAAAATTAAGAGCGGAAACTATGATGCAAGTTTAAAGGGAGTGGTTATGAAAGGCGTTGATATGATATTTTCCGAGGTGCGTTCAAACGTAAAAATAATGGGAGCTGTAATGCTTTTGGGAATCCTTTGTTCCTTTGTGTCAAATCTTGCATCAGGCTTTGGTTCAGGCGGAGTAAGTGATGCGGCCTTTTTATGTTGCTATGCCCTTCTTGCCGGGATTTCAGCCACCGGATTTAATGAAATATCAGAATGTGCAAAGGCAAGTATAGAAGATATGGGAGTCTTTATGAAATCGCTTATACCGATGCTTTCGGTGCTGTCCGCCTCTGAAGGGAGGGTTATTTCCGCATCCGTTTTGCATACTGAAATACTGACGGCGATTGCGATAAGCTCATACATAACAGAAAATGTTATTCTTCCTCTTCTTTACGCTTCTTTTGCCCTGAAATTTATAAATAATATGACAGGGAGCAAAAGTCTTACAAATCTTAGCGTGATGGCGGATAAGTTTATGCGAAGAATTTTGGGATTTACTTTGCTGATTTTTACGGCGGTATTAAGCCTTTCCGGATTCGCCGCCGGAACCGCTGAAAATATGGGAATTAAAACAGCTCGGTTTGCGGTAGGCACCTTTGTGCCGGTGGCAGGCGGTGCACTTGCAGACAGTATATCGGCAATTACGGCATCGATGGGAATGATTAAAAATTCCGCCGGGATAGCGGGGATTATTGCTATTCTTCTTATAGCGGCATATCCTGTTATAAAATGTGCCGCAGTAAGTTTTATATATAATCTTACGGGAGCCGTGCTTGAACCTATATGCGATACCAGGCTTTCAAAGGCTGTAACGTCTGTGGGCGAGGTTATGGGAATGCTTTTCGGAATAGTATCTGTTACGGCGGCACAATATGTGATTTCCGCTGCTATATTACTTTTTTCATACAAGGGGTGAGCTATGGAAGGATATATTATGACGCTTCTGGCATCGGCTGTTATCGTAACTGTAAGTTCTGTAGTTCTTCCTGAAGGCAACGTGAAAAAGTATGCCCATCTTGTAAGCTCGGTAATAATATCTCTTGCTCTTATTGCACCGTTGAAATCCGTTCTTGACATATCTGAAATTTTTGAATTTGACAATATTGAATCCTTTGAAATGTCAAGAGAAGAAGCTGAAAAAATATATTCGGATAATCTTAAAGCAGAACTTGAAAACAGCATTGAAGAAGCACTTTCACATTACGGTAATGTATACGTTAAAGTGTCTGATGAGCATACAGTAAAAAGCATAGAAATTTATACAAAAGAGATTGTCCCGGAAGAAGAAAAGGAGAAAATCAAAGAGTTGTATCAACCTGAAAGGCTTGAAATTATATATGGAGAATATTAAAAAAACGCTTGAGAAATTTAAGAATAATAAACTTATCTGGCTCATATTGATAATAGGGATTGTATTTCTTTTTATTCCCGCGGAAAAAGAAGAAAAAGTATCTTATGAAGGCAGTTATGAAAAGGAACTTCTTGAGAAAACGGAGAGCATACTGGAGGAAATAAGCGGGGCGGGAAGAGTTTCGGTTATGATGAGCTTTTATGATAAAGGCACTAAGGTTCCGCTTACGGATAAGACGGAAAACAAAGATGCTACAAGTGAGAAAACCGTGTCTGCGTCAGGTGATGTTGTACTTCTTAAAGAGGAATATCCTTCTGTAAGAGGCGTCGTGGTAGTATGCGAAGGCGGAGATGACAAAAAAGTGAAAAATGATATATTGGAAGCTGTGTCAGCTCTTACCGGAGCACCGTTTCACAATATAAAAATATTTAAAATGGAGGGATAGATTTGTTTAAGAAAAAGCAGGCTCTTTTAGCCGTGCTTGTTGCCATGATAGGCCTTGCAGGATATTTCAACTGGTCGTATCAGCATTCTGAGAATGGGGTTGTAAATGATACGGAGGATAATTCTTTAGGTGAAGCACGGCTTGTTTCCGGAGAAAATATAACAGAGAGCAGCGATTATTTCGGAGATTGTAAAAGAGAAAGAGACACAGGAAGAAGCAGAGCAATGGAAAGCCTTAAAGAAGTTGCCGAAAATCCTGAAAGTACGCCGGAATCCAAAAAAGAGGCGGAAATGCGTCTTGTGGATATGGCGGAGCGGATGGAGAAGGAAGCTGCTGCGGAAGCAGAAATAAAAGCAAAAGGTTTTTCCGATGCGGTGGTGTATATAAATACAGGCTCTGTCAGCGTGATAATTGAAAAAGAAGAAGAACTTACGGCCAAAGAAGCAATCATAATCCAGGAAATTATAATAAGAATAACAGGAACCGACAGTTCAAATATAGGAATATCGGTATATAAAAAGGTATAAGTACTTATCAAAAGGGTATACTTAAAGAAAAAAGAGAAGGAGTAACTTATGAAAAAGCTTTTTACTTTAGGTATTGTGGTATCTATGGCATTGATTTTTTCTCTCTATATCTACGCACAAAGAGAAAAAATGATAATAGCTTCTTCGGTTTTAAGATTGCACGTTGTGGCACAAAGCAACGGAAAAAACGACCAGGAACTTAAGCTTAAGGTCCGTGATGCAGTGTTAAGAGAAGCGAAAGCTTTGCTTTCTGCGGCGGAAAATAAAGAAGAGGCCAAAACCATTGTAAAGGAAAACGAAAATCTTTTTGTGAGTGTGGCAGAAAAAACTTTAAGGGAAGAAGGATGCAATTATCCTGTTACTGTAAATGTGGGGAAAACTTCATTTCCGCTGAAAATTTACGAAAATATCCGCCTTCCCGGAGGAGTTTATGACGCTGTAAATATCAAAATCGGCGAGGCTAAGGGTGAAAACTGGTGGTGCATAATGTACCCAATGTTGTGTTTTACCGACAACGTCACGGCAAAGCTTGACAAAGATGGAGAAAATGTTCTTAAGGAAGAGCTTGGAGAAGAACGATTTTCGCTTATAACAGAAACAAAAGACAAAAAAATCAATATAAAATTCAAAATATTGGAACTATTTTGAAAAACCGCCGAATTTTTCGGCGGTTTTTTTAAAAATGTGTTGCAAGAGAGGCGTTTTTTATGTATAATAATATAGAGTATGCTATAAGGAGAAATGTTTGTGTTCCGATATTTCAAATCCATAAAAGAACGTGATCCCGCAGCAAGAAGCATAATAAGTATTTTCTTTAATTATCCTTGCGTTCACGCCATATTCTGGCACAGGATTGCACACTTTTTCTATAAAATACATTTCTATTTTCTTGCAAGATTAATCTCGCAGTTGGTAAGGTGGTTTACATTAATTGAAATTCACCCTGGTGCAACCATCGGAAAGAATCTTTTAATAGACCACGGATGCGGAGTAATAATCGGTGAAACTACGGAAATAGGCGATAACTGTACCATATATCAGGGAGTAACATTGGGAGGTACCGGTAAGGATACGGGAAAACGTCATCCAACCATCGGCAACAATGTTATGATAGGTGCGGGTGCAAAGGTGCTTGGACCTTTCAAGGTTGGCGACCGCAGTAAGATTGCGGCAAATGCCGTGGTATTAAACGAAGTTCCGCCGGACTGTACCTGTGTGGGCGTTCCCGGAAGAATTGTTAAGAAGGGTGAAAAGAAAGTGGATCTTGACCAGATTCATATTCCCGACCCTGTTTCACAGGAGTTTTGCCGTATGCAAAAGGAAATTGATGACCTTAAAGCGATAATAAAAGAATTAAAGGAGAATAAATGATGAGAGTATTTAACACAATGACTGCAAAAAAAGAAGAACTTGTGCCCATTAAACCGGGCGAAGTAAGTATCTATGCCTGCGGTCCTACAGTATATAACTTTTTCCATATCGGAAATGCCAGAATGTTTGTTGTATTCGACACTCTCCGCCGTTATCTTGAATATATAGGCTATAAAGTAAACTTTGTCCAGAACTTTACAGATATTGATGACAAGATGATTAAAAAGGCAAATGAGGACGGAACAACTGTTGCTGAAATTGCCGAAAAATACATAGGAGAGTATTTTACTGATGCAGAAGGCCTTAACATAAAAAAGGCAACAGTTCACCCTAAGGCGACAGAAAATATTGATGCAATCATTGAAATAGTTTCCGAGCTTGTGGAAAAGGGTTATGCCTATGAAGTTGAAGGCGATGTATATTTCGAGGTTGAAAAATGTAAAAATTACGGCAAGCTTATACACCAAAGCCTTGATGACTTAAAAAGCGGTGCGAGAATTGACGTTGATGAAAGAAAAAAATCTCCTTTGGACTTTGCACTCTGGAAGGCAGTAAAGCCCGGTGAGCCTTGTTGGGACAGCCCATGGGGTAAAGGAAGACCCGGATGGCACATTGAGTGCAGTGCCATGAGTACAAAGTACTTGGGTAAAACAATTGACATCCATGGCGGTGCGATTGACCTTATTTTCCCTCACCATACAAATGAAATTGCACAGAGCGAATGTGCCAACGGCTGTAACTTTGTTAATTACTGGATGCATAATGCTTATATAAACGTTGACAACAGGAAAATGTCTAAGTCATTAAATAACTTCTTTACCGTGCGTGATGTTGCGGCAAAATACAGCTATAATGTAATCCGTTTCTTCCTATTGAGTGCACATTACAGAAGTCCAATGAACTTCTCAGATGAGCTTATGGAAGCATCAAAGAGCGGTCTTGAAAGAATCACAACCTGTGTTTCCAATCTTGAATTTTTAATGGAGAATGCAAAAGAAGAGGGCGTATCCGAAGATTTTGCGGCAAAGATGGATTCCTTCAAGGAAGCTTTCAAAAAGGGTATGGATGACGATCTTAACACAGCTGACGGTATTGCGGCTATTTTCGATGCCGTTAAGGAAGCAAACTCGAATGCAAACAATCTTTCCAAAGAAAGCCTTGCATACGCAAAGGATACGATAGAAGAGCTTTGCTCGGTTCTCGGCGTAATCGCATCGGAAGAAAAAGAAGATTTATCGGAAAAGGTTGAAGCTTTAATTGCAGAAAGAACAAAGGCAAGAAGCGAGAAAAATTATAAGAGAGCCGATGAAATCAGAGATGAGCTTAAAGCTATGGGTATCGTTTTGGAAGATACTGCTCAGGGTGTAAAATGGAAAAAAGCGTAAGTGATTTATCAGGCGTTATGCCGGAAAACGTGAAAAGCTATGCCCCGCTTTCGCTTGCTTATATCGGGGACTCGGTTCATACATTATATATAAGGACAAAGATTATGGCAATTGGCGATAAAAAGGTAAATGAGCTTCATAAGCTTTGTTCCAGGTTTGTAAAAGCAAAGGCTCAAAGCGATGCTATTCATGTACTTCTTCCTTTGCTTACGGAAGAAGAGGAAGCAATTTATAAAAGGGGCAGAAATGCAAAAAGCTACACTGCTCCAAAAAATACGGATGTTACAACCTACCGACATGCCACAGGATTCGAAGCTTTAATCGGATATTTATATTTAAGCAAAAATTATGAGCGGTTAAAATTTATACTTGACCGTTCATACGAAATAATTAATACGGAGGAATAATAATGTTTACAGAGAGAGTTTCAAAAGTAGATCCAGAATTGGCTCTGGCCATAGAAAACGAAGTAAAAAGACAGCAGAATAAAATTGAGCTTATTGCATCTGAAAACTTTGTTACAAGAGAAATAATGGAGGCAATGGGTTCACCACTTACCAATAAATATGCCGAAGGCTATCCCGGAAAGCGTTATTATGGTGGTTGTGAGCATGTTGATGTGGTGGAAGATTTGGCTCGTGACAGAGCAAAAGAGCTTTTTGGTGCGAAGTTCGCAAACGTCCAGCCTCACAGCGGTGCTCAGGCAAATATGGCGGTATTCTTTGCACTTTTAGAACCCGGCGACACATACATGGGAATGAATCTTGCACATGGCGGACATTTGAGCCACGGTTCTCCCGTTAATATGTCTGGTAAGTATTTTAATGTTGTACCTTACGGAGTTTCTGAAGAAACCGGAATGATAGATTATGATGAGGTAAGAAGAATTGCTCTTGAGGTAAAGCCTAAGATGATTCTTGCGGGTGCTAGTGCATATTCAAGAACAATTGATTTTGCCCGTTTTTCTGAAATTGCAAAAGAAGTGGGAGCATATCTTATGGTTGACATGGCCCACATTGCAGGACTTGTTGCGGCAGGTCTTCATCCCAATCCCGTGGAGTATGCAGATGTTGTTACAAGTACAACCCACAAGACCTTAAGAGGTCCAAGAGGCGGTCTTATTTTGACAAATGACGAAGAGCTTGCAAAGAGAATCGACAAAGCTATATTCCCCGGAATACAGGGAGGCCCTTTGATGCACGTTATTGCAGGTAAGGCTATGTGCTTCAAGGAAGCTTTAAGCGAAGATTTCAAAGCATACCAGGCACAGGTTATAAAGAATGCAAAAACACTTTCTGAGAGTCTTATCGAAGAAGGTTTTGATATAGTTTCCGGCGGAACGGACAACCATCTTATGCTGGTTGATGTGAGAAAGTTTTCTCTTACAGGTAAAGAACTTGAAAGAAGACTTGACGATATCGGAGTGACCTGTAATAAGAATGCTATACCTTTTGATCCTGAAAAACCCTTTGTTACAAGCGGTATCCGTCTCGGAAGCCCTGCTGTTACGACGAGAGGTTTCAAGGAAGATGATATGAAGGAAGTTGCGAAGATTATTAAGATTGCAGCACTTGGAGACGAATCCAAGTATGATGAGGCAAGAGCAAGAGTTAAAGCTCTTTGCGATAAATATCCTCTTTATTAATTACTGATGATGACTTTGCCAAAGCCTTAGGCTTTGGCAAAGAGATTTTACGGAAAGGAGGCAGATTATGGCATCAAGACCATTGGCTGACAGAATGCGTCCGTCTTTAATATCCGATGTGGTTGGTCAGGAACATTTACTCTCGGAAGGCAAAGCTCTTAGGAATATCCTAGAGTCGGGAAATATTTCTAATATGATATTTTACGGCCCTTCCGGTACAGGGAAAACCACAGTTGCAAACATTGCTGCGGAAAAGAGCAATAAAAGGCTTTACCGCTTAAATGCAACAACTGCCGGAGTAAGCGATATTAAAAGTATAATAAACGAACTTGATTCCATGCTTGGAATGGACGGAGTTCTTTTGTACCTTGACGAGATTCAGAATTTCAATAAGAAACAGCAACAGTCGCTTCTTGAATTTATCGAAAACGGAAAAATAACCCTTATTGCCAGCACAACGGAAAATCCTTATTTTTACATATATAACGCTATTTTATCCAGATGTACGGTGTTTGAATTTAAGGAAGTTTCACCAAAAGAAACAGAGAAAGCGGTAAGAAGGGCAATAGGAATTGTGTCAGGAGAAAAGAATGTATCCTTCGATGATGATGCCATTACACATATTGCTCATCTTTCCGGGGGTGATGTGAGGAAAGCCCTTAACTCTGTTGAAGTCTGTATGCTTGCCGCAAATCCCGATAGTGACGGAAAAATTCATGTGACGTTGGAAACAGCAGAGGATTGTACTCAAAAAAAGGCACTGAGATATGATAAGGACGGAGACAGCCATTATGATATAATAAGTGCTTTTCAAAAATCTATCAGGGGAAGCGATCCTGATGCCGCGATGCATTATCTTGCAAGACTTGTGGCATCCGACGATTTGCAGATTATTGCAAGGCGTCTTCTTGTAATAGCTGCAGAGGATGTGGGGCTTGCTTATCCGCAGGCAATAAGTATTGTTAAGTCCTGTGTGGATGCGGCGTTTCAGCTGGGATTCCCCGAAGCACGTATTCCCCTTGCAGAGGCGACGTTGCTTCTTGCAACAGCACCTAAGTCCAACAGTGCCATAACGGCAATCGACTCTGCGATGTCTGACCTGTCTGCGGGAAACACAGGAGATATTCCGCCACATCTTAAAGACTCTCATTACAGTGGAGCATCCAAGATGGGAAGAGGACTTACATATAAATATCCCCACAGCTTCCCGAATCATTATGTGGCACAACAATATCTGCCTGATGAAATAAAAGACAAAAAATACTATGAGCCTGGAGACAACAAGTTTGAACAGGCAATCAAAGTCTATTTTGACAAAATAAAAGGCTGAAAAAATATGTCAATAAAAAAACAAAAAGAGTTCCTTTTACTTAAGGAAACTCTTTCTGTTTACAGCATAGCTGTATGATATTGGAGAAGGGAATAATGAAAAAGACTTGTGTGTCACCACACATTTATTATAATACCCTTATAATTTGCTTTTATTCAAAAAAATAAAAAAAGAGGTGTCCTATGGGCAAAAATAAAAAAATGGGCTTTATTGAAGGGGCTATGATTATTGCTGTAGCAAACATACTGGTTAAAATAATCGGGGCAGTATTCAAAATTCCGCTGGATACATTTGTGCTTCAGACGGATGGCATGGCTCTTTATAATACCTCGTATATGATTTACAACCTGCTTTTTGTAATTTCTACGGCTGGACTTCCCACAGCAATATCAAAACTTGTGGCAGAGTCTGAATCAACCGGAGATTATGACGGCTCAAGAAAAATACTTAAGGTTTCTCTTTTGCTTCTTTTGGGCATAGGCGGAATAGGCAGTATTGTGCTGGGAGCAGGCTCCAGGCTTTTTTCCGGTCTTTTAGGCTACCCCGATGCATATCTAACTGTTATGGTGATGAGTCCCAGTTTGCTTTTTGTTGCGGGCATGAGTGCCTTCAGAGGATATTTTCAGGGGCAGGGTAATATGCTGCCTACAGCAATAAGCGAAGTAATTGAGGCAACATGCAAACTTTTTGTCGGCCTATCTCTGGCTTATCTGTTGCTTCCGAAGGGAAAACTCTACGCTTCTGCCGGGGCTATTTCCGGAGTAACAGTTGGAAGTATACTCGGAATAATTTTCCTGTTCCTTTATTATCTTAAAGGAAAGAAAAACGAGAACAAGTCAGAAAAAACTAAACTTACAACAAAAAGAGTGCTTATCAATATAGTGAAAATAGCTGTTCCCATAACGCTTGGTGTTTCGGTTTTCACTTTGACATCTTTCATAGATACGGCGATGGTAACCAATCAGATGAAGGGATATATTGCTGAATCTGAAACGGCAGAGCAGTCTGTTCTTTCTAATCTTAATGAAGAAAGAGCGAAAGACTATGAAGAAATTCCTTCAAAGCTTCAGGTGGGAGAAAATGAAGAATTCGGAGAAAAGCTCAAGGAAAAGAAAGCGGCTTTTGTCTATGGCTATCTGGTTAGGGCTATAACGCTTTTCAATATGCCTGCGGTTATTATTTCGGCGATTGCCACGAGTGCTGTGCCGGCCATTGCATCAGCCAATGCGGAGAACGATAAAAAGAAGAGTCGCAGCTTTACAAAATCAGCTCTTTTGATAACTGTGGTTCTTGCACTGCCGTGTGCAATCGGAATGAGTATTCTCGCTAAACCGATTTTTTCGCTTATTTACGGTGACGGAAGCTTTTCTGTACTGCTTAATGTAATGGGAATCGCAGTTCTGTTTTTAACCCTTGTGCAGATTGTTAATGCACTTTTACAGTCATGGGGTAAAGTATGGGTTCCTGTGGTTAATATGCTTATAGGCGGAGCTGTTAAGATTCTGGTAAATTTGGTTTTGGTGGGAAGACCGGAGATAAATATAATGGGTGCACCCATCGGCACGCTTTTATGTTATATTACAGTGGCGGCTCTTAACATTATCGCCCTTTGCAAAAATTCAGGAATAAGGCCTGACTTTAAAGGATTTATCGCAAAACCCGTATTATGCGGAGTTATTATGGGCATATTTACCATTGGAGTGAAATACATATTTACCGGTCTTCTGGGAGAAACATTGTCGATGATTATATCCATCGGAGTGTCGGTTATCGTTTATTTCGCTGCGATTGTTTTCACTAAAACCCTTAAAAAGGAAGAAATATTACTGCTTCCCAAGGGCGAGAAAATTTTGACGCTTATGGAAAAGGCCCATCTCATATAATAAGGAGAACATTATGAAAAAGAATGTGTATGAATTTGTGGAACTTATAAAAACTCTTCGTGCACCCGGTGGTTGCCCCTGGGACAGAGAGCAGACTCACGATTCAATAAAAATGAACATGCTCGAAGAGGCATATGAGACCTTTGATGCCATTGACGAAGGCAACGATGAAAAGACTATGGATGAGCTTGGAGACGTTTTGATGCAGGTGGTATTTCATGCGATCATTGCCGAGGAAGATGGTAAATATGACCTGGATGATGTGGCAGGAAACGTTTATGAGAAGATGGTAAGGCGTCATCCGCATGTTTTTAGGGAAAATGACGAAAAAACACTTGACAAAAGCAGTGAAGTTTTGGTAAAATGGGAGAAGATAAAAAGCGTTGAAAAAGGCTTTACATCCTACGCTCAGGATTTAAAAGATGTGGTTAAAGCTCTTCCTGCATTAACCCGTGCGGAAAAGATTCAGAAGCGTGCCGGCAAAGCCGGTTTTGACTGGAAGGATGCCAACGCCGTAATTCCTAAAATCAAAGAAGAAATAGCTGAGGTGGAGGACGCCCTGGCAGGTAAAGGAAACGTGGAAGAAGAAATCGGGGATTTGCTATTTGCGGTTGCAAATCTTGCAAGAAAGCTTTCCATTGATCCGGAAAAGGCTTTGATGGCTGCAAACAAAAAGTTTGTTTCACGCTTTGAAAAAATGGAACAGCTCTACGACGGAGAAGAGGACTTTGCCTCTGTTGATATGAAGATAAAAGACGAGCTGTGGGAAAAAGCTAAAAAACTGTAAAAATGAAGGAAAAAAAGCCTTGAAAAAAAAGGAATTTCGCATTTTATGGCGAATTACTTATATTAAATACTTTTTATAAAGGAGGAAAAACAAATGAACAAGACAGAACTTGTAATGGCAATGGTAGAAAAGACAGGCCTTTCCAAGAAGGACGCTGAAAAGGCTCTTGCTGCTTTCACAGATGTAGTAGCAGAGACACTTAAGAAGGGTGACAAGATCGCTTTAGTTGGTTTCGGTACTTTCGAAGCAAGAAAGCGTGCTGCACGTGTTGGTAAGAACCCCCAGACTGGTGCAGAAGTTAAGATTCCTGCAACAACAGTTCCCGCTTTTAAGGCTGGTAAGGCTCTTAAAGACATCGTAAAATAAGTTGTCATAAAAAATCGTCTGTCTTCGGACAGACGATTTTTTTACATGAAAGGAAGTTTAGTTATGAGACTTGATAAATACCTTAAGGTATCCAGAATAATAAAGAGAAGAACGGTGGCTCAGGAGGCTTGTTCGGGAAGTCGTGTTACGGTAAACGGAAAAATTGCAAAACCGGGAGCGGATGTCAAGGTTGGAGATGTGCTGGAAATTACCTTTGGTGAAAAAACCGTAAAGGTTGAAATTCTTTCAGTTGCCGAAACCGTAAGAAAGGAAAATGCGGCAGATATGTATAAGGTTTTGTGATTCCTTTATATACCATTGACTAAGCCTTGATAATATGTTACACTTTTTCGTGGAAAGAAAGGAGCAAACACATGAAGAAAATATTTGCATTTTTGTTTGCGGCAATGTTTGTATTTAATTTATTTGCTGTTGCTGCGGAAAGTGAGATATGGAGCGGAGAGGCATCTGAAAGCTTTAAAGGAGAGGGAAGCGTAAAATCGCCGTATCTTATAGAAACGGCTGAAGATCTGGCTCTTTTGTCAGATATGGTCTATGACGGAGAAAGCTTTTCAGGAAAACATTTTCTTCTTAAGGAAGATATTTCGTTAAATTCGACGGATAAATTTTATTCATGGGAGGAAAATCCACCTGAAAATATCTGGAAACCCATAGGAAATGCAAGAACATTTTTTAAGGGAACATTTGACGGAAACGGAAAAACAATAACAGGACTTTATGTGTCCGATACGGCAAAAAACTATGTGGGCCTTTTCGGATATGTAAAAGATGGGGAAATCAAAAACTTAAATGTTGAAAAATCTTTTTTATGGGGAAGAAGCGATGTCGGCGTAATAGTCGGATTTGCCGAGAGTTCAAAAATTGAAAATGTGTCTTCCGAAGGTTTTGCCTACGGCAAAGAAAATATCGGCGGTATTGCGGGAAGTCTTCATAAAAGCTCACTTAATAATGCTGTAAGCAATACGGAAATTGTATCAATGGGTAACGCAGGCGGAGTATCAGGCTATGTATCGTTATCAAGCGTCAATGCCGTAACATCAAAATGTGATGTAAAGGGTATTCTTACAGCAGGAGGCATTATTGGCCGCATGGTAGATAGCGTAATCAGGAATGCTTACAGCGATGAAATAATAGAGGCAGAAAGCTATTCGGGCGGAATTGCCGGATATATGGATGAGTTCAGTGAACTTGAGTATGTGTATTCTGTGGGAAGTGTTGTTTCGGACAAGGCTGCAGGCGGCATCGCAGGAGCAAGCTACGGCTCTTTGACATCGGTATATTTTAAGGGATTTGTCTCAGGAGAATATGGAGGAGCTATTGTAGGGATAAATTCACCGCTGTCCGAGGATTCTGATTTACCCGAATACGGTGAAATTGAAAATGCTTACTATGCCGAAGACCGATGCGAAAAGGCATTAGGATATACTCTTGCAGAAGAGGATGATCAGGATATTCTGCCTTTGAAAGCGGAAAAAATTAATAGTTCGTTTATAAAAAGCTATATTTTAAATCAATTTATATCCGAGGAAAATCTTGAGGAATTTCCGGATGATGTTTGGACATTTAACGGAAAGAACCCCGAACTTTGGATTGAGAATCAAAAGCCTTCGGAAAAACCGGGAGAAGAAAACACACCTCCCGCTGAAAAGCCTGAAATGGGCGTAAAAATCGGAGAAGTGGTTTCGACAGATATCAGAGCGTATATAAACGGAAAAGAGATTAAAGCCGTTAATATAGGCGGGAAAATGGCCATTGCGTTAAAGGACTTAAGAGAGTTTGGATTTGAAGTGACTTTTGATGAAGAAAAGAGAACGGTCTCTGTTATATATAATAGAGGAGAAATTAAATCCACCTACTCAAGTGAGGGAGAAAAGGAAGAGATAGGCTCTTATATTTCAGATGTGCTTTCCACAGATATTGTGGCATATCTGGATAATGAACAATGTGAATCTTTCAATGCAGAAGGCTATACCCACATATATTTCAGAAGTCTTTCTGTGTATGGAGAAGTAAGCTTTGATGAGGAAAAAAGAGAAGCCGAACTTAAACTTAAATAAAAAAGTAAAACCGCCTTTCGGCGGTTTTACTTCTTTATTTTTCCGGAGCAGTTATTTTTATGGTTTGAGTTTCGCCGATCCATTCTACATTATAGCCAAGCTGTTCCGAAACAAATCTCAGCGGAATAAATGTACGGGAATCCTTTATTACCGGATACGTGAGAAGAGTATACATGATGTTTCCGTAGCGGTTATCCTTAACATATACACGTTTATTCCAAATCTGAAGAACTATTTCCTTGTTCTGTGCTTTTATGGTTACTTCACTCTTTTCACCGTTCCAGGAAATTTCTGCACCCATTTCCTCAAGCAATCCTCTCAAGGGGATTAGTGTGGTTCCTCCGACAATGTAGGGAGCGACGTCAATTTCTTTTTCAGTTACCTCTCCGCCTTTTTCGATAAGGATGGATTTTTTGCCTATCGTGAGTTCATAGTTTCCGAAAGCTCCCACGCCGGAGGCTTCATATGCTTCCCTTGTCTGATAGAATGTAAGCTCTGCGGCAGAAACACGGTTATTGTGATATTTTGTTACGTTAATTTCAAGGTATCTTACGCTTATCTCTTCGTCGAATATAAGGGAGTGGGTAAGAAGGCTTTTTTCGTTCATTACATTTGTTTCAACGTCAAACCAGTTATCTCCATCGACACTTCCGTATACGTCGTAGGTATACCAGAAACCGTCGTAGTCCTCTGTCTGACGGGGAGTGTAATCCATACGAACCAATCTTTGAACTTTGCCGAAATCAATTAAAATGGGAGGAGCGTAGGATTCTGAAATAGTATCTGTCTGCCAGATGCTGGTAGTAAGGCCGTCAGTTACTTTGGCGATGTTGTTGGTAGACCATATGGGGTAGTCGCATTCCACGGTTATGGAGGCTTTATCAACTATATAAAGCTTGTTTTCTTTTTCATTTTCTAAAAATTCTTCGTAGCTTACGGTGTTGTACTCTTCGCTTGGTGAAATGCAGTAAAATTCAGCCAGTGTTCCCTTGCCACCGCTTCCATTGGTTATGGTCATTTTAATCTTTTTGACTTTTATATTGGAGGCAAAAACCACTTCCTGCTGATTTGCACTTGTCTCAAATGAAAGCTCGTCGGTAATTTTGAAATATTCCGATGTATCGTCTTTAGCAACCTCAAAATAAGCGGAAGCTATTCTGCCGATATTGAGGTCGGTTCTCGGGAACAATATAAATCCGGAAATTTCCGCCTCCTCTGGAAGGATGAATTCAAGGGTGAAGGGAGCCTCATCGGCTGAGACAACAGCTTCGTTTGCGGTTTCAAAGTTTGAATGCCAGAAGGTTGACTTGTCACCATCAAGCATTTTCTCAGCGGTGTTGGGACGGGCGGAATCCACCTTTACAATCCAGCCTGTTCTGTCAACGGAGGAAAGGCCGTTAAGAGCAGAAACCGGGGTTTGATTGTCGGCCGCTTTTCCTGTTACAGTTTTGTCAACGGGGATGGATACTTCTGATTCTAATACTTCTGAGTAAGACGCTTCGGTCTTTTTGCTGTCTGCTTTTATTGCGTAAAATTCAGCAAGGGTACCATAGCCTTTGTCGCCCGAGAGGATGGTCATTTTAATTCTTTTTGCACTTATGTTGTAAGGAAGAATAATTTCCTTGTTATGTGCTCCTAAGGTTATATCCTCTGTGATTCTTTCGAATTCTCCGAAATCCGTTTCAGATGCTTCGAAATAGAGCGAAATTATTTTTCCGGTTGTACCGTCAGGACGGGGGAGTAAAATGAAACCGGAAATAGAGGTTTCTTCCGGAAATGTGAATTCCATGGTGTAGGGGGCTTCATCTCTTGCGTAAATTACGCCGCCTTCATCCATATAATTTGAATGCC
Source organism: Clostridia bacterium (assembly GCA_045545475.1). Lineage (GTDB taxonomy): Bacteria > Bacillota > Clostridia > CAKSNL01 > HGM11501 > HGM11501. The sequence continues at coordinate 76,697 of JAZQAZ010000041.1, read as the reverse complement.
AGAAGGTTTTGTCATTCCCATCAAGCACTCTTTCCGCACAATTGGGACGGGTGGTGTTTACTGTGACAGTCCAGTTTGTTCTGTCAACTGTGGGAAGGCCTGTGATGGACATAATGGGAGACTGACCTTCTGTTGCCGTTGCCGTTGTGGTGGTATCCGGCATATCGCCCTCGGCGAAGGAGAAAATGGAACATAATGATAAAGCCGTTGTTATAACCAGTATAAAAGCTAATACTTTTTTCATAATCTTCGCCTCCTTTAATTAAGATGTCCGGATACGGACGTGATAAGATTTACATCCGGTGTGTTTTCTGAAACGGTGTAAATGCCGCCTCCGATATTTGTTACCGTAAAGCCGAAAGCCTCTGATAAAAGGGAAAGAGGAACATAAATTATTCCGTTCTTTGAAGTTACCGGAGCACTTAAGGGAAGGGTTTTTCCGTCAACATATACGCTTGATGAGTCTAAAGTGCTCATTGCGAAGCGGTTGGTTGTTACTTCTGTAAGTGAGTCGTTCATTTCAAAATAGTAAATAAAGTAGCTGTTATAAGAAGGATCGTATTCAACCTTACTTCTTCCATATCCGAGAATTTCAAGGAGTGAATCGCCGGGAACGTAAAGAGTTCCGTTTGCCTCATAAGCTTTGATTCTTAAGTCAGCTTCGTAAATTTTCATTTTACTGCCTGAAACAATCATGTTGTCTGCTTCAGCTTTAAGTATAGATACTCCATTTAAAGCATTTCTTTCGTCTGAGGACAGGGAGGTTTGTTCGATTTCTGTAAACAGATAGTTAAAACGTCCGTAGGGAGCTACAGAACCTGTCTCGTAAAAAGTTAAAAGGTCTCCGTCATTTTTAATTCCGTCTGTCCACTTGAATTCAAGGTCAACGGTTCCTGTTTCTCCAATCAATACTCTCGGAACAGAAATCATTATATAGTTAACATCTTCCTTGTATGCGACGCTTCCGATTGATTCAGGGGTAAATGAGGAAGAGGAAAACTTTGAGATAGTGCCTTTTCCTGAAAGGTTAACGGCAAAGTCATAGCCTTCCCAGCCGGTGGCATAGTTTCTGTCAGTGTTGATATAAAGATTCATAAAGCCTTCTGAGTCTTTCAGGGTATCCTTGGTTTTTGCAAGGAAGTATATATTCTCGGTATCAAAAGTTGCCTTGGAGGTCATTATGGCGTTGTCAACATTTGTGGTATAATGCATCTGCTCGGTGGTTCCGGGAGCGTAATAGCCCAAAGAATCACGTTCATAGCTCTGGTCAAAATTGTAAAAGGTGGGCCCTACAGTATTCCATTGAGCTGCATCGCCTGTCATATCGATGGTCTTTGCACCGGCAGCTACGGGGGCGGGACGTACACCTTTGTATTTTCTTGAAAAGTCTACTAAAAGGTTGAAATAATCATCCTTAAGAGGGCCTCTCGAGGGTTCAAAGTCACGGCTGTTTTCTGAGTCGAAGCTGTCAACAAAGATGTTGCCGCCTGAGAATACTCCGTAGGATGAAAATCTTGTGGCACGCCATTCGTTCCAGCCGTCAACAAGTATAAATTCGGGGTCGGCTGTAAGAGCCAGTGCCGATTGCTCACGGAAGAAGTAACCCATTCTCTTTCCGTTTTCTGAATAATCCTCGCCGAATACCTCGGAAAAACCTCTGCCTTTGGAATAGGGATCGGATAAAACACCTGTTACGCCTGTGCCGTATATTGTTGACTGATTGATTGCAGTACCCACAACAACAAAGGCAGGTCTTCCGTTTTCTGTTGTTCCTCTTATGGGCTGCGGGAAGTTTTCAAGCCAGAACCAGGTTTCATCTTCATAATCTGTGCCGTTAGGCGCGGGCGTATATACATTTCTTGAGCTGCTCTTTCTGTAGGTGAAAAATTCGGATAATGTTTTCGTCAGCTCTGCTTCGTATGTATCGCCCTTTTCGGCGGAGCGTATAGCGTTGTTATAGGTGTACACCATTGGCTTTCCGTCCATATAAAACCAAAGGTCGGAATAATCGTTCTCCGTGAAGAAAATGTGATATGTTGCAGATAAGCTCTTTATATTGCTCTCAGAGTCGTCGCCGATTGCATACATACCGGTTATTTTAGGAACTTTTACACCGGCACTTTTTGCATCACGGAATGCCTTTGCCAAAACTTCAACGGCATCTGAGTATACAATGCCTGAGTTTGAATAGTCAAAGAGGATAACGTCAACTCCTGCCATTGAAAGCATTTCTGCATGCTTTCTGTAAACCCAGTAATCGTGGGAGGAATAAACGTCAAATACAGGTTCGCTCCACCAGTAAGCTGCGTCCTTTATCCAGGCGGGATGGTAGAAGTCATCCATAGCTTCGGGATGAGCGTCTCTTAAATCTTCCAGTATACCGTAGCTGCCTTTACCTCTGCCAAACCAGTTCCAGTATAATAATCCCAGTTCTCTGGTTCCTTCTTTAACTGCACCGACTTCGGGGAAGTCTGCAACCTTTCGGCCTAAACTGTCGGTGGAAACCCATGTGTCAAGATAAAAATCCTTTATTGCTGAGTCGGATACCTGTTCTTTTTTCGGATCCGGCTTTTGGTATTCTTCACTTGAAAAGATAATATCTTCTATAAATATATCCATGGCATAGTTGTCTCTTCCGTAAAGGCCTTTGAAGTAGACGTCGTGCACGCCGCTCATTTCAAAAACAGAGGTGGACAGATATTCCTTATTATGGGAGCCTGAAATTGTAATTGTACCCAAAACCTGTCCCGAGAGATGGTTGTCGGCCTTTATAACAATTGTTTCTCCGTTTGCTTCTGTTTCTGAACTTACGAGGAGAGAGAGGGATTTTATTCCTGTAAGGTCAACACCTTTGATGCCGAAATATTCTCCTCTCTTTAAATGGGTAAGTTGATTTCCTGATATTTTGCATCCTTCGTTTATTGTTATGTCAGCTGCGGTATACTTTCTTTCTTCCGCAAAGGACATAGATGAGCAAAGCATAAGGAAAGCAAGTGCCAATGCAAGTATCTTTTTCAATTTTATTCCTCCTTTAATTTATCTACAGTCTTCTGTATTAAGTATAGCATAATTGCAATTGACATTCTAATAAAAAAAAGATATAATATAATCAAAAGGTTAGATTTTCGATATTAATCTGTGAGAAAAAGTTTGATTTAGAATTGATTAAGGAGTGATAGACGTGATTGTATATCAGAATCAGAATTCAGGTAAAAAATATCATTTCTGGAGTTCTTCTTCTGAAAATTATTCGATTGCGGCACATCTTCATGATTTCACGGAAATTATTTATGTAAAGTCAGGCTGCCTCACCGTTATAATGGACGGCGAAAGGTATTATGTGCATGAAGGTGAAGCGGTGATAGTGCTTCCTCACCGTATCCATGAATATATTAATGAAAAAGAAAATTCTGTATGCGGAGCAATATTTTCAAATGACTTTATTCCTATCTTTTTCGAAAAAATTGAGGGCTTTCTTCCGGAAAATCCGGTATATAAGGTGAGTGATAAAACCCTATGGACAGAAAAACTGGAGAAAGTAAAAAGGAATGATTATCTTATGATAGCTTCGTTTCTTTATGAAGCGTGTTCCGATGCCGCAAAAAACATTTCCTGGGTCGAAAAGAAAACCGGAAACGGTGAACTTATCCAGGAGGCGATAAATTTTATTTCGGATAACTTCTGCGAAAATATAACATTGAGCGACCTGGCAAAAAAGCTGGGTTATAACGAGAAATATTTATCCTATACTTTACATACGGTAACAAATATGCACTTCAGGAGATTACTTGCTTCATATCGCATAAATTATGCCAAGGAACTTATAGCAGAAAGAGGAAAAAAGGTTTCGATGGTTGATGTGGCACTTGCCTCGGGCTTTTCGTCTCTTGCAAGCTTTAACAGAAATTTCAGAGAGCTTGAAGGAATATCACCAAGTGAGTATAAAAAGAGAAAAAACCTTGGAATTACAAAGTAATTCCAAGGTTTTTTAAAGCGTATTGTAGAGCCACTTTTCTTTGTGCAATTTGAAAGCATAAACTAAAGTTCGCATTATGTAATCGGCAAAGAGTCCTGCTATAAGTCCCGTTATTCCGTTTGTTAAAACGGATTCCGCAAAGGGAGAGATAAGGGGGAATGCAGAAAAAAAGCCTTTTACCATGTTCCAGAGAGAAGCGCTTTCAATGGAAGTAATTAAAAAGTAAGCAAGGGGAATTCTTATTGCCCAGGGGCCAAGTATACTTGAAAGGACAATGGCTCCTGTTTCTCCTCCGACCTTAAGTGTGCCCTGGCTGCTTTGATAATAAGTGGTAAAGGGAACCGTAAAGCACAAGATGCGAAGCAGATTTACTGCGGAGTTTAATGTTTCGCTATCGCCTGAAGCTACAAAAAGACCGGAAAGGGGACGGGCAAAAACAAACATAATTATCGCCCAGATAAAGCACACGGCTTCGGAGGTGGAAAGCAGCTTATAAGAATAAAGCCTTGAGGCATCCTTATCATTGACCGACAGTGCATTACCCACAAGGGTAATTTGTGCTGCCTCAATACCATGAGTAATACAATAGGTGAGCTTTAATATATTGTTTGCTATCTGATAGCCGGCCATAGCAACGGCACTGATTAACGATGTTACCGCCTGAAGTCCCAAAAAGGCAAAGTTTATAAAAAAAGCCTGAAGCGTGGATGCAACAGAAGCATTAAGAATACGCTTTATCAGCATAAAGTCCGGCCTGTGGAATCCGTGAAGACGGATGACGGACTTTTTATGGAACAAAAGCATAATTCTTACTGTGCAGCCCAGGAGAGTTGAGATTATATAGGAGACGGCTGCACCTTTAATTCCCATGTTAAGAAAGCCTATAAAGATGATACAGCAAAGTGCGTTTACGGCATTTACCGCAGCAGTTACAAAAAACGGAGTTTTTGCATCATGGGCACCACGAAAGCAGGAAGAAATTGCAACATCCACAGAGGCAACGGCTGAAAAGGGAAGAATCATGTATAGATAGGAAATTGCCCCTTCCGTAACAGAAGCGGTTTTTGATGAAAACATAAAACCTAAAAGTCCCCTTAAAAACAGCATACATAAAGTTCCGAGCAGAAGACCAAAGGCGGCATTTAAATAAATGGAATTTAAGGTTGCCTTGTTTGTAAAATCTCTTTGATGGCTTTCATTCCTGGCTATAATAATTGAAGCACCAAATCCGAAACCGATAAAAACGCTTTGCAGTATATCGGTAACAGTTGTGGCTATAGTCAAAGAGGACATAGCCTCGCTTCCTACGACTTTGCCGATAACAACCGTGGATACCAGACTTACCAGAGTAAGCAATAATTTCTCAAGAAAAGCGGGCAGAGCCAGAGAGAGAACTTCTGAATAATATTCTTTTTTAGTTATCGCAGTATTTATCTTCACGGGAAAACCTTCTTTTACTATATTCGTCAAAAGGAGTATAGCATAACGGGAGAAAAAAGACAATAGTAAAAACAAACTGAAATTTGTAAAAAACAACTTTTGGGAAAAAATGGTAAACGTGAATATTAATGAGCGTTTATATATAAATTACATAATCTAAAAATAATCTAAATATATTTTCGGCAGCTGATTATCCACCGCAAAAAGGCCGTATTTTATAGTTATCAACAGCTTTTTCCACTTTTTCCACATCTAAAAAGCGTGTGAATTATAAGGTTGTGGAAAACTTTTCAAGCCCCATAACTAAGCCTTTTGAGGAAAATTTTGTCATATAAAGTAAAACGCTTGTGTTTAGAGGAGGGACTTGACAAGCTTTATGCAAAGGAAGATTTTTTATACATAAAAAAGAAAAAGCAGCAAGAATTTTTCTTGCTGCTTTTTAATTATATAGGCTTTGCGGAAAATTCAACTTCAGCTTTTTTGACAAGGTTTTCATTCACGATGGGAGATGAAACATTTATAAATTCAACAGGATCATCTGTCCATGTTCTGACTAAGCAGGGGGCGGCAGTATTTGTAACCGTAAAGTTTTCAAGGGTCAGCTTTTTAAAGTTGCCTATATGGAATAAAGGAACTTCGGAAAAACCATCTCTCATTGCTATAGATACGTTTTTGAACACGAGGTCTATTTTATTATCAGCATCGCCATAAGCCGTAAGAGGCATGGAAATATCTGTTGCTGTGATGTTTTCAAAGGTAACGGAAGTTAACGGGCGGTTTCTTTGCCATGGCTCGTTCCCGGAGAAATTGAAGTGCAGGAATCTGTCGGCATAGTCTATTTTGCAATCCTTTATTATTATGTTTCCGGGGGTATAGGGAACTTCCACGGAAAAATCGGAATAATAAGTAAATGCAGAAAGCATATTGTTTCTGTGGGTTGTGACATCGGGTTTTATTCCGCTGCGTTTTTCTTCTGGAGTTAAACAGCCCCGGAATAAATAGCGGCAGGGACCATACATATGACAACCTTCAATCAAGGCGTTGGTACCACCGAAGCGAAGAGCACTGCAGGCGGAGTTAAGCACACAGTTTTTAACAAGAACATTTAAGTTGCCAAAGCCTGCCACACAGTCATCTCCTGTATAAAATTCGGAGTCTTCTATTATTATATTACGGCAAACCGTCGCGTGTATTCCGTCGTGTCCTGCTAAAACGGTTACATTTTTCATTGTTATGTTTTCGGAATAAAATATGGCGTGCGCCCAGTTTGCACTGTCTTTTGCCGTGTATCCCTTAAAACTTACGTTTTTGCAATAGAACATATTTATAAGGTGAGGACCACGGTATTCTTCTTCGCCCTTTTCATCAAAGCAGTCGCTTCCGTCAATGAAAGAATCTTCTTCGCCGATTATGGCGATGTTTTCGGCGTTTATAGCCTTTATAAGACCGTGATTCCATCGGCTTCCGGGAAGACGCATAAAGCGGTAGTCCCTTGTCCAGCCCGGACCAAAGCGGTTCCAGAGCCCGTCTGTAATCCATTCTTCGGGAAGGGGTTCAATCTTGTCATTTATGTAAGAGGAATAATAATCCTCAGGATTTTTAGAGCCTTTAAGGCAGGCATTTTTTAATAAATGCAGGGTTACGTTGGAGCGAAGACGGATTGAACCTGTTATAAAGGTTCCCGCAGGTATTATTACTTCGCCGCCACCCTCAAGAAAGCAGGCATCAATTGCAGCCTGAATTTTTTCTGTTTGAAGAGCGTTCGAGCCAGGAATGGCTCCGAAATCTGTTACCCGAAATGTTTTAATCATATTTGTGCCTCCTTTTTATTATACTGCTATTTTAGCGGTCACGTGCTGTTTTGTCAAGGGAGTAGTAAAGGTTTATAATTTTTATTTACCGTGGCATATTCAAATTTTTTATATATAGTGTGTATTGACACGGGCAAAGTAAAGGGGTATAATGATGCAAAATAAAGTACGGAGGTTTTTTTATGTCTTTTAATATAGTAACATTCAATATCCGTTACCGCTACAGAGGGGACGGTATAAACAGCTTTATAAACAGAGCAGGGATGATTTATGATAAGGTGAAAAAAGAAATGCCCGACATTATCGCATTTCAGGAAATGGTGCCGGAATCCTTGGAATTTATGCAGAGGGTTTTCCCCGAATACATAATAACCGGCCACGGCAGAACAAAGAGCTATAATTCAGAGGGTGTTTTCACGGCGATTAAAACTTCAACCCTTCAACTTGTGGGAAATGAAGTGCTTTGGATAGGTCCCGACCCTTATGAGCCGGAAAGTAAATTCCCCGGTCAGAGTCCTTGTCCCAGAACGCTTAATATTACAACGGTAAGAAGAAAGTCCGACGGCAGAATGATAAGGATTTTCAACGTGCATCTGGATGAGAAAACTCCCGAAGTAAGAGCTATGGGAATGAAAATGGTGCTTGATACCGTAAAATCCTTAAATGAAAAAAACGAGATGGATTTTGTTATCCTTGGCGATTTCAATGCATCGGAAAAGGAAGAAACCATAAAGCTTTGTGAAAGCTTCCCCGGTATGGGAGATGTAACAAAGGGGCTTCCTTTTACCTTCCACGACTTCGGAAGACAGAGTGAAGCAAAAATAGACTACATTTATTTAAGCGATAATCTTAAAACCGAGTTTGAAAAGCTTACCGTATGGGACGATGAAGAAAACGGAATTTACCTTTCAGACCATTATCCATTGTGCGCAGAACTTAAATAAAAAATAAAGCCACCCATCGGGTGGCTTTATTTTTTATTTTTTCCAGGTTGCGGGAGAAAACAGTACAAGCATCGGGAAAATTTCAAGTCGTCCGATAAGCATTGCTGCTGACAGGACAAGCTTTGAAAAGGATGAAAACTCTGAAAAATTCATTGTGGGGCCGACTTTGGAAAGACCGGGACCTATGTTGTTTATGGTTGCCGCAACTGCTGTAAAGTTAGTGGTGAAATCAAAATTGTCAAGACTTATCAGAAGAAGGGCAAGCACAAAGATTGAAAGATAAGCCACTGTGAATACATTTACGGAGCGGACTGTCTCGTGTTCAACAGGTCTGCCGTTCATAGTGATTTTAATTGTACTTTTCGGATGAGCAAGAATTTTGATTTCTTTTATAATACTCTTGAACAGAATTATTATTCTGGAAACCTTCATTCCGCCGCCTGTGCTTCCGGCACAGGCACCGATAAACATAAGCACCACAAGTATTGTTTTTGAAAGAGAAGGCCACAGGTCAAAATCTGCAGTTGCAAAGCCGGTTGTCGTAATGATGGATGCAACCTGAAAGCTGCTGTGGTGAAGTGCTTCAGAAACAGATGGGAAAAGATGTCTTATATTAAATCCGATTACAAGAATTGAAGAAAGAATGATTAAAAGATATGTTCTTACTTCGTTGGATTTAAGCACGGCGGAAAACTTTTTCATAAGTATAAGATAATAAATAGAAAAGTCTATTCCGAAAAATATCATAAAAATGGTAACTACATTCTGAATGTAGGGAGAATAACCGGCAAGGCTTGAATTTTTAATTCCGAAGCCGCCGGTGCCGGCTGTACCGAAAGCTGTGGTCAGTGCTTCAAATAAATTCATTCCGCCGAATAAGAGAAGAACAATCATTAAAAGCGTCATTGCAATATATATGGTATACAAAATTTTCGCTGTGGACTTAACCTTGGGAACAAGCTTTGAAACAGCGGGACCGGGGCTTTCTGCTTTTATAAGATTAAGATTTGTTCCGCCGAAAAGGGGGAGAATGGCAACAAGAAAAACCAGAACACCCATACCGCCTATCCAGTGGGTAAAGCTTCGCCAGAACAAAAGACTTTTCGGAAGGGCTTCCACATCAGAAAGGATGGATGCACCTGTTGTTGTGAATCCGGATACGGTTTCAAAAAAAGCATCAATGAAATTCGGAATATATCCCGAAAAAATAAAGGGGAGGCATCCGAAAAGACTTATTAAAATCCATGAAAGTGCAACCGTTATATAGCCTTCTTTGGCGAACATTGCTTTGTTGTCAGGAGGCTTGACTGTGAAAAGCACCCCTGTCAAAGTGCAAAGTAATGCCGAAATGGCAAAAGAACCTAAAATATACGGCTCCTTATAGACTATGGAGCAGATTATCGGAAGAAGCATAAATATAGCTTCAATATAAAGCACGGTGCCCAGTGTGTAAAATATAATTTTGCGATTCATAATTTATCCTCTACTGGAGAATGTCCGAGATATCGTCAAAGCCTGTTTCGGTTGTTACGATGATAACGGAATCTCCTTCTTTGATTATGTCATGACCTCTGGGAATAATGATCTGACCGCCGCGGGTTATGCAGGCGATTAATATGTTGGGTTTAAGATGAAGCTTCATAATCGGAATATCCGAAATGGGGGAGTCTTTTTTGATTCTGAATTCCAGTGCTTCGGCTTTGCCGTCAAGAATAAGGTGTACCGTCTCAATGTTTGAGCTTCTTGACTGGTTTCTTGCACGGACAAATCTCAAGATATATTCTGCGGTTATGTTTTTGGGGTAGAAAATCGAGTCAAGCTCAAGGGAATTCAATACATTATCGTATTCAATACGGTTAACCTTGGTTACGATTTTTTTGATATCCTTGCTTTTGGCATAAAGGGAAAGAAGCACATTTTCTTCGTCTATATTTGTGAGGGCAACGAAGGACTCTGCATATTCAAGCCCTGCTTCAAGTAATGTAGTCTTGTCGGTACCGTCGCCGTTTATTATAGTTGCTTTCGGCAGGAGCTGGAAAAGCTCATCGCAGCGCTTTTCGTCCTGTTCGATAATTTTTACGGAAATACCGGTCTGGATAAGTCGGTTGGCAAGGTAATATGCCGTGTCACCTCCGCCTACAATGATGGTATCTTTTACACTTGAAGTTTTGATGCCGATTTTTTTAAAGAAATATGCACCGTTTGAAACAGAGGAAACTATGCTTATATAGTCTCCTTCCTTAAGGACAAAATCACCGCCGGGAATAAAGGCTTCGTCACCGCGCTCAACACCACATACGAGGATGTCGCAGTTAAGTTTGGGAGTTAAATCGGCAATACGCATATTGTCAAGGGGAGAATCCTCGTGAATACGGAATTTTAAGATTTCAACTCTTCCTTTTGAGAAGGTATCAATCTGAATGGCAGAGGGAAATCTTAAAACTCTCGCCATTTCGTGGGCCGCCGCCTGCTCCGGATTTATAACCATTGCAAGGCCTAAATCTTCCCTTATAAGATGAATGTCCTTATTGTATTCGGGACGCCTTATTCTTGCTATGGTTTTCAAATGACCGCATTTTTTTGCGATGAGGCATGTAATCAGGTTAAGCTCATCATTACCTGTTACGGCAATGAGTAAGTCTGCTTTTTCGATGCCTGCTTCTTTTAACGTTTCCTGGCTTATGGCATCGCCAGTAACACCCATAACATCATACTGGTTAACGGCGTGCTCAATGTTCTGATATTTTAAATCTATTAAAGTTATGTCATGTTCATTTTCCTGATTCAGTTTTTCGGCAAGCTTTAAGCCTACCTTTCCTGCACCTACTATAATAATATTCATATGAAGTCCTTTCTCCCTTAGGGGAAAATTAAATTCTGTCCTGCAAGGTGTATAGGGATATTATAATAGATAGTTGTTAAAAAGTAAAGAAAAAAAGTGAAAATATACCTCTGTTTGTTAAATTGCCACAAAAATCAAAAAAAGCATTGACTTTACCGCTCTGTCGTGTTACTATAGTAAAGTGATAAAACGATGAAAGAAGGGTTTTAATGGAAAAGAAGCTTTTTGAATCGGCGAAGGAGCTTATAAAAGCCATTTTAATGCTTGAAAATGAAGAAGAATGTATAAACTTCCTTGAAGACATATGCACGGTCAAGGAAATTCAGGATTTGTCGCTTCGTCTTACTGTGGCTATGGAGCTTAAAAAAGGAAAAAGCTATCAGGATATATCAAAGGAAACAGGTGCAAGCACCACAACCATAAGCCGTGTTAACCGTTGCCTTTTATACGGAAGTGGCGGTTATGAAAAAATGCTTAAGAAACTTTCTGAAAACGACTGATTGGGGTGACTTTAATGAAAATAGAAGATTCTGTTTTAAGAAATGACGAAAAGGCGGTTTTCGCACTCAGAAGCCTTTATTCGAAATACGGATATTCCCGTTACAGAATGAGTAAGTTCGAGGAATATGATTTATATGTCAGAAATAAGGATTTTTTGATATCCGATCACATTATCACCTTTACGGATACAGACGGGAAATTAATGGCATTAAAGCCTGACGTAACTTTGTCAATCATAAAAAACAGCAAGGATGACACTTCGGTGCAGAAGCTTTATTATAATGAAAACGTTTACAGAGTTTCCAAGGGAAGTCATTCTTTTAAGGAAATTATGCAACTGGGGCTTGAGTGCATCGGAAACTCCGATGACTATTCTGTTTACGAGGTTATCTATCTTGCAGCCATGAGCCTTAAAACAATATCTGATGATTTTGTTCTTGATATTTCAAATCTCACGGTTATATCCGATATACTCTCGGATATGGGCGTTAATCCATCTGCCGAAAAGGAAATACTGAAATGCATCGGCGAAAAGAATGCTCACGGAATAGGAGAGATTTGTAAAAAAGAAGGGATAGACGGAACAGCACTTATGAAACTTGTGTCCTTGTATGGAGCACCTTCTAAGGTTCTGCCTGCGTTATCCGGGCTTTTATGCAAAGAAACTGAGGCCCTTTCAAAGCTTAAAAAAATCACCATGGCTCTTGAAGAAGCGGGACTAGAGGGGAAAATCAATATAGATTTTTCTGTTATAAATGACATGAATTATTATAACGGCTTTGTTTTTAAAGGCTTTATAAACGGAATTGCCACAGGAATTCTTTCCGGCGGACAGTATGACAAGCTTATGAAAAAAATGGGTAAAAAGAGCGAGGCAATCGGTTTTGCCGTTTATCTTGATTCTCTTTACGCTCTTTCAGAAGATGAAGCAGCTTTTGATGTGGATACAGTTATACTTTACGATGACAATTGCGATATGAAAGCTCTTTCTGATACCGTAAGACTTTTTACGGCAGACGGAAAAAGTGCCCTGGCCTTAAAGGAAATTCCGGCTGATTTAAGATACAATAAACTTCTTAAAATGAATGAGAGAGGGGTTGAAATCATTGAAAACCATGCTTAATGTTGCACTTCCGAAAGGAAGACTTGGCGAAAAGGTTTATGATATGTTTGAAAAAGCCGGTTTTCCGTGTCCCTCGATAAAGGAACAGAACAGAAAACTGATCTTTGTAAACGAAGAAAAGTGTGTAAGATACTTCTGGGTAAAGCCTTCCGATGTTGCGATTTATGTGGAGAGGGGAGCCGCTGATATCGGAGTTGCGGGAAAAGACATACTGCTTGAGTATGAACCTGAGGTTTATGAGCTTCTGGATCTTGATATCGGAAAATGTCGCATGGCGGTTGCCGCAAAGCGTGATTTCAGGGAAAATACCGAGCGCCCTTTAAGGGTTGCTACTAAGTTTTCCAATATTACAAAGGCATATTATGCGGCTAAGGGAAGAGATATTGACATCATTCACTTAAACGGCTCAATTGAAATTGCCCCGATTTTATCCTTGTCGGATGTGATAGTTGACATAGTTGAAACAGGAACTACATTAAAAGAAAACGACCTTGAGGTAAAAGAGGAAATAGTTCCCATAAGTGCAAGACTTATTGCCAATAAGTCTGCATTCAAGTTCAAAGGAGATCTTATGGAAAAGGTAATTGAATCTTTAAAGAAACAGACAGCGGAGGATAAATAAGATGATTAAAATAATGAAATACGGCGAGGTTCCCGCATCGGAAATCTTCGCAAGAGTAGAACCAAAGGTTGACGTTACTGCCATTGTTTCCGATATAATAGATAATGTAAGAAAAAATGGAGATAAGGCACTTTTGGAATACACCGAAAAGTTTGACGGTGCTAAGCTTTCTTACATGGTTGTTACAAATGAGGAGATAAAGGAAGCGGTGGCATCCGTTGAACCGGAGTTTATCAGAGTGCTTGAAAAAGCCGCATCAAACATAAGAAAGTTTCATGAAAAGCAGAAAAGGACAAGCTTTATAATAAATGACGAGCCGGGAATCGTAATGGGACAGAAAATCATTCCGGTAGACAGAGCGGGGCTTTATGTTCCCGGAGGTACGGCGGCTTATCCTTCCACTGTTTTAATGGATTCAATCCCTGCGAAAATTGCAGGATGCCCGGAGGTGGTTATGGTAACACCTCCCGGTAAGGATGGTAAGGTGAATCCTGTAATACTTGCTGCGGCATATGTTGCAGGTGTTGATAAAATTATAAAGGTGGGCGGAGCACAGGCGATTGCGGCACTTGCTTACGGAACAGAGTCTGTGCCCAAGGTTGACAAAATCGTAGGCCCCGGAAACGCCTTTGTTGCGGAGGCTAAAAAGCAGGTATTCGGCATGGTTTCCATTGACATGATTGCAGGCCCCAGCGAAATTTTAATTGTGGCTGACGGTGCCTCCGACGCATCTCATGTTGCGGCGGACCTTCTTTCCCAGGCAGAGCATGATAAGCTTGCGAGTGCGGTTTTAGTTACGGATTCATATGAACTTGCAATGGCCGTATCGGAAGAACTGGAAAAACAGATTCCCCTTCTTTTAAGGAGTGAAATTGCAAGGGAATCCATTGACAATAACGGAAAAATTATTGTTGCGGAAAATCTTTATGCGGCAATTGAAATTGCCAACGAAATTGCTCCCGAGCATCTGGAGCTTTGTGTGGATAATCCCTTTGACTATCTTGATTCAATCCGCCATGCAGGATCCATATTTATGGGAAGAAACTGCCCCGAAGCACTGGGCGATTACCTTGCAGGTCCCAACCACACACTTCCCACAAGCGGTACAGCTAAGTTTTCAAGCCCCCTGTCCGTTGACGATTTCATAAAGAAAACACAATATACTTACTTTACTAAAGATGCACTGGCTGATGTGGCAAAGGATGTTGAACTTTTCGCAAAAAAGGAAGGACTTACCGCTCACGCAAAAAGTGCGGTGATCCGTACGGAGGAAGTATGAGCAGATTTCAAAATGAAAGAGTAAAAAGCCTTACGCCCTATACACCGGGGGAGCAGCCCAAAGAGCGTAAGTATATAAAGCTAAATACCAACGAATCGCCCTATCCGCCTTCCGAAAAGGCTGTTAAAGCAGCAAGCGAGGCAGCGGAAAAGCTTATGCTTTATTCTGATCCGGAATGCAGGGCACTTACCGAGAAAATGGCGGAAATACTGGGACTTTCCTATGATGAAGTACTTATGACCAACGGCTCTGATGAAATACTTAATTTTGCATTTATGGCGTTTTGCGATAAAAATACCCCTGCGGTATTTCCTGACATAACTTATGGCTTTTATCCGGTGTTTGCGGATTTAAACGGCGTACCCTATGAGGAAATTCCGCTTGAAGAGGATTTTTCTATAGACATTAAAAAATACTTTAATGCGGGAAAAACCATTATAATAGCAAACCCCAATGCACCCACGGGAATTTATCTGACGCTTTCCGAAATTGAGGAAATCGTTAAAAATAATAGAGACAACGTGGTGGTAATTGACGAAGCTTACGTGGATTTCGGAAACGAAAGTGCAGTTTCACTGGTAAGAAAATACGACAATCTTCTGGTTACGGGAACATTTTCAAAGTCCCGTTCCATGGCAGGAGCACGCCTTGGCTTCGGTTGCGGAAATCCTGAACTGATACGAGATCTTAATACCATTAAGTATTCCACCAATCCCTATAACGTAAACATGATGACTCAGGCATCGGGTCTTGGTGTATTAAACGATGAGGAATATACAAAAGCAAATCTTGAAAAAATTGTTGATACCAGGGAATACACCAAGAAAGAGCTTGAAAAACTTGGATTTACCCTTACGGATTCAAAAGCAAATTTCATTTTTGCAAAGCATAGTGTTTTGAGCGGAGAAGCAATATATATAAAGCTTCGTGAAAAGGGCATACTTGTACGCCATTTCACAAAGGAAAGAATAAAGGATTATAACAGAATAACCGTGGGAAGCCGTGAGGAGATGGAAGCACTTTTAGCGGCACTTTCCGAAATAATAAAATAAGGGTGATAACTTTGAGAACAGCAGAAATAAAAAGAAAAACAAATGAAACAGATATTTATCTTAAGATAGATTTAGACGGTAAGGGAGAAAGCAAAATCAATACCGGCTGTGGCTTTTTGGATCACATGATGACGCTTTTTGCAAAGCACGGAAGATTTGATATAGAGCTTACCTGCAAGGGAGATACCTTTGTTGACTATCACCACACAACAGAGGATATCGGAATTGCCCTGGGAGATGCTTTTGCAAATGCACTTTCCGACAAAAAGGGAATCTGCCGCTACGGCTCTATGATTCTTCCTATGGATGAAGCACTTATTCTTTCTGCAGTGGACTTATCCGGCAGAAGCTATCTGGTATTTGATGCCCAAATCCCCACAGAAAAGGTGGGGGACTTTGATACGGAACTTGTAAGGGAGTTTTTTCTTGCATTTTCCGACAATGCAAAATGCAATCTCCATATTAAAATGCTTTCCGGCATGAATTCTCATCACATTATTGAGGGAATTTATAAATCGGTTGCCAGAAGCTTGAGAACTGCCGTGTCAATAGACGAAGCGGCGAAAAACGAAATACCTTCAACAAAGGGAGTGCTTTAATGATTGCGATAGTTGACTACGGAGTGGGGAATCTTTTCTCACTTAAAAGCTCCCTTGATATGATTGGTGCAAAGGCGTTTGTTACAGGAGAAGCCGAAGAAATAAAGAATGCTGAAAAAATAATTCTTCCCGGCGTTGGTGCTTTTGGAGATGCGGCAAAAAAGCTTCGTGATACAGGTCTTTTTGACGTAATAAAAGAAGAAGCTGCAAAGGGTAAACCCATAATGGGAATATGCCTCGGCATGCAAATGCTTTTTGAAAAAAGCTATGAGTACGGGGAACATGAAGGACTGGGGTTAATAAAGGGAGAAATTCGTCCGATTGAAGGGGTTATTCCGAAAGAGCTTAAAATTCCTCATATAGGTTGGAATGCACTTAAGTTTACTAAAGATTCAAAGCTTTTTAAGTATATAAAGGATGGGGATTTTGTTTACTTCGTTCATTCTTATTACGGAGCAGAATGTGACAGTGTAATCGCTGTAAGCGACTATGGTGCTCCCCTGACAGCGGCAGTTGAAAAGGGAAATGTATCGGGCTGTCAGTTCCATCCTGAAAAAAGCGGAGACGTGGGACTTAAAATACTTAAGGCTTTTTGTGAAAGTGAGGGATGACGGATGCTTATATTTCCTGCAATAGATTTATACGGAGGCAAGGCGGTTCGTCTTTATAAGGGCAATTACGACGAAATGACAGTTTATAATGAAAATCCTTTACTTGTTGCAAAAGAGTTTGAAGCCTGCGGTGCGACCTGTATTCACCTTGTGGACTTGGAGGGTGCAAAGGACGGAACAACTCCGAATCTTGAAACCGTAGAAAACATAATTAAAAACACCAATCTTCTCGCCGAGCTTGGCGGCGGAATAAGAAATATGGAAACCGTTGATAAGTATATAAACATTGGTCTTGATAGGGTGATTTTAGGTACGGCGGCAGTAAAGGATGAGGAATTCTTAAAGGCGGCGGTAGAGAAGTACGGTGAAAAAATTGCCGTCGGAGTTGACATAAAGGACGGCTTTGTAGCAATTTCGGGATGGACGGAAAAAAGCAGTCACGATGCTTTTTCCTTCTGCGAAAAAATGGAAAAAATTGGGGTTTCAACCCTTATCTGCACCGACATTTCAAAGGACGGCGCGATGCAGGGAACAAACCACGCTCTTTATAAGGAGCTTTCAGAAAAGTTTTCCGTAAACATTACAGCATCCGGTGGAGTTTCCTCTATTGAAGACGTGAAAAAACTACGAGCACTTGATATTTACGGGGCCATTATAGGAAAGGCATACTACATTGGTGCAATTGACCTTAAGGAAGCAATTGAGGTGGCAAAATGATAACGAAAAGAATAATTCCCTGCCTGGATGTTAAGGACGGAAGGGTGGTAAAGGGTGTTAATTTTAAAGGTCTTTCAGACGTGTCTTCTCCCGTTGAGTTGGCAAAATATTACAGCGATATGGGAGCCGATGAGTTGGTGTTTTATGACATTACCGCTTCCAGCGAAGGAAGGGCACTTTTCACCGATATACTTACTGAGGTTGCAAGAAAGATATTTATCCCTCTGACCGTTGGCGGTGGAATAAATACAGTGACGGATTTTGACAGAGTGTTAAAATGCGGTGCGGATAAAGTAAGCGTAAATTCTGGTGCAATCAGAAATCCCGGACTTATTGAAGAAGCGGCAAAGCTTTACGGAAATCAGTGCGTTGTAATTTCTGCTGATGTTAAAAGAGTTGACGGAGTTTTCCGGGTGTTTGCCAAGGGCGGACGTGAAAACACCGGGATGGAAGCCATCAGCTGGATTAAAAGATGTGTGGATATGGGAGCGGGCGAGGTTGTGCTTAATTCCATTGACACAGACGGAGTTAAAAAAGGCTTTGACCTTGAAATGCTTGATGCTGTATGCGAGGCCGTAAATGTTCCTGTTATCGCATCGGGCGGTGCGGGCTGTGTTGAAGATTTCACTACGCTCTTTAAGACTCTTCCCAAGGTGGATGCAGGCTTGGCTGCATCAATTTTCCACTTCGGCGAAGTAGAAATAAAAACGCTTAAAGAATCACTTAAAAAAGAAAATATACCCGTTAGATTATAAGAAAGGACGGACTTAACAATGCTTGATATTAAAGAACTTAAATTTGACGAAAAGGGGTTAATTCCCGCAATAGTGGTGGATGCTGTAACTAAAAAGGTTTTAACCCTTGCATATATGAACGAAGAAAGTCTTAAAATTTCCATGGAGAAGGGACTTACCTGCTTTTACAGCAGAAGCAGAAATGAGCTCTGGTTAAAGGGCGAAACCAGCGGAAACTATCAGCATATTGTGTCAATCACGGCAGACTGTGACAATGATGCCCTGGTTGTGATGGTGGAAAAGGATGGACCTGCCTGCCACACCGGAACGGATTCCTGCTTTACCAAATCTATATGGGAGAGTGAAGAACTTAAGGAATTTTCCTATGAAGGCTTACTGGAGCTTATAAAAGGCAGAAAGACGGAAAAGAAGGAAGGCTCATACACTACCTATCTTTTTGAAAAGGGTATTGATAAGATTTTAAAGAAGGTGGGCGAGGAGTGCACCGAGGTTATTATTGCGGCAAAGGCTGAGGATAAAAAGGAAACAATTTACGAAATTGCAGACCTTTGCTATCACGTTATGGTATTAATGATTGAAGCGGGCATTTCTTTAGAGGACATCCATAAAGAACTTGCCTCCCGTCACGTTATAGATAAAAAAGTCAAGCAGGAGAAGATGACAAATTGATTAAAACAGATTACCATATGCATACAACCTTCTGTGACGGAAAAAATTCTCCCGAGGAAATGGTTTTATCTGCCATTGAAATGGGAATGGAGGAAATGGGCTTTTCCGTCCACGGAATTACGTTTTATGACAAAAGCTACTGCATAAAGTGTGAAAAAAAGCCTCTTTACATAGAGGAGATAAAAGCACTGAAGGAAAAATACAAGGATAAAATAAAGATATACCTGGGCGTTGAGAGCGACTACTATTCCTCCGAGAATGTTTCTATGTACGATTATGTCATAGGCTCGGTTCACTATGTTAAAATAGAGGATGAATATGTGGTGGTAGATTCTGATGCGGAAACCATGAAAAAAGCAGCGGATAAATATTTCGGAGGAGACACTCTTTCTTTTGCGGAAAGGTATTATGAAGTGGTTGCAGATGTTGTAAATAAATTAAACTGTGATATCATAGGCCATTTTAATCTGCTTGAAAAGTTCGAGGAAAAAACACCTATATTCGATACGGAAAGCGAGCGCTACAAAAAAGCATGGAAAAAGGCGGTTGATGTGCTTATTCCTTCGGGCGTTCCTTTTGAAATAAATACGGGAGCGATTTCCCGCGGCTACAGAACCGTGCCTTATCCTTCCTTTGAAATGATTGAATATATAAAAGAAAAGGGCGGAAGCGTAATTTTTTCCAGCGATTCCCACGCAAAGGATACTATTATGTACGAATTTTCGAAATGGGAAGATAAGATAAGGTCAACAGGAGTAAAAGTGGTTGAAAAATTAAGATAAACAAAAGCACCCTATGGGTGCTTTTTGTTTGACATAAACTTGAATAAGTGATATAATACATAACCGATAATATGAGAAACAGAGGTAAGGTAAATGAAAAGGATTTTTTTGGCGACAGTACTTTTGTTAAGTATCGTTTTCGGAATGGTTCCTGCTATGGCAACTGATGTTGTTATAGACAATGTCAAGGTGGGATTCAACGATTCCACAGGCTATCCGTTTATAAGTGCGGAGGGAAGAACAATGGTTCCTTTGCGTGCTGCGATGGAAGCTTACGGTGCAACTGTACGTTGGGACGCTGAGCAGAGTACGGCGATTGTGACAAAGGGCGTAACTACCGTTACATGCAAAATTGGTGAGTCGGCAATTTACAGAAACGGAACGAAAATTTATAATGATGCCGCAGCAACCATTGTTAACGGAAGAACATATCTTCCCATTCGTGCGGTGCTTGAGGCACTTGATGCAAAAGTATCCTGGGACGGAAGCGTAAAGGTTGAAAGTCCCGGTGCAGGAAATTTGGTTTATGAAATAGAGAACAGCGGTATAAAAGTATCTAACTTCTGGAAGGTATGGTCGGAAGCCATTAATCTTGAAAACAGTGGCAACTATGCAGCGGCAATTGAAAAATTCAGAGAAGTTGCTCCGGTATTCCTGGAGAAGAGTGATGCATATAGTGATGCTATGCTCTATAACCATCTTGGCAAGTGCTATAATGCATTGGGAATGGTGGACGAAAC
Source organism: Clostridia bacterium (assembly GCA_045545475.1). GTDB lineage: Bacteria > Bacillota > Clostridia > CAKSNL01 > HGM11501 > HGM11501. The sequence goes on along the minus strand of JAZQAZ010000041.1, from coordinate 56,234 downwards.
TGTTGCATGTTATAAAAGAGAATCCTATTATTGGGAAATTGCAGGTCTTCCTCAGGCGGCAATCGATGCATCGAGAAGAGGAGATTTAAGCGGAAGTACTGTGCAGATTTTTGTTACTTCGGGTAATGAAAATTATTCGGGAAGAAAAAAGTTTGGTGCACTTTACGAGCCGGATTCAGGAGTTCAGCTTGGTGTTACGCTTATGGGAAGCGAACCTTCTTATATGCAGCAGTTTGAAAACCTTATAGGCAAAGAAGCAGCGGGATTCATTGTTTACGGTTACGATGACATAAAGCCTTACGAGCAGGCTTTCAAGGCTGCAGCAGAGCAAGGTAAAATTATACAGTATGCTCTTCAGGTTAAAGACCTTAATGACCTTTTGAGTATTACCCCCGAAGATTCACGTTATGTAAAACTGGCTGAGGATATAAAAGCACTTGGTACAAAAACCTTAATACGTTTTGCGTGCGAAATGAATGACGAAACAAACAGTTGGTATACCACCGATTACGGAGCGTACATCCAGAGATTCCGCTATGTGGCAGATATTTTCCATAAATATGCCCCAAACTGTGCGATGGTCTGGTCTCCCAATTTCTATCCCGCCAACAATATGGAATTTTATTATCCCGGAGATGCTTATGTTGATTATGTCGGCATATCGCTTTATGCTGAATATCAGCCGGAAACCGATCCCCTTGGACAAGGCGTTGACAGGAGCCGCTTTGCATCACTTTTGGATACGATTGTGTCTCTTTATGGACATAAAAAGCCTATTATGATTTCGGAAAGCGGAGCGTCATACATAGACAGAAAAACCGGGGCCGACCTTACCGAATATTCTTCTTCACAGATAAAGGATCTCTTTACCTATCTCCCGATAAAATATCCCGGTGTGGTTGCGGCATATCTTTTTGAAACACAAGATGCCGGCGGACGTAAATTCGAATTTTCCGGAAATGCTACATATTATGAATCTTTCAAAAATGCTGTTGGAAACAGTGCCTATATTTCGGGAGAGGAAGCGACAAATGCTACCTACAGCTTTGAAGTCGGAAACAATGTGACAGTTCCTGCGGAAATGATTTCTCTTCATGCTTATGTGAAGACACTTGAAAACGATTTCGCCTATGTTGTTTATTCTTTGAACGGTGTGGATATCGGAGTAGGTTACGGAATTCCGTATACAATCAATGTTGATTTTTCACCCTATAAGGATAAGACGCTTGAACTTACATGCCGGGCTTTTGATTCAAAGGGTGCACTGTGTGCAGGAAAAACTTATACCATAAAGGTACAGTGAGGTGATAATGATGGAAATTAAGCACGATTTTCATATTCATACGGAACGCTCGCTTTGTGCATACCGTGATGCTTATGCAAAGGAATACATAGAAAAGGCAAGAAAAATGGGCCTTAAAAAAATTGGTTTTGCGGATCATTTTTGGGATGCATCGTATAAACCTCTTGACTTTATCTTTTACGAAATACAGAACTATGACCATCTTGCAACAATTAAAGAAGAAATAGAAAAAGCGGATAAAGAAGGAATAGAGGTTTACTTCGGTTGCGAAGCGGAATACAGTCCTGAACATGGAGTGGCAATAACAGAGGAGTGTGCAGAAAAGTTTGATTTTATAATTGTTCCTAATTCCCACACTCATAAGACCATGCCTGCTGAGTATGCAAAACCGGACTACAAAGCGGTGCATCTTGAATTTATGGAAAGGGCGTATTACAATATATTAAACAGCCCCGTAAGCGGAAAAATTCTATCTATGGCACATCCCTTTGATGCGGTTTGCTGTCCCTATGACAATAACGAACTTAAAAGAATGCTTACCGACGATAAAATGAAGTATCTTTTTTCTGCTACGGCAGAAAAGGGGATTGCCGTGGAAATAAACATCGGCTCAATGAAGGTTTTTGATGAGACAACAATAGAAAAGGCTGAGGAAATAAGAATGTTTAATATTGCAAAGGAATGCGGATGTAAGTTCGTTTTCGGAAGCGATTCACATAACGTTCATAATTATGATGAGTATTATTTGCCTAAGTGTGAAATGATGGTAAAAGTTCTTTCGCTTAAGGAAGAAGATATTCTTGATTTTGTAAGATAAACAAAAATTGACATAAATTGACTTTTGTGCTATACTAAGTCGATAATTACTTTTGGAGGAGATTGAATGGAAACTAAAAGAAGCAGCTTTACCGGTAAAATCGGATTTGTGCTTGCGGCGGCAGGTTCCGCTGTCGGTCTTGGAAACATATGGCGTTTTCCCTATCTTGCGGCACAGCACGGAGGAGGTATATTCCTTCTTACATATATAATTCTTGCACTTACTTTCGGCTTTGCCTTGATGACAGCTGAAATTGCAATCGGAAGAAAAACAGGTTTAAGTGCAATAGGTGCATTCCGAGCTCTTGATAAACGTTTTTCATTTATTGGATATTTAGGAGCAATAGTTCCTATAATTATTCTGCCGTACTATTCTGTAATCGGCGGATGGGTTGCAAAGTACCTTTCAGTTTATGTTACAGGAAACGGAAGTGCGGCGGCTGAAATCACAAAAAAAGTTGTAGAAGGTAATGAAAGTACAATAACTTTCTTTGACACGTTTATATCAAAGGTTGAAGAGCCTTTGGTTTGGTTTTTCATATTTATGGCAGCAACTGCAATCGTTGTATTTTTCGGTGTTGAAAAAGGCATAGAAAAAGTAAGCAAGATAATGATGCCCGTACTTGCAATTCTTTCAATCGTTATTGCGGTATATTCTGTATGTATGGACGGCGCGATGGAAGGTGTTCTTTACTACATTACTCCTGATTTTACAAAGTTTTCAGGAACCACAGTGCTTGCAGCTATGGGTCAGCTCTTCTATTCAATGAGCCTTGCTATGGGCATTATGATAACCTATGGTTCATATATGAAAAAAGATGTAAGTATAGAAGGCTCTGTTAAGCAAATAGAAATTTTTGATACGGGTATAGCTTTTATTGCCGGTCTTATGATAGTTCCGGCAGTAATCACAACACTTGGAGCCGATCAGCTTGGCAAAGGTCCCGGTCTTATGTTCGCAACTCTTCCTCAGGTATTTGAAAAGATGCCCGGCGGCCATATTATCGGTGCAGCATTTTTCATTCTTGTGCTTTTTGCAGCTCTTACATCGTCCATAAGCCTTATGGAGACTATAGTATCCATTTTCTGCGATAAGTTTAAGTGGAACAGAAATTTCTCTTGTATTTTCGTATTTATACTTTGCCTTCTTATGGGTGTTCCCTCATCGCTTGGCTTTGGATTATGGGGCAATGTAAAGCCTATAGGAATGGACTTCTTATCTTTCTTTGACTTTATCAGCAACAGTGTGCTTATGCCGATTGTTGCATTCTGCACCTGTATTTTTGTAGGCTACGTCTTGAAGCCTTCTGCTTTGGTTGAAGAGGTGGAACTTACGGGTAAATTCAAGAAAAAGAAGATGTTCTCATTCATGATAAAATATGTAGCACCTATTTGTATCCTTTTAATTCTCGGATTCTCCGTATTAGAGGGAATCGGCGTTATTAAAGTTTGACATTTAACTGCCGTGCCTTATGGCACGGCGGTTTCTTTGCAAAATTTTGAGAGAAGGTTTTATTTTGGACAACAACAGTTTTAAGAAAGGCCTCGTTGCAGGAATTCCCATCTGCCTCGGCTATTTTTCAGTATCCTTTGCTTTTGGTATTTTCACCGTAGGGCAGGGCCTTTCCATACTTGAAACACTTTTTATATCAATGACAAATGTGACCTCGGCAGGTCAGCTTGCGGCAGTGCCCATAATTGCCGCAGGAGGGACACTTTTTGAACTGGCACTTTCCCAGATAATAATAAACTTAAGATACGCTCTTATGTCGATTTCCCTTTCACAGAAGCTTTCGGATAAGGTAAATCTTTTTGACCGATTTGTCATTTCCTTTGTCAATACCGACGAGGTTTTTGCCGTGGCATCAAGCCTTAAGGGAAGCGTGGGGAAACGGTTTTTATACGGTCTTATTATAACACCTTACTTCGGATGGAGCCTCGGGACTCTTCTTGGTGCCTGGGCGGGTGACATACTTCCTGATTCTATAACATCGGCACTCGGTATTGCAATTTATGCAATGTTCATTGCAATCGTTGTTCCTCCCTGCAAAAAGCATGGTGCAACGGCACTTTGCGTGCTTTTTGCCATTGTATTAAGCTGTATGTTTAAATATATACCGCTTTTGTCAACCGTTCCAAATGGATTCTCGGTAATTATCTGTGCTGTTTTGGCAAGTGCAGTATTTGCCTTCCTGCATCCTGTTGATGTGGAAGAAGCGGCGTAAGGAGGCGTAGGTATGAGTTTTTGGATTTATCTCTTGGTAATGGCGGGAATTACATATCTTATAAGAATGCTTCCCCTTGTTTTATTCAAGAAAAAAATTAAATCGAGATTTGTTTTGTCATTTCTTTATTATGTGCCTTATGCGGTACTTACGGTAATGACAATTCCTGCGATTTTTTATTCTACGGAATCGTGGATTTCGGCACTTTCCGGCTTTTTGGTGGCACTCATTCTTTCCTATATGGAAAAGAGCTTACTTACCGTTGCGGCGGCAGGCTGCATCACAGTTTTTATTGCAGAAACAATAATGAAATTTATGTGAAAGAACACGGACTTCCAAAGAAGTCCGTGTTCTTTTGGATATCAGCCTCTTGAATTTGGCGGGAATATATGGTAGAATAGATTTAACAAAGTTAAATCTATTCAGCTAAATTCGCCTACGGCGAGCTAAATGTGCTGATGCACGCTAAATTACTTCGTAGCTGAAGACAAAGGGACGGTTCTGCTGTCTTGAAAACTGTTACGGTATGTGATGCGATGAGACAATAGAACCGTCCCCTTGTCTTCGTCTGCGGATTATCTCAAAAACATAGAAATCTGAATCGTTAACTGATTCTATAGGGGAGTGAAGCTATGGATAAATTTGATATTACATATTTTTACGGGCCGGATGGCGAACACGCTGTAAAGGAAGAGTGTATCCGCGATATGGCAGAAGCGGGCATAACTCTGGCAACACTTAATTTCGGATATGAAGTAAATAAAAAGGTAATTCCGCTCCTTGAAAAATACGGAATAAGGGCATATGTGGAGGATGCGGAGCTGAAAAATGCATACTGGGAAAATGCAGAGGATAAAGTTGAAGCAATTGTAAAGCGCATAGTTTCTGAGTATAAGGACTGTCCTACTGTGATAGGCTACGATTTAACAGATGAGCCGGGAAAAGAGAATTTTTCCATTCTTTCAAAAATGGTTGATGCTTTCCGCCGTTATGACAGCGAAAGGAAATGCGTTATAAATCTTTTCCCCAACTATGCAAGTAACAAGCAGCTCGGAACAGAGGGCTATGAAGAATATCTTGAAGAATTCATAAAAATCGTAAAGCCACCATTCATAAGCTATGACCACTATCATTTCCGCGGCCGTGATGCAAGGGATGAGATAAAATCAGACTCAGGTATTTCGGAGCGTGAAAGACTTATTCGCATAGCGGCAGAAAAAGAGGATGACAGAGGCGGATTTTTTGAAAATATCTCAATGGTGCGCGAAAAAGCCAAAAAGTACAACATCCCCGCAATGCTTATAGTGCTTTTAATTTGCCACGGCCCTTACCGTGATTTAACGAGAGCCGAAATATCATGGGAAGTGAATATGAGCCTTGCCTACGGAATGAAGAGGATTTCCTACTTTACCTACTGGCTGGTGCCTTATGATGATTTCTGGCGGTGGGACAACGCCTTCTGCGACCGTGAAGGAAATAAGATGGCGCATTATTATGATGCGCAGGCAATAAACAAAATAATAAAGCCCATAGGAGATATCCTTTTTGATAAGGAGTCTTTGGCTGTCTTCCATATCGGAACAGGGGAAAAGGGCGCGGAGGAATTTACCTCCTTCGGCGCCATAGAAACAATCGAGGGTAAAAATGCCGTGGCAGGCTTTTTTGAAGACGGATATATCTATCTTGTAAACTACGATTATAAAAACGAAAACAGCCTTACAATTTATTCAAAGGAGGCGCTTTCGTTATATTCTGAGGGAGATTTTATACTGTCAGGAAAAAAGCTGACAGTAAATCTTCAGCCCGGAGAAGGGGGATTAATCAAGATATGCTAAGGGAAGCTGCGGCTTTTTTATAAAAACGTTTCGTTTTTTACTATTGCTTTTAACCTTTTTTGTGATATACTGAAATAAACTTAAATTTATTGGGGGAATTGTTATGACCAAAAAACTTACCTATGCACCTATAGGAAATCCTTTAAGAGACTACCGTCAGGATAAATTCATCATTTCCACATTTAAGGTTGCGGGAAAAAGCTCAGAGGATTTAAGCTATGAAGCAACAGAGCGAATAATCAAAAACTTAAAGGAAGCTCACCTTAATCAGATTGAGCTTGGGTGGACGCATCCCGATACAATTCCCAAGGCCATAAAGGTCTGCAACGAAGAGGGACTTGATTTAATTGTGCAGAATTTAGACCTTTTCGGAGGCTTCCAGTGTAAGCCCCGCCTTAAGACCACGGAAGAGGATGTTATAAATGTCATAAAGCTTTATGGGGATGAGCCTTGCGTAAAAGGCTATTACATATGGGATGAGCCATGGGAGGATGAGGATATAGCCTCAGCCGCAGAGCAGACGGACTGGTTTTTCAAGCATGCTCCGGGGAAATTAAATCTTGCAATTTACAATCCATGGTACAATCCGAAATATAACTGGAAGAATAATTTATATCCTTATTATGTCAAGAAATTCCTTGATGAAGTTAAACCTCCCGTTGTGTGCTTTGACCATTATCCCTACGGTGCACCGCCCATAAATGCAAACACAGAAGATCAGCTTGACAATTCCCTTTTATGGAAGGATTTGGGCGTTGCAAGGGAAGAGTCCCTTAAGAGGAATACGCCCTTCTGGTTTTACTGGTCAGCAATAAGAACGCATAAAAACTATCCCCAGCTCCTTGAAAAGGGACAGATTCGCCTTCAGATTTTCTATGCTCTTATGTACGGAGCAAAGGCACTTCAGGTATACGGTGCTACGGGCTGCGGCTGCGGGCCCGACGGATATGATGAACCCCGTAAAATGCTTTCCTTTGAGGGAGAAAAGGAATATTTCTACGATACAATAAAAGAGGCCTTAGGAGAAGCGGAACAGCTCGGCAAAACCTTTATGGCTTTGACAAGTGAGCATATATACCACAGTGATGAAGTGCTTAAAGAAGACGAATATTTCAACACACACTTCAGGGAAGACATCGGCACATCCGACATTTTTGATATGGAAAGTCTTCCCAAAAGATGCTCTGTGGGGACATTCAAAGACGGATATGGAAATAATTACATCTACATTCTTAACCGTGACTATAATGTCGGAAACACCTTCAGTATTAAGCTTAAAGAAAAGATGAGAATATACGAGGTATCGGGAAAAGACGGTCTTCAGCATCTTATAAACGAAGGAACTGACACTATCGGCCTCTGCATCAATGCCTCAAGCGGAGTCCTTCTTCGTCTTGACAGCGTAGAAAACCCCATTGAAGATATAATTTACGTTTGTATCTAAAAGTACCTGAAAAATGTCCTTTCGTCCTTGAAAAGGACATTTTTTTGTGGTAAAATAATAATAGACATTAAAAAAGGAGGAATAAAATTATGAAAAAATTTGTTTGCATCCTGCTTACATTGATTCTGGCTTTACAGATGGTTGGAATAATGGCTGCAGGAGAAACTGTGCTTAATGCAGAGAGCATAAGTGCAGAGCAAAGTGAAAAGGAAGTAATCTCCGGAAGCGGAGCGTGGATTCCCGCAGGAGGCTACATCTGTTTTAAGAATGTGGATCTGACGGGCGTTAAGTCACTTCATATGAATGCATTCTGGGGCGGAGGCAGAAACGGCGATGCATTTATGGTTCGTGCCGACAATCCCAAGACCGGAGAGGTGCTTGGCGTTATCACCGTGGGAGATGATGAAAAGACCACCTTCTCTGTTCCTGTTGATAAGGAAATATCGGGTGCTCACGATCTTTACATATATTCATGCTACGGCCTTAACGAATTTGAGAGTTATAAGGTTTATATAAAGAGCCTTACGCTTTCAAAGGAAGAGTATAAAAGAGCGGAAACAAGATTTGTTCCCGATGAAAAAATAGTTGATAACTTCTCTGATACCTGGGTTGCAACCGATGCTCTCGGAAGAACTGTTGCGTCCTATGAAGAGGCAGGAGAAGTTAAAGAAGGCGAAAGAGAAATAGGTGTGCTTTACTGGACATGGCATACTGCTTATGATATAGCCGATGCCTATATTATTGAAAATGTAATAAAGGCACATCCCGAAGCAAAGGATGACTATTACAATAAGGCGTGGGAGCTCGGAAGCAGAGCGAGTGTGCTTTATTGGGATGAACCTCTTTTCGGTTTTTACGGAAGCAATGACTACTGGGTATATCGTCGTCATGCCGAAATGCTTGCAAACGCCGGGGTTGATGCACTTTTCTTTGACTGGTCCAATGCGGACTATATCTTCTTAAAGCAAACTAAGGTTATGGCCGAGGCTTTTCGTGATGCTAAGGAAGCGGGCGTTGACATTCCGAGAATTTCGGGTTACACCTCAAACTACTGGGATTGGGCAATTAAGCAGGCAAAGGCATATTATCTTAACTTCTTTGTTGAGGATGATTATTCCGACATCTGGTATTACCGTGACGGAAAGCCTTTAATCTTCGGCGAAATAGAAAATGCCATAGATTCTGCTACATGCTCAACAGAAGATAAGTATCTTATGGCTAAAGTAAAAGAACACTTCTCAAACCGTGATCACGCCAACGAATGGGAATGGCTTGAAGACTATCCGCAAAAGGCAAGGGGAGAAAGAGACGGAAGAGTTGAATTTACCACAGCAGGTATTGCGAGAAACCACTCCTATGTCGGAAGCGGAACCTGGTGCTTCTCAGATCCTTATGCCAAGGGAAGAAGCTATACCGAGGCCTTCGGTGAAGATTACCGTTCAGGTGCCATGAACGAGGGTTATTTCTTTAAAGAACAGATTTCCCGTGCTCTGGAAATTGATCCCACATTCATAATGATTGACGGTTGGAACGAATTCAAGACAAACCGTCAGAATAACTATGGAGGAAAATGGGCAAACGGCTTTGTTGATCTTTATGACTCTGAAAACAGCCGTGATATCGAGCCTGTAAAGGGAGCACTTCGTGACGATTATTATAACCTGCTTTGCGACTTTATAAGAAAATATAAGGGCGTAAGAAAGGTTGCAACAGCATCTGCTGAAATTACAATTGACATAAACGGTAATGCAACAGATTGGGCATCAGTTTTACCTGAATACAGAAACGATAAGATTGAATATGTGAGAGATTCTGCAGCACACGGAAACACCTATACCAATACAGTTGAAAATAGCATAATAAAATCTAAGGTTGCAAGGGATTCGGATCATTACTATTTCTATGCAGAAACCTTGGAAGATATAAAGATAAACGAAGGTAAGAGCTTCCATCTTTATCTTAATACCGACAGAAACCGTGCAACAGGCTGGGAAGGATATGACTATGCTCTTAACTTAAACGCTATGGGAGCAGTTTCAGCAAATGCCGGCGGATATACCTGGAACGAAATCGGCAAAGCTGCTTACACAGTAAAGGGTAACATCCTTCAGATTGCACTTCCTAAGAGTTTAATTGGCGGAGATTATGCTCAGTTTGAATTTAAGTGGGCAGATGCATCGGAAGAAAACGGCGATATTTTAAGATTTTACGAGCACGGCGTTGTTGCTCCCGCAGGTCGCTTTAACTATCTCTATACAACAATTGACTTAAAGACGATGACAGCTTCGGAAAGAGCCGCACTTAAAGGAACAACCGTTATTAAGGCAGGCTCAAACAAAATGGCTGTATCAGGTGCTGTTATGAACGTTTATGAGCCCGACACAAGAATTTTTGCAAAGGAAATAAACGGAAATATTTATCTTCACATGACAGCCGTTGAAGAAATTCTAGGATACGGCGTATCCAAGGTATATATGGATGCGGAAGAAAAAATGGTACTTCTTAAAAACCACGGTCTTGAAAATGAAACAATCGTAAACGATATGCATGTTTACGCCAAGGTTGGAGAGGGCTTTGCCCACGTAAACGGAAAATACACCGTGCTTTCAAATACAATAATTGAAGAAAACGGACTTGTATTAATTCCCGTAAGCCTGCTTTCAGAATGCTTTGGCTTCAAGACAGTAACGCTTTCAAGCGGTGCTGTTGCTTTGTCAAGAGCGGATATTAATACAGCTGTTGCAGAAACTGCGGCAACTTACTTAAACTAAAGGAGGGGACTTAAAATGAAGAAAATATTAGCACTTTTAATTGCTCTTACCCTTGCAATGGGAACATTTATGTCCCTTGCGGCAGATAATGAATATACTGATAAAGCTTCCTGGGAAGTTACCGGCGAATCCTATCAGAATTCCATAAAAAATATAATAGATGGCGATATAAACACCTATTGGCACTCATACTATGAGGCTGAAAACGGCGTAATTACAGCCCGCCATGAAGCACCCTACAGAATTACCGTGAAATTCCCAGACGTGCGTGATATATCGGGATTTTGCTACACACCCAGACAGGATATGCAGCTTGGAAGAATTCACGGCTATACAATGTATCTCGCGGAAAATGAAACAGACACACCGGTTGCGGTACATACAGGCTATATTGCAATAGGATATAAAACGGAATATGTTGCAAACTTCGATAAAACCTACAGGGCAAAGGTTGCTGTACTTGAAATTTTCGCCAGCGAGGGAAAATACGGCACTGCAGCAGAGCTTGGCTTCTTAAAGGGAAAAAACGGTGTTAAGCCGGATGGCGAGCCTATAAAGGAATTTACCGTTAACGGTGTAGACCTTAAGAAGAATTTTGACGGCGTTGATTTAAAAGGAGTAAAAGTTTCTGTTTCAAGCGTTGTTACAGATAACTTTTACAAGGCTGAAAACACTATCGACGGAGATAAGAGTACTTACTGGCACAGCTATGTAAGAAAGGACGGAGACGTGAATGGTTTCCCGCCTTTCACATTGGAATACACCTTCCCGGCATCCACTGCAATATCGGGCGTTGTCTATGTACCCCGTCAGGATATGAATGTGGGACGTGCAACAAAATACAATATCTACGCAGCAAGCAGCGACTCATCTCCATATGTACTTATTTATAAGGGCACGGCAAAGGATGATGCCTCTGATAAGGTGGCTGAATTTTCAAAGAATATTGAAGTGAAAAAGATTAAGTATGAAATAGTTGAAAGCTCGGCAAGCTACGGCACCTGCGCTGAAATGAATTTTATAAAAGCGAAAGACGGCGTTGATACCGTTTCTCCCGAAAGTTATGGCGGCACAGCTGATTTGGGCGAACCGGAAAAGGCAACAAGCGAGGGCGCTGATAAGACGAAGTGGAAAATAGAGGGAAGCGGTGCTGATGATTCTCTTAAAAAGCTTATTGACGGCGACAGAAATTCCTACTGGCATTCAGCCTATACTGCAGAAGGAAGCACAATCGTAAGCCGTGACGAAGCACCATTCAGACTTACATTTACTTTCCCTGTGGCAAGAAATATAAATGCTATTATATATAGCCCCCGTCAGGATCTTGCAACGGGAAGATGGGAAGAGTATAACATATATGCAGCAGAAAATGATGATAAAACTCCCGTTCTGATAAAAAGCGGAACTATAAATGCAGAGGAAAAAAATGACGCTTTTATAGACCTTGGAACAACTTATCTTGCAAAGAAAATTGTAATTGAAATTACACAGAGTAACGGAGGTTTCGCAACTGCCGGAGAAGTTGACTTCAGAGAAGGACAGGACGGAACGGTTCCGACGGGAAGTGCTATGGCATCTCTTGCCACAAGCAGTGATGATACCTACTTCGGAAACGTAAAAATAGTTCCTCAGAAAAACTGGACAGCGGTTGCATCAAATGCAAAGGAAGGGCAGCAACTTGACAGAGCGCTTGACGGCAACAAGAAAAGCTACTGGCATTCCGATTATACCAACGAAGGCTCGACAATTACAAGCAAGGTAGATCCTCCACACGATATGCTCTTTACGGCAAAAGAGGCTGTGGCACTTTCGGGCTTCGTTATGACTCCACGTCAGGATTCTGTCGGAGGAAGACCGACTTTATATGATGTTTATGTATCCGGCGATGATACAGGAGAATTTTATCACATCGGAGAATACACAGGTGATAAAACCGAAAGAGATATGTATGTAGCATTCCATGCAAATGTTATTGTAAAGCGTCTTAAGGTTGTGATAAAGGAAACTCCTGCAGGCTACGGAATGATGGCGGAAGTTAATTTCTTCGCAGCCGACGAAAAGCTTAAAACCGTGGAAGCTTCTGCATATGATTCGGTGAGAATACACGAAATTGAAAATGCTGTTGTTGAAGATGCTGCGGGCGAGCAGATAAAGAAGCTTAATGACGGAATTTATACAACAAACTGGACAGGTAAGAAGGGCGACACCATAAAAATCACACTTCCCACCGAAACAGAAATTGCGGCTATTTCCGTATTCCCCTTAAGACACTACGCATTCAGCGGTCTGTGGGAGGACTTTGACATAGCGGTAAGCACGGACGGCGAAAACTATGACCTTGCCTTAAGCGGAGGAAAGATGGAAAAGGCTCTTCGTGAGCAGATTATATATCTTCCTGCTCCCGCAAAGGCAAAGTATGTTGAAATTACTGTTTACACAGGAATCGGCGACGGTATATCAGCATCTGAAATTTCCGTTTACAGAAGCAAGGAAGGACAGGAAAGCTTCATAAAGTCAGAAAGTGAAAAGTATGTTCTTACCATCGGTAAAAATGAAATTTTAGCCGAAAAGGCAGGAGAAGCTTACACAGTAACAAGCGATGTTGCGCCCTTTATAAAGAGCGATATCACATTTATTCCTCTTCGTGTTCTTCTTGAACAAATGGGAGCAACTATTACCTGGGACGGCGAAAAGCAGGAGATAGGCATAACCAAAGAAGACGGAAAAGGTAAAATTACCATAACAATGAGAATATGGGATGATCGTGTGTATGTATCCGACGGCGATCCTGCAAAGTACGATAAGGTAAGATATACTTTAATTGCACCTCCCAGAATTTACGACGGAAGAACCTTTATCCCCTTAAGATTCGTATCTGAACAGCTCGGCTATAAGGTTGAGTGGAACGGCGAAACAAGGGAAATTACAATAACAAAGTAATAAAGAGGCTTGTCGGTGGTTTCATCGACAAGCCTCTTTTGTTATTCTTAAGGCTTAGTTTGTGCAAGAATTGCCGTTTTACTTATTTTGAAATTTATTAAATTGTGTCATAATTTAAATAGATATTGACTTTTTTTTTTCGTGATAGTATAATGAAAAAAACATAATATAACACCGTGATAATATCACGGATGTGATAAAACAGCTATGAGGGAAGGATGTTTTATGGCGATGAAAAAAATACTTGCATTACTCACAATTCTTTGTCTTACAGCATCGTTTTTTGCATTTAATATAAATGCAGAAGGGCTTACCAAAAATGTAACGGATGCAGAAGACAGGGGAACAGCACGCTTTGTTCAGGACGGCTATGTCGTAATTGAAGATAAGGCATATTTAGGCTTTAAGGGCATTGATATGACCGGGATAAAATCTGTTACAATTGAAGCGTCCTGTTTGTTGCCCTATGGTTCCAACGGCGATGCCGTAAAGGTTAAGGCGGATGATCCCGAAGGAGAAATTTTAGGATATGTTTTGGTTAACCACGCCGAAAAAAGTAAGTTTACAGCCAACATTAAGGAAATATCAGGTGTACACGATATTTATTTAACCTCAACCTATGCTCACGATAATTATGTGAAAATAAAGAGCATTACCTTCAATAAGGAAAGCTATACTCCTGAAATTCTGCCTGTGCCTGATGAAAATATTATAGATAACTATTCAGATACCTGGGCGGCAACAGACGACCTTGGACGAAAAGTTGCTTCCTTTGAAGAAGCAGGTCCCGTAAAAGAGGGCGAACACGTTACGGGGATTATGTACTGGAACTGGTTTGAGCGCAGTAATGTAAATCCCTATATTCCTGCTGAAATAATAAAGAAATATCCCGATTCAAAGGACGATTATGAGCATGAAGCCTGGGACAAAAATGGCGTATATTACTGGGCAGAGCCTCTTCTTGGCTATTACTCCTCCTATGAATACTGGGTATATCGCCGTCACGCCCAGTGGCTTGCCAATGCAGGAATAGATGCAATTTTTCTTGATTACACCAATAATGATATGACTTTTGTCGGTCCTCAGAATGTTCTTCTTTCGGCATTTCACGATGCAAGAGAGGACGGGATTGATGCTCCGAAGGTTTCCTGCTACATATTCAATGCAAGGTATGCCTTTGATTCTCTTTCGGCATTTTACTTTAATGTAATTAAAAATGAATCCTATTCCGACCTTGTGTTTATGTGGGAGGGAAAACCGCTTGTGTGCTCTCCCGGAAGAGACGCGGTTATGCATGAGGCTAAAAAGGAGAAGGATCCCGAGCTTATAGCCTTGCTTACGGAAATATTTGACAATGTAAACATACGAACAAACGGAAGCCGTGAATTTGGCATCAGCGATGAAGTGCCGGATCCACAGTGGCAGTGGCTTGAAAACTATCCTCTCCACCATTGGGGAAGAACTGACAGAGCTGATGGAAGAGTTGAGGCTATGACACTCGGAACAGCAATCAACCACTCCTATATCTACGGATATAACGAGGTCGGAATTATGTCAAATGCCGATACAAAGGGAAGGGGATATTCTGAAGTCTTCGGCGAAGATTACAGCCCCAACAACGCAAGAAGCGCTATTTTTATGCGTGAGCAGGCGGCACAGATTTTAGATACAGACCCTGCCTTCTGTTATATTGACGGATGGAATGAATGGACTGCAATCCGTAACAAGATTTACGGAAACTATGAAAATGCTTTCGTTGACACCTTCGATGATGAAAACAGCCGTGATATGGAACCATCAAACGGTGCGCTTAAGGATGACTATTACAACCTCCTTTGCGACTTTGTAAGAAAATATAAAGGTGTGCGCCCGGTGCCTGTGGCAGGAAGCGAAAAGACAATTGATATAACAGGCGATGTATCTGCCTGGGACAGTGTTACTCCTGAATTTATAAACGATAAGGCGCAAAGCGCACGTAACGGAATACTTGTGGGCGGAAAAGAAATTACAACAACTCTTAACAATGCAATAAGCCGTGCAAAGGTGGCTCGTGACAGCGAAAATCTCTACTTCTATGTAAAGACAGAGGAAGCTATAAAGACGGGTACAAATGAATTTATTCACCTTTACATAAATATAGACCGTAACAGAGCGACAGGATGGGAAGGCTATGATTTTGCTTTTAACCGAGCAGATAAAAAACTTGAAAAATGGGAAAACGGCACATGGAATACTGTTTCGGATATTGATTATACCGTAAAAGGAAATGTACTTCAGGTTGCAATACCCAGAAATGACTTAAACCTTGCGGGAACAATTGATATGGAATTTAAGTGGGTTGATGGTGCAGGAGAAATCGCAAGCGGAAATATACTTGACGTATACAGAGACGGAAACAGTGCACCTATGGGAAGATTCAATTATGTATATACAGAAATTCCCGAAACAACTCTTTCGGAGGAAGAAAGAAAGGCGCTTTCGGATACCGTAATTTTAGCTCCGGGAAAAACTAAAATGATTGTTGACGGAGCAAAGGTGTTTGTCTACGAGCCTGACATAAGAATTGCACCCATTGAGAGAAACGGAACACTTTATGTTCCTATGGACACTATTGCTGAGATGATGTACGGTGAATCAAAGCTTGAATACGATGCTGCAAGAAATCTTTTATATGTAAAGGCGTTCCGTCTTGTTGACCGTGAAATCACCGATTACAGATGGACTTATACAACACTCGGAAGCAATGAAGTAAGAATAAACGGAGTTATCGGAACTCTTACGGCACCTGCAATCGCAGAGGGCGGAATGGTTTATGTTCCCGTTACATATCTTTCCGATTGCTTTGACTGGACTATTACGGTTGATAGCGGATTATACCTTCTCGGAAGAGGTAAAACAGCAGATGTTGCTATGGCAAAGAGCGTAGCATATCATTTAGGATAAGGAGGGCGACAAAATGAAAAAGTTTATAACAGCATTTTTAATTATGTTTACTTTGCTTGCGGTACCCTCTTTTGCATCCGAGGTTTACGACAGTAAAAATTTTACTGTTAAGGCATCAAGCGAAAAAGGGAACTCAACCATAAGAAATGCCTTTGACGGAGAAGCAAACTACCTCTGGCATTCTGACTATACTGATAAAGACGGGGAAATTACCGGTCAGGATAAGGCACCTTTCTATGTGGATATAGTATTCCCCGAAGCAATTGAGGTAGGCGGAATCCGCTATACACCAAGACAGTTAAATCAGGGAAATTCTGCGGCAGGAATATGGCAAAAGGGTAAGGTTGAAGGCAGTACCAACGGCATTGATTTCTTTGAAATAGGAAGCTTTGCGATGCCCAATGATATAATTACAACAAGAAAAATCACAGATATCCCCGTGAAAAACGGAACATACAAGGCAATAAAAATAATTATAACACAGTCCGAAAGCGACTTTTGTACCGCGGCAGAAATCGAGGTACTTAAAAGCACGGAAGGCGTGACATCGGATATTGGTGAAATATACGATTCCAAAGGCTGGGTTGTAACTGCAAGCTCTACCTTAAGTGAAAAGGACAGTATATATAACGCCTTTAATGACGATATGAAGTGGCTGTGGCATTCTGCCTATACTGTGGAAAACGGTGAAATAACAGGTCAGGACAAGCCTCCTTTTACAATCGATATTGTGTTCCCTGAACCCTTAAATGTTGGCGGAGTAAGGTACGTACCGCGTCAGCTTACGATTGATAATTCCGGCGCAGGAATATGGAAAAGGGCAGAATTTTACGGAAGCGTTGACGGCGTAAACTACAAGAAAATAGGAGAAAAGGCATATCCTAATAACCTTACGGCAACAAGGGAGACTGTGGACGCATATCTTGAAGAAGGCTTTTATAAGGCACTGAGAATAGTAATAACAGAATCCGTAGACGACTTTTGCACAGCAGCAGAAATCGATGTTTTTGCACCGGGAAGCAAAAATGCGGTTACCGAAGAGAAAAAGCCTGTATTAAAGGATAAAAACAACTGGACAATAAAATCAAATTCATCATCTGTGGGACCGGAGCGTGCCATAGACGACGATAAAAACTCCTACTGGCATTCTAAGTTTACCGCAAATGATGCTATTGTTGTATGGATGGAAGAACCTCCTTACACTCTTGATATAACCTTCCCGGAGGATGTGGTGATTTCGGGATTGTCATATCTGCCTCGTCAGGACAGCCCATCAGGAAGATTTACGGAAGCAGAACTTTGGGTATCTGATACAGCGGATGGCGAGTTTAAAAAAATAAGAGACCTGGAGTTTTCGGGAAGTGAAAGCAGGGCTGATATTAAGTTTTACGGCAATATAAAGGTCAGAAAGGTAAGAATGAATATTACATCCTCCAGGGGTGGAGTTGCAACTGTTGCAGAGCTTGATTTTATGGAGGAAGATAAAAATCTCGATATGATAAGTTATGATGAGTTTATCAATCTGGAAGAGAAAAATAAGCTCTATCTGGTTGATAAAACGAGATTTTCTGCTGAAACTGATTTTGATACCTGGGGTGGCAAGGCCGTAGCGGCACTGGATAAATCAAATGAAACCTTTTGGCAGACAGAGACCGGTGTGGAAGCTCCCTGGACATATACAATTGATATGAATGATACCTACACACTTGTGGGATTTTCCTATACACCGCGTCAGACCGATGATTTTCACGGAGTATGGCACGACTTCGAAGTGGAAGCATCTCTTGACGGTAAAAACTGGGAGTTTGTATTTTCCGATTACACCAATAAAAACAGCCTTGAAACAAGAATGTACAGGTTTACCGATAGGGTAACTGCAAGATATATAAGATTCTACATATTATCGGGCTATTCGGGAAGAGCTGCTTGTTCTGATATCAACTTTTTCCAGGCGAAGGACGATTATGAAGATGAACTGATTGCAAAAAAGGAAAGCTACAAACTTAAAATAGATTCTAACGAAATTGTAGTGGAAAAAAATGGAGAAACCACGACAAAGGTAATGGATGTAGCTCCTTTCATAGATCCGGCATCAAGTTCCACGCTTATTCCGTTAAGAGGACTCCTTGAGGAAATGGGTGCGGAAATTTCGTGGGAAGGTTACAATCAGACTGTAACGATAAAAACTGCAACAGGGAATATAACCATGCAGATCAGAAACAATCTTGTGTATGTGGATGATCCTACTTACGGACCTGTCCGTTATACACTTCGGGTTGCTCCTGAAATCAAGGATTCGAGAACCTTTATTCCGCTTCGCTTCGTATCTGAACAGCTCGGCTACAATGTAGAGTGGAACGGCGAAACGAGAGAAATTACGATAACGAAATAATGATAAAAACCGCAAGTTTTCGGCGGTTTTTTTATTGACAAGGAAAGGGATGTATGCTAAACTCGGAATGTGAAAGGATGTGGCTTTTATGTATATTACACCGAATGAAACATTAGGTGAAAACGATTCTGAAAGTATAACTCTTGCTATAAAAAAAGCAAAGAAAGAAGGAGTTAACTCCGTATTAATTCCAAAGCTTAACGAAAGAACAGGGGGAAATAAGTGGGTGATAGAAGAAACCATCTATCTTCCTTCGGATATAGAAATCATAATTGATAATGCCTTTTTGGTTTTGGCTGACGGGGTATATGCCAATATGTTTGCAAATGAAAAGGTTAAAGAAGAAGGGGAAAGGACCCTTGCAGATGAACAGAAGAATATTACTATAAGAGGGATCGGAAATGCTTGTTTATCCGGTGGTAACTACAACGGACTTTCCGAATCCACAAGCCTTAAAAACGGACTTCCGCACATATCGAAAAACACCGTTATTTTAATGGTAAATGTGAGAAATCTTACGGTTGAAAACATCCGCATCGAAAAACAGCGCTGGTGGGCAATAACAAACATCTGTGTAAGAGATTCGGTTTTCAGAAATATAAATTTTTGCGCTGACCTTTCGAGAATTGACGAAAACGGCGTGCATTATGAAAATGAACTTCCGAAAAATTACAAGGAAACTTACATAAAAAATGCCGACGGACTTGACCTTCGTGTGGGTTGCAATAATATACTGATTGAAAATATCACGGGTTTTACTGAGGATGATTCTGTTGCATTAACGGCACTTGGCGGCTTTGAAACAAGGCTAGGCTATCTTGTAACGGGAAAGGATACGGATATTCACGACGTTAAAATAAGAAATGTGGCAACGGATTGCTATATCTGTTCAAACGTAAGACTTTTAAACGAAAACGGCAATAAGATTTATAATATTGACATTGACGGCGTTACGGATATGCGCAGGCGGAAGGAATACAAGAGTCAGTACAATGTGCGAATAGGGGATTCGGCTGATGCTTATGTAAGTACACGCCACTCCGTGATGGGCGAAATTTACAATATCAGCATTAAAAACGTATACGGCAACGGAACTTATGCGGTTTCAATGTGCAAGACCTTAAAGGATTCATATATCGGCAACATTGTAGTCGGAGAAGAAGGAAGAGTCGGATTCGGATTTTGCCACACACACCTTAAAAAGAGCGAAATTGAAAATGTTACATTCGGAAATATACTTTGCACAAATAAAAAAGCTACAGCACTTTTCCTTGAAAACGACAGAGAAAAAGAACTGGCTTTTGAAACGAAAGAGGTATGAAAAAACGCCTTGGGCCATTGGCTCAAGGCGTTTTTGATTTTTTATATGTTTAATGTTTTTTCTGCTACTTCCTTCTGAATCTTTGCGATAAACTGGTCGAGCGTCATGGATTCCTGCTCGCCGCCCTTACGGCTTCTTACGGAGATTGTGCCTGCCTCGATATCCTTATCGCCGCAAACAACCATGTAAGGTACCTTTTCAAGCTGAGCTTCTCTGATTTTGTAACCGATTTTTTCATTTCTTGTATCAAGCTCAACTCTGATTCCTGCTTTTTCCATTTCCTTTGCGATATCTGAAACATAGTCAGCATGTCTTTCGGAAAGGGACATAACCTTAACCTGAGTGGGTGCAAGCCATGTGGGGAATGCACCTGCATATTTCTCGATGAGAAGGGCAAGTGTTCTTTCATAGCAACCGATGGATGTGCGGTGGATGATGTAGGGGTTTTTCTTGTTGCCTTCTGCATCAACATATTCCATACCGAACTTGGAAGCTAAGAACTGGTCAATCTGGATGGTGATGAGTGTATCTTCCTTACCGAATACGTTCTTAATCTGAATGTCAAGCTTGGGGCCGTAGAAAGCAGCTTCGCCAATGCCAACCTTGTAGGGGATTTCGAGGTGATCCAAAATTCTCTTCATCATACCCTGAGCTTCATCCCAGTCTTCGGCTGTTCCGATGTACTTTTCGTTATCAGCAGGATCCCACTGTGAGAAACGGTAGGAAATATCTTCGTAAAGACCAAGAGTCTTAAGCATATAAATTGCAAGCTCAAGGCAGTTTTTGAATTCTTCTTCAAGCTGATCGGGAGTACACATCAAGTGACCTTCGGAAATTGTGAACTGACGAACTCTGATAAGACCGTGCATTTCTCCGGATGCTTCGTTTCTAAAGAGGGTGGAGGTTTCGTTGTATCTTAAGGGAAGATCTCGGTAGGAACGTGCTCTGTTAAGATATGCCTGATACTGGAAAGGACAAGTCATGGGACGGAGTGCGAAAACTTCCTTGTCGCTTTCGGGATCGCCTAAAACGAACATACCGTCAAGATAGTGATCCCAGTGACCGGATACCTTATAAAGATCGCTCTTTGCCATATAGGGAGTTTTTGTAAGGAGCCAGCCTTTAGACTGCTCTGTATCCTCAACGAAACGCTGAAGAAGCTGAATTACTCTTGCACCCTTGGGAAGAAGGATGGGAAGACCCTGACCGATAAGGTCGCTTGTTGTGAAAAATTCAAGCTCACGGCCAAGCTTATTATGGTCTCTCTTTTTAGCTTCTTCTCTCTGAGCAAGGTCTGCTTCAAGCTCATCCTTTGTCTTATATGCAACACCGTAGATACGGGTGAGCATCTTGTTCTTTTCGCTTCCTCTCCAGTAAGCACCGGTTGCAGAAAGCAACTTAAATGCCTTTACCTTAGATGTATAGTTAACGTGAGGACCTGCACAAAGGTCTGTAAATTCGCCCTGTTTGTAGAAGGAAATTACTTCGCCTTCGGGGAGCTCGTTGATAAGCTCGGTCTTATATGGCTCGTCCTTCATAAGCTCAAGTGCTTCGGCTCTGGAAAGCTCAAAGCGTTCAATCTTTAAGTTTTCCTTTGCAATCTTCTTCATCTCCGCTTCAATCTTTTCAAGGTCTTCGGGAGAGAAGGGGGTTTCGGTATCAAAGTCATAGTAAAAGCCTGTATCAATGGCGGGGCCTATTGCAAGCTTAACATTCGGGAAAAGTCTCTTTACAGCCTGTGCCATAATGTGGGATGCAGAGTGGCGGAGAGTCTTAAGCTCTTCCTCCGCTGATACCTGTACGTTTAATTCTTCTGACATATTATCAATCCTTTCAATTAATTACAAAATAAAAAGCACCCTTGAAATTCAAGGGTGCATAATACACGGTTCCACCTTGGTTTTAACTTGATTTCCTTTAACGAAAGGCTACGGCAATGCTTACTTATTTTCGGCAAAGCAGCTCTGGAGCGGTTTTCATAAAAGTGCTTGTAAGAAACTCACAGCCATTTGTTTCTCTCTCTGAACAAACTTAAATTTACTACTCTTTCCTTCATCGCTTTTTATTTAATTCATTGGTTATTATAGCACTCGGAATACTTTTTGTCAAGTACCAATAAGAGATAAAAATTCTGTCAAAAGAGTTATTGTCTCAGCTCTCGTGGCAGGATCAAGTGGACGTAAAAGTCCATCTGAATTTTCTAATAGTCCAAGAGAATATGCCTTGGTTACGCTTGTTAAAGCGTAGGGGGAAATTTCTCCACTGTCGGTATAAGGAAGAGTGGATGCCACAACAGAAGAGTCTGTCTTAATAAGGTTATAGGCACGCATCAGTATGGTGACAATCTGCTCCCTCGTTATGGGAGCGTTGGGAGCAAATTCGTTTTCGCTTATGCCTGTTATGAGTGAACAGTTATATATTGTCTGTATTATTCCGGCGTACCAGGACTGAGGAGATACGTCTGAAAAACGACCCGAATAAATTCCTTCTTCAAGACCGAGACTTCGCATAAGGAATGCGCAAAACTCTGCCCTTGTAACCAGCTTATCGGGAGCAAAGGAGCCTGTGGAATAACCTTCTACCACACCGGCAGAGGCAAGTATATGGGCAGAGTCTTCTGCCCAATGGCCATGCATGTCAGTGAAATAATGTTCAGTTATTGGCTCATCCGGGATTTTAACCGGAGAGATATATTCAGGGGAATCCTTGCGTGGCTTTTTTTCTTCGTCGTGAATTCCGGTATTTTCTTCGTCATCCGGATCCTCGTATGTCACGTTTGGACGTTTTTTCTGGATTTTGACAGGCTTTGAATATACGGTTTCACCAAAGATTCCGGCGGTTAAGGAAATGGGGGTAACTTCAAAACGAAGGTAACTTCCTTCCATATCTTCCGTGACTTCAATTTCCGATATATTTGAATAGCTCAGTGTTGTATACGGACCGTCAGCAGAAGGAGCCAATGCCCAGTTTGTGATGCTGGCACTTTCTCCGTCAAAGTTGTTTATGAATTCAAAGGAGCCTGTAAGGGTATTTCCACGGGAAGGAGTCCCTTTGATTTTTACGCGTTCTGCGGCAATTATGGCAGATACAACTTCAATATCATCAAGATATAAAACCTGCTCGTCGCTTCCGCCGGGGATGTTAGTGGCAACAATAAAGCGACCGTTGATATCATATTCGGGAGTGAATACGGCCTTATATGAATTCCATGCGGTATCAGGTTCAAAATATGCACATAGAATTAAATTTTCGGGGTTATCCTTATCTTCTATAATAAAAGTAACAAACACGTCTAAGTCTGAATATTTTGTTCTTAAATCGGCCTTGAATACGTAGCTTTGCTGTGCTTTGAATGAAACATATGCATTATTATACATAACGCCCACGTCACTGCCTGGAGCAAAAGCTGCGTAGGAATTGCTGTTATCTTTTATTATGGAATATTCGCCGTTGCCTGAAGCAATCCAGGATTCTTCACTCTGGTCGGATTCGAAGTTTCCGTTATCTATGCCGGAGTCGGTAATTCTGATGGTGAAAATTTCGCTGATTTCAGGATACCTTTTAAGGTATGCTTTGAACTGATATTCTCCGGGAAGGGCGGAATTTGTTATGGTTATGGTCTCATCTTCAACAGTTACAAATTCTGATGCGGAAAGAGATTCGTAAAGAATTTCTGCGACAGTGACATTTCCTTCCTGGTCAAGGACATATATGTCAAGAGGAGCTGTTATAAATTCTGTCTTGGGAACGCTGAATGCCTGCGGGATATAAAGTTCCAGAGATGTGGGATGGGAGACCGCTTTTTTTAAGCATACGTTTCTTAAAGAAACGTGAATGGGAGAATCTTCAGGAGTAATAGCTAACGTGAAAATGAAATCACCGTTTTCAGAAACCCTTAAAGGCGTTTTTAATGTGGTCCATTCGGGATAGTGCGGATTTGTAAGATATACAACTGCAGACTCACCGATTGTTTCTGAATAAATTTCGGGTTCTTCGTAGGGTTTATCTGTTGTGAAAGTTCTTATTTCGAAAGAACATTCGTAAAGAGTTTCGGTTTCAAGAAAAATTTTATCTTCCTGCATAAGGAGATAGGTGGCACTTCCAGATTCGTTAAGGTCAAAGGTAAGGACTGAATTTTTCAGAGTAAAATGGGATGAATTTCTTTTATCCCATCCGCTTCCTTCGGGAGAAGAGGAAAAGTCGCCGTTGACCAAAATGTTGTAGCCCAAAGTGACGGTATATTTTTTGATATGGAGCTTTGGCTGAGAATCGGGAGGAGTAACGGTAATGGTAAACGAATCGCCCTCTTCTGCATAGTCGAAAACTGTTGCAACACCGGTACCTATATCGAAATTAACTCCGTCCGGAAGGTCGGAAACATCAATTGAGGCTTCGTCTGTTGGGATAAGCGTGCCGTCTGATGATACATAACAAACGGTGTAGGTGTATTCGGACTTATCGGTTTCCGGAATGAGCAAAGAGGTGTGCCCGGATAAAATGATATCGGGATAAAGCTCCGAAGAATAAGCGGGAACAACAAAAGATATTATCATAATAACTGTCATGAGACAGGATAAAAATCTTGCTTTCATAGGCACACTCCTTACATTTTATTATCAACTAATATTATATCACAAAAAAGTGTGTTTGTCACTTAAAATTTTTATTAATATCTTATTAATAAAATATGCCTGTTTTTTATTGACAAAAAAGTGAGTTTGTGTTATAATTATTCAAATTAATCTTTAAGACGATACAGAGATATCGGCAAGATAAAAAATACCTTGAAAGGTGCAGAAAAAATCTGCATCAGCCTTTTTGTATGTTTGTTCTTGCCGAAATCCGGTGAGACTTTTTGTTATAATTTGAAAGGAGGATGCTAAATGGAAACAAAGTGTATGGCGAAATACATTGGTATGACAGAAAAAGAAAAAAGTGCCGCTATGCAGTTTTTGTCCCATGCGGCTCTTTGTGACATTTCTCCTTCATATGTTGTTTTTCCCGGTTTTTGCGATGTGCATGTGCATTTTCGTGAGCCGGGATTTTCTTATAAAGAAACGGTTTTGTCAGGAACTATGGCGGCGGCAAAGGGTGGATACACAGCTTGCTTCACCATGCCTAACTTAAATCCTGTGCCGGACAGCGTGGAGAATCTTAAGAAGCAGACAGATATAATAGAAAAAGATGCAAAAATCAGGGTGTATCCTTACGGTGCAATTACGGTGGGAGAAAAAGGCGAAGTTCTTTCCGACATGCAGGGCATGGCTGATAATGTAATTGCCTTTTCGGATGACGGCCGTGGAGTGCAGTCAGACGACATGATGCGAAAGGCTATGGAAATTGCAAAGGCAGAAGGTAAGATTATCGCAGCTCACTGTGAGGTTAATGAACTTCTTAAAGGCGGCTACATTCATGACGGAGAATATGCAAAAGCACACGGGCACAAAGGCATATGCTCCGAAAGCGAATATAAGCAGATTGAAAGAGATATTAACCTTGTAAGGGAAACAGGGTGCGACTATCACGTCTGCCATATTTCTGCAAAGGAAAGCGTGGAACTTATAAGGCAAGCTAAAAAAGAAGGTCTTCCCGTAACTTGCGAAACAGGCCCTCACTACCTTGTAATGGATGATGCTGACCTTAAGGAAGAAGGACGCTTCAAGATGAATCCACCCCTTCGGGGAAGGGAAGACCGCCTTGCATTAATTGAGGGCATAAAGGACGGCACAATCGATATGATTGCAACCGACCATGCACCTCACTCGGCGGAAGAAAAGAGCAAAGGACTTTCGGGAAGCTCCTTTGGAATAGTAGGTCTTGAAACGGCATTTTCCGTTCTTTATACTCACCTTGTGAAAAAAGGCGTTATAACATTGGAAAAGCTTATAGAGCTTATGGCGATAAATCCTAAAAAGCGTTTCGGCATAGATACGGGAAATGATTTTACCGTATGGAATTTAAATAGCGAATACAAAGTAGACAGCAATGAATTTTTATCTCTCGGAAAGGCAACACCCTTTGAAGGATGGACTGTTTCGGGAAAATGTATAATGACAGTTTGTGACGGAAAAATTGTATATGATGTAACGGAGGCGTGATTATGGCAAAGAGAACTGATATTAAAAAGGTACTTATAATAGGTTCGGGTCCCATCGTAATCGGTCAGGCGGCTGAATTTGACTATGCGGGAACCCAGGCGTGCTTAGCTCTTAAGGAAGAGGGTTACGAGGTTGTACTCTGTAACTCCAATCCCGCAACAATTATGACGGATACTTCAATTGCGGACAAGGTTTATATGGAGCCTTTGACACTTGAGTATATCGCTAAGATTTTAAGATATGAAAGACCTGATGCCATCGTTCCCGGAATCGGAGGTCAGACAGGACTTAATCTTGCTATGCAGCTTGAAAAGAAGGGAATCCTAAAGGAATGCGGTGTTGAGCTTCTCGGTACCAGCAGCGAGAGTATTGAAAGAGCCGAAGACAGAGAACTTTTTAAGGAGCTTTGCCAGTCCATAGGCGAGCCTACAATTCCTTCTGAAATAACATATTCCCTTGAAGAGGCGAAGGAAGCGGCAAAGAAAATCGGTTATCCCGTTGTTCTCCGTCCTGCATTTACCCTTGGCGGAACAGGCGGCGGCTTTGCATATAACGAAGAAGAGCTCATTGAAGTTGGTCTTAATGCCTTTAAATTGTCTCCCGTTCATCAGGTACTGATTGAAAAGAGCGTTAAGGGCTATAAGGAAATTGAGTTTGAGGTTATGCGTGATTCCACCGACAGAGCAATCACCATCTGCGGAATGGAGAATATCGACCCTGTTGGTGTTCACACAGGTGACTCTTTGGTTGTTGCACCCATAATGACTTTAAGCAAAGAAGACGAAAAGATGCTTAACGACAGTGCCATTAAGCTTATTAAGGAGCTTAAGATAGAGGGCGGATGTAACGTTCAGTTTGCACTTAATCCCGAGACAAGCGAATATTACTTAATCGAAGTAAACCCAAGAGTTTCCCGTTCTTCTGCACTTGCATCCAAGGCAAGCGGATACCCCATTGCAAGGGTTACTGCCAAAATCGCCGTTGGTATGGAGCTTACCGAAATTGCCATTGCAAATACAAATGCGGCATTTAACCCGAGTCTTGATTATGTAATTGCGAAGTTCCCCAGATTCCCCTTCGATAAGTTTGCATCTGCACCCAACACCCTTGGTACACAGATGAAGGCTACCGGTGAAATTATGGGTATCGGAAGTAACTTGAAAGAATGTCTCTTAAAGTCTGTGCGTTCGCTTGAAACAGGTGCATATCATTTCTACCTTCCCAAGTTTGACAATATGACAGATTCTGAACTTACCGAATATATAAAGACCTTCAAGGATGATAACATCTTTGCAGTTTCCGAGCTTTTCAGAAGAGGCGAGACTGTTGATAATATTCACAAGATAACAGAAATCACATCCTACTTCCTTTCTGCTGTTAAGGAAATTGTTGACTTTGAAGCAACCGTAAAGACGAACAGGGGTGACATTGCAACTCTTAAGGAAGCAAAGAAGATAGGCTACAGCGATAAATTTATCGCAAAGATGTGGGATATGTCCGAAATGGATGTATATGCATTAAGAAAGGAAAATAATATTTTCCCCGTATTCAAAATGGTGGATACCTGCCACACAGGTGCATACATTCCCTATTTCTACTCCTCCTACGAGGGAGAAAATGCATCCCGACTTACAGACAAGAAAAAGATTATCGTTCTTGGTGCAGGACCCATCCGTATCGGTCAGGGTGTAGAATTTGACTATTCCACCGTTCATGCGGTTATGACAATAAAGAAGTCGGGCTATGAAGCTATTATCATAAACAATAACCCCGAAACAGTTTCCACCGACTATACAACAGCTGACAAGCTTTACTTTGAACCTCTCACAACAGAGGATGTTATGAATATCATCGAGTTTGAAAAGCCCGAAGGCGTAATTGCTTCCTTGGGCGGTCAGACAGCCATTAACTTGGCTGAGCCTTTGATGAAGCACGGCGTTAAGATTATCGGTACCGACTGTGAGGCTATTGACAGAGCGGAGAACAGAGAAAGCTTTGAAAGAATTTTAAGAGAATTAAACATTCCTCAGCCCAAGGGACAGGCTGTTACAAAGATTGAAGACGGTATAAAGGCGGCATCGGAAATCGGCTATCCCGTACTGGTTCGCCCCAGCTTTGTTCTTGGCGGAAGAGCAATGCAGATAGTTGCAAACGAAGATCAGCTTCGCCACTACTTAAAGACTGCTGTTGAAATTGACGAGGACAAGCCCGTACTTGTTGATAAGTACATTCAGGGTAAAGAGGTTGAGGTTGACGCAATCTGCGACGGAAAGGATGTTTTCGTTCCCGGTATTATGGAGCTTGTTGAAAGAACAGGCGTTCACTCGGGCGACTCCATCAGCGTATATCCTTCATTCAGCATTTCAGATAAAGTAAAGGGTACAATTCTTCAGTATGCGAAAATGCTCGGTCTTGGCATCGGCATCGTGGGACTTTTCAACATCCAGTTCATCGTTGATGAAAAGGAAGATGTATATATTATCGAGGTTAACCCCCGTTCTTCAAGAACAGTTCCCTTCCTTTCCAAGTCCACAGGCTACAGCTTAGCCGATATTGCTACAGAAGTTATTATGGGCAAGAGCTTAAAGGAGCAAGGGATTTTTGAAACCTATCCTGCTGAAAAGAAGCGCTGGTATGTAAAGGTTCCCGTATTCTCCTTCAATAAGATAAGAGGACTTGATGCATATCTTTCTCCCGAAATGAAGTCAACCGGTGAAGCAATCGGTTATGACGATAAGTTAAACCGTGCTCTTTACAAGGCTCTTCAGGCATCGGGAATGAAGCTTCAGAACTACGGCACCGTATTTGCCACAATCGCAGATAAGGATAAGGAAGAAGCACTTCCCTTGATTAGAAGATTCTATAACTTAGGCTTCAACATTGAGGCAACGGAAGGAACAGCTAATTTCTTGAAGGCTAACGGAATCCGTACCCATGTGCTTAAAAAGCTTTCCGACGGAAGCGAAGAAATACTTGATGCTCTCCGTCAGGGACACATCGCTTATGTAATTAATACAAAGGATATCGGTGCGGCAAGCCAGGCAAATGACGGTTATCAGATAAGAAGCTATGCAACCGAAAATAACGTTACAATCTTTACCGCACTTGACACAGTAAAGGTATTGCTTGACGTTTTGGAGGAGACGACTCTTACAATCTCCACCATTGATGCATAAGAGGTAGAATAATGAAACAGGTTTTACTTGACATAAAAGAAAATATTAATCTTACCGACAACGTAATGAAGATGACTCTTTCGGGAGATATTTCTGATATTACAGCGCCCGGTCAGTTTGTAAACATCAAGCTTGACGGTCTTTTTCTCCGCCGTCCCATCTCCGTATGCGATGCGGTGGGCGAAGAACTTACCATTATATATAAGGTGGTAGGTAAGGGCACCGAGGAAATGGCGAAAATGAAAGAAGGAAAACTTGACGTTTTAACGGGTCTCGGTAACGGATACGATACAGCATCTTCGGGAGAAAATGTTCTTCTCCTTGGCGGCGGTGTAGGTGTTCCGCCCTTATACATGCTTTGCAAAAAGCTTATCGGGGAAGGCAAGAAAGTAAGCGTTGTTCTTGGGTTTAACAACAAGGGCGAGGTTTTTTACGAAAATGAATTTAAAGAGCTCGGTGCAGAGGTTTTTGTTACAACGGTTGACGGCTCTTACGGAATCAAGGGCTTTGTAACAGATGCCATAAAAGAACTTAACTATTCTTATTTTTACACCTGCGGTCCCGAGCCGATGCTTAAGGCAATTTACAAGGCGACAGAGGTAAGCGGTCAGTTTTCCTTTGAAGAGAGAATGGGCTGTGGCTTTGGTGCATGCATGGGTTGCTCCTGCAAAACCGTAACGGGCTATAAAAGAATCTGCAAGGACGGCCCCGTCCTTAAAAAGGAGGAAATATTATGGGAAAAATGAGCGTAGACCTTCTGGGAATTACTCTTGACAATCCCGTAATTCCCGCCAGCGGAACCTTTGGCTACGGCTATGAATTTGCAGAGCTTTACGATATTAATATCCTCGGAACATTTTCCTTTAAGGGAACAACCAAGGAAGCAAGATTCGGAAATCCCACACCCAGAATTGCAGAGTGTAGCGAGGGTATGATAAACGCCGTTGGTCTTCAGAATCCCGGTGTTGAAAAGGTAATAAATGAAGAGCTTCCCAAGCTTTCAAAATGTTTTAATAAAAAGGTAATGGCAAACGTAAGCGGATTTTCTTTGGAAGAATATGCTTACACCTGCGAAAAAATCGACAAATGTGAGCAGGTTGGATGGCTTGAAGTAAATATAAGCTGCCCCAACGTTCACGGCGGCGGAATGAGCTTCGGCACAAACCCCGAAAGTGCGGCAGAGGTTGTAAAAGCTGTTAAAAAGGTTACAACCAAGCCTGTTATAATAAAGCTTTCTCCCAATGTAACGGATATAGTATCCATTGCAAAAGCCTGCGAAGAGGCGGGTGCTGACGGAATAAGCTTAATTAACACACTTCTTGGCTCAAGGATTGACCTTAAGACCAAAAAGTTTGTTATTGCCAATAAAATGGGCGGCTTTTCAGGACCTGCAATTTTCCCCGTGGCAGTAAGAATGGTATACCAGGTGTCACAGAACGTGAAAATTCCCGTTATCGGAATGGGCGGTGTAAGATCGGCAGAAGACGTAATAGAAATGATGCTGGCGGGTGCAACGGCTGTTGAGGTAGGTGCGGAAAACCTTGTAAATCCTTATGCCTGCCGTGACATAATCGAGGATTTGCCCCGTGTTATGGATAAGTACAATATAAATTCTTTAAGTGAAATAATAGGAAAGGCGGAGTGAAATGGGTAAGGATGTAATTATTGCTTGCGATTTTTCAAGCAAGGAGCAGACATTTGAGTTTCTTGACAAGTTCAGCGGCAGAAAGCCCTTTGTTAAAATAGGAATGGAGCTTTTCTATGCAGAAGGCCCTGAAATAGTAAAGGAAATAAAGAAGAGAGGCCATAAGATATTTTTAGACCTTAAGCTTCACGATATTCCAAATACCGTTAAAAAGTCCATGAACGTTTTGTCCCGTCTTGACGTTGATATGACAAACCTTCATGCGGCAGGAACAATTTCCATGATGGAAGCGGCAATAGAAGGACTTACCCGTCCCGACGGAACAAGACCTTTGCTTATTGCTGTAACACAGCTTACATCAACCGACCAGGAAAGAATGGAAAATGACCTTCTTATAAAGGAACCCATCGACAAGGTTGTAATGCACTATGCAGGTAACGCTAAAAAAGCGGGACTTGACGGTGTTGTGTGTTCACCCTTGGAGGCGGAAAAGGTTCATGAAAGTTGCGGCAAGGAGTTTTTGACAGTAACTCCCGGTGTTAGATTTGCTGACGGTGATGTGGGTGACCAGAAGAGAGTTATGACACCCGCCGAGGCAAAGAAAATCGGAAGCGACTACATCGTTGTAGGCCGCCCCATAACAGCGGCGGAAGATCCCGTTGCGGCATACGAAAGATGTATTGCTGAATTTGTAGATTAAGAAAGGATTGACTATAATGGAAAAATTAATTGCAAAAGATTTGCTTTCAATAAAGGCGGTTTTCTTCCGCCCCGAAGAGCCCTTCACATGGGCAAGCGGAATCAAAAGCCCTGTATATTGTGACAACCGTTTGACTCTTACAGCTCCTAAGGTAAGATGCGATGTTGAAGAAGGCCTTGCAAAGCTTATAAAGGAAAACTATCCCGATGTTGAGGTACTTATGGGTACATCCACAGCAGGTATTGCTCATGCGGCAATCACCGCTCACCTTATGGATCTTCCTATGGGCTATGTTCGTTCAGGAGCAAAGGATCACGGAAGACAGAACCAGATAGAAGGTAAGCTTGAGGCCGGACAGAAGGTTGTAGTTGTTGAAGACCTTATTTCAACAGGCGGAAGCGTTATCGAAGTTGTAAACGTACTTCGTGAAGCAGGTGCAGAAGTTCTCGGTATCGTAAGCATTTTCACTTACGGTATGAAAAAGGGCTTGGCTCGCCTTGAAGAAGCAAATGTTAAGAACGTAAGCCTGACAAACTTTGACGTTATCGCACACGTTGCGGCAGAAGAAAACTATATCAAGGAAGAAGACATCAAGAAGCTTATCGCATTCAGAGACAACCCCTCTG
Organism: Clostridia bacterium; assembly: GCA_045545475.1. GTDB lineage: Bacteria > Bacillota > Clostridia > CAKSNL01 > HGM11501 > HGM11501. Next base: position 23,999 of record JAZQAZ010000041.1, on the reverse strand, counting down.
ACGAAAGCTGGATTGAAAAGAAATAATTAAAGCGATATAAAATTAAAAGGAGGCGCACTTAATTGAGAAGTCTTATCGACATACTGGATTTGACGACAGAAGAAATTGATTCACTTATTGCTACGGCAGAAGACATTATAGAAAATCCTTCAAAATATTCCGAAAAGTGCAAGGGCAAAAAGCTTGCTACGCTGTTTTTTGAGCCCTCGACAAGAACGAGATTAAGCTTTGAAGCGGCAATGATGGAGCTTGGCGGAAATGTACTCGGCTTTTCCGAGGCACAGAGCTCATCGGCATCAAAGGGTGAAAGTGTTGCCGATACGGCAAAGGTTATAAGCTGTTATGCGGACATTATTGCAATGCGCCATCCTAAAGAGGGTGCACCGCTTGTTGCGGCAAACAATGCTTCGATTCCCGTTATAAATGCAGGTGACGGCGGTCACAATCATCCGACGCAGACACTTGCAGACCTTCTTACAATAAGTAAGGAAAAGGGAAGACTTAATAATCTTACCGTTGGCTTTTGCGGCGACTTAAAGTTTGGAAGAACGGTACATTCTTTAATAAATGCACTTTCAAGATATGAGGGAATAAAAATCGTCCTTATATCGCCCGAGGAGCTTAAGCTTCCAAGCTATGTTAAAAAGGATGTACTTCAGAAAAAGGGCATCGAATATGTACAGACAACAAATCTTGAAGAGGTAATGCCAGAACTTGACATACTCTATATGACAAGAGTACAGAAGGAAAGATTCTTCAACGAGGAAGACTATCTAAGACTTAAGGACAGCTATATTTTGGTCCCTGATAAGCTTAAAAATGCAAAGAAGGATTTATGTATACTCCATCCTCTTCCGAGAGTAAACGAAATTGCGGTTGCAATTGATGATGATCCCAGAGCATGTTATTTCAAGCAGGTACTTTATGCAAAATATATAAGAATGGCTCTTATCTTAATGCTTCTTGAGGAGGCGGAAAAATGAATATAGATTCAATTAATAACGGTCTTGTAATTGACCATATTACTTCGGGCAGAGGAATGAGACTTTTCGAGCTTTTAGAGCTTGATAACCTTGACTGCTCCGTTGCCATCATAAAAAATGTGGCAAGCAAAAAGCTCGGTAAAAAGGACATAATAAAGATTGATGCCGATATCGACGTTAACCTTGATGTTATAGGCTATGTTGACCCGGGTGTTACGGTTAACATAATAAAGGGCGGCGTTTTGGTTGAAAAGAAAACTATCGCAACACCCGAAACCCTTAAGAATGTTATTAAGTGCAAAAACCCCAGATGCATAACAAGCGTTGAGCAGGAGCTTGACCACATATTCAAACTTACCGACAAAGAAGAAAACGTATATCGCTGTATCTACTGCGAAACTAAAGCACAGTAAAGGAGAATGAAAATGGCTACTTTTATAAACGAACCTTCACATACATTTAACGAATATCTTTTAATCCCAGGCTATTCGGGAAGCGACTGCATTCCCGCTAATGTAAGCCTTAAAACACCCCTTGTAAAATATAAAAAGGGGGAAGAGCCGGCAATCACAATGAATATCCCTATGGTTTCTGCAATTATGCAGTCTGTATCAGGTGACAGACTTGCTGTTGCACTTGCGACAGAAGGCGGAGTATCTTTTATCTACGGCTCTCAGACAATTGAAGACGAGGCTGCAATGGTAAAGCGCGCTAAAAACCATAAGGCAGGCTTTGTAAAAAGCGATTCTAACATTTCTCCCGAAGGCACACTTGCCGAGGTTGTTGCATTAAAGGAAAAGACAGGACACTCCACCGTTGCTGTTACAGAGGACGGAACACCCGAGGGTAAGCTTGTGGGTATCGTTACCGGAAGAGACTACCGCGTAAGCCGTATGGATCCTGCCACAAAGGTTAAGGAGTTTATGACTCCCTTTGATAAACTCATAGTTGCAAAGGAAGGCACAACCTTAAAAGTTGCAAACGATATTATCTGGGATAATAAGCTTAATTCCCTTCCCATAATTGACGATGAAGGAAGACTTTGCTATTTCGTATTCCGTAAGGATTATGATACACATAAGCAGAACCCCAATGAGCTTCTTGATGCATCAAAGCGTTATGTGGTTGGTGCGGGTATCAACACAAGAGACTATGCAGAACGTGTTCCCGCATTGGTTGAAGCAGGTGCTGACGTTTTATGTATCGACTCATCCGAAGGCTTTTCCGAATGGCAGAAGCTTACAATCGAATGGATAAGAGCAAAATACGGCGACAGCGTAAAAGTTGGTGCAGGTAACGTAGTTGATGCAGACGGCTTCAGATTTTTGGCTGACTGCGGTGCTGACTTTATCAAGGTTGGTACCGGCGGCGGCTCCATCTGCATAACAAGAGAAACAAAGGGTATCGGCCGTGGTCAGGCAACAGCATTAATTGAGGTTTGTAAGGCGAGAGACGAATACTTCAAGGAAAAGGGAGTATACATTCCTGTATGCTCCGACGGCGGTATCGGATATGACCACCACATCACACTTGCTCTTGCAATGGGTGCAGATTTTGTAATGCTTGGAAGATATTTCGCACGTTTTGACGAAAGCCCCTCAAACAGAGTAAGCATCGGCGGAACATATTATAAGGAATACTGGGGCGAAGGAAGTGCCCGTGCAAGAAACTGGCAGAGATATGACCTGGGCGGAGATAAAAAGCTTTCCTTTGAAGAGGGCGTTGACTCCTACGTTCCTTATGCAGGAAGCTTAAAGGACAATGTGGCACTTTCCTTAAGCAAGGTTAAGTCCACAATGTGTAACTGCGGAGCACTTACAATCCCCGAACTTCAGCAAAAGGCAAAGCTCACACTTGTAAGCTCCACAAGTATTATTGAAGGCGGCGCACACGACGTTATTCAGAAGGAAGCAAGTCAGCCTGTAAAATAAGGCAAATTAAAATGCGTGTGTCTTGACATAAATGGCTTTTTATGCTAAAATGCTATGTATAAAAAGGTTTCTGCAACTGACGGATTGGGTGGGTTACCACCGGGGAGCAGAAATTACTTAAGAGCCGACCGTCTGGGCACACTCTCCCATAGGGGATAGTGTGCCCAGTTTGCGTTTTTTTAAGGAAAAACACAGGAAATGAGGTAGAAAAAATGAAAAAAGTTGGAATTATAATGGGAAGCGATTCAGACCTTCCTATCGTTAAAAAAGCGACAGATATGTTGGATTCCCTTGGAATCCCCTTTGAAATACATATTTATTCCGCTCACAGAACGCCTGTAGAGGCAAGAGATTTTGCAGTAAATGCAAGGGCTAACGGTTTTGGTGCAATCATTGCGGCGGCAGGTATGGCGGCACATTTGGCCGGTGCCATTGCAGCAAACACAACCCTTCCCGTAATAGGAATCCCCTGCAAAAGCTCAAATCTTGACGGAATGGATGCACTTTTATCCACCGTTCAGATGCCCACGGGTATCCCTGTTGCAACTGTTGCGATAAACGGTGCGGGAAATGCGGCACTTTTAGCTGCACAGATTATTGCGGTAGAGGATAAAGAACTTGCAGCAAAGCTTGATGCAAAGAGAATCGAAGATGCCAAAAAGGTTTTGGAAAAAGACAAGGCACTTTCTGAGGAAATGAACAAGTAAAACTCATAAATTCATAATTACAGCAAGGAGGAACATTATGGGCGGATTTTTCGGAGCAACCAAAAAAAGCGACGCCATAAGCGACGTTTTTTTCGGGACAGACTACCATTCGCATCTTGGCGTAAAGCGTGGCGGTATGGCGGCATATGATGTAAAAAAAGGTCTTCAGAGAGACATACACAATATAGAAAATTCACCTTTCAGAACAAAGTTTGAAGATATATTCGATGAGATGGAGGGAAATGCGGCAATCGGATGCATAAGCGACACCGATCCCCAGCCTCTTTTAATTCGTTCCGAGGCAGGCGTTTACGCCCTTTCCATGATAGGAAGGATAAACAATGCCGAGGAAATTATCGAGAAGTATTTAAATGAGCGTGGCGGTCATTTTGCCATAATGACAAACGGAAATGTAAACTCCATTGAAATTGTGGCATCCTTGATTGGACAAAAAAAGGACATTGTTGAGGGAATACTGCATGCACAGGAAGTTATCGACGGAACGGCATCCCTTCTTTTACTTAAAAATGACGGACATATTATTGCCGCCCGTGACAAAGTCGGAAGGCTTCCTGTTCAGATAGGTAAGTGTGAGGACGGATACTGTGTATCCTTTGAGTCATTCGCCTATAAAAAGCTGGGCTATGAGGACGAGAGGGAGCTTGGCCCCGGAGAGATTGTGGAGCTTTCTCCCGATGGCATAAAGGTATTGTCTCCTGCAAGGGAGAAAATGAAAATCTGTACCTTCCTCTGGAGTTATTACGGATATCCCGCCACAAGCTATGAAGGAATAAACGTTGAAGCAATGCGCTATAAAAACGGCGAAATAATGGCTGAAAACGATAAAATGCTGGGTAATGCAGAAGGAATAGATTCTGTTTGCGGAATTCCCGATTCGGGAACTCCCCATGCAATAGGTTATGCAAATAAAAGCGGAATCCCCTTCGCAAGACCTTTTATAAAATATACACCCACCTGGGCGAGAAGCTTTACTCCCGCAAAGCAGAAGGAGAGAGACAGGATTGCGAAAATGAAGCAGATTCCTGTACACGAACTTATAAAGGATAAGAGCCTTATGTTTGTGGATGACTCAATTGTAAGAGGCACACAGCTTCGTGAAACCGTTGAATTTCTCTATGAAAACGGTGCAAAGGCAGTTCATATGCGTTCTGCCTGTCCTCCCATTATGTACGGATGCAAATTCCTGAATTTCTCAAGAGGTACGGGAGATTATGACCTGATTGCACGAAATATTATTCTGGAGCTTGAGGGAGAAGAAGGAGAAAAGTATATTGAGGAATACAGCGACTTTTCTACAGAAAGAGGAAAGGCACTTCGTAAGAAAATATGCGAAAAGTTCAACTTTGCATCCCTTGAATTCCAGTCCCTGGAAGGACTTATAAAAGCAATAGGCTTAGAGCCTTGTAAATTATGTACTTATTGTTGGAACGGAAAGGAGTAATTAATATGAATATGAAATCTAAATCTGACAGCTATGCAGCAGCAGGTGTTGATATTACGGCAGGCTACAAAGCGGTTGAGCTTATGAAAAGCCACATCGCAAAAACAATGACAAAGGGTGTATGCTCCGATGTAGGCGGCTTCGGCGGTCTTTTCGAGCTTGATCTTGAGGGCATAACTAAGCCCGTTTTAGTCAGCGGAACAGACGGTGTCGGAACAAAATTAAAAATTGCTTTCCTTATGGACAAGCATGACACAGTTGGTATCGACTGCGTTGCAATGTGTGTAAACGACATTATCTGCTGCGGCGCAAAGCCCTTATTCTTCCTTGACTATATTGCCTGCGGCAAGAATATCCCCGAAAGAATCGCAGATATCGTTAAAGGTGTTGCAGAGGGATGTGTTCAGGCAGGTGCGGCATTAATCGGCGGTGAAACTGCGGAAATGCCGGGATTTTATCCTGTTGACGAATACGACCTTGCGGGTTACTCAACAGGCGTTGTTGACAAGACAAAGATTATAGACAATAAGAAAATGGAAGAGGGAGACGTTGTAATCGCCCTTCCTTCAAGCGGTGTTCACTCAAACGGCTTTTCCCTTGTAAGAAAGGTGTTTGATGTTGAAAACGCTGATCTTAAGACTCCCCTTGAGGCTCTTGGCGGAAAGAGCCTCGGCGAAACTCTTTTGACACCCACAAAAATTTATGTTAAGCCTGTTCTTGCCCTTCTTGAAAAGGCAAAGGTAAGAGCGATTTCCCACATCACCGGCGGTGGCTTCTATGAAAACATTCCGAGAAGCATTCCCGATGGTTTCGGTGCAAAGATAGATAAGAATGCCGTAAAGGTGCTTCCTATCTTCAAGCTCTTACAGGAAAAGGGAGGCATTTCTGAGCACGATATGTTTAACACCTTCAATATGGGTGTTGGTATGAGCATCGTTGTTGCAAAAGAAGATGCTGATGTTGCCATCGAAACTCTTAAGGCAAACGGAGAGGATGCTTACATAATCGGCGAAATCGTAAAATCCGAAGAAAAAATAATAATGTAAGGTGCAAATTATGAAAAATATTGCAGTTTTGGTATCGGGCGGCGGCACAAATCTTCAGGCGTTGCTTGATGCGGAAAAATCCGGCATTATAAAAAGCGGCAAAATTTCCCTTGTAATATCAAACAAGGCTGATGCTTATGCACTGGAGCGTGCGAAAAATTCAGGGGTTGAAACAGCCGTAGTACTTAAAAAGAATTATGAAACCAGAGAGGAATTTGAAGGTGCGATTATTGACCTTTTAACCAAAAAGAAGATTGACATAATCGTTCTTGCAGGCTTTATGGTGATTTTAAGCGAAAACTTCACCAAAAAGTATCCCGAGCGTATCATAAACGTTCACCCGTCACTCATTCCTTCCTTCTGCGGCGAAGGCTTTTACGGATTGCACGTGCACGAAGCGGCACTTTCCTACGGCGTAAAGGTGACAGGGGCGACAGTTCATTTTGTAAACGAAATTCCCGACGGCGGAAAAATTATTATGCAAAAGGCCGTTGAAATAAAGGAAGGGGACACTCCCGAAATTCTCCAAAAGAGAGTAATGGAGGAAGCTGAATGGAAAATCCTTCCCATGGCAGTTGAAAAAGTGGCAAGCGAATTATAAGAATCGGAGGTATTAAAATGGCTTTATTTGATTTATCAAAACTTTTATCTGAAAATACATATCCCGGACGCGGTATCGTAATCGGTACATCCGCTGACGGAAAAAATGCGATGATTGCATATTTTATAATGGGACGAAGCGAAAACTCCAGAAACAGAGTTTTTGAAAGCTTTGAAGGCGGAATGAGAACAAAGGCTTTTGATGAATCAAAGCTACAAGATCCCAGTTTAATTATCTACAATCCTTATCTTGCACTTTCCGGTTGCGATATAATAACAAACGGCGATCAGACAAACACAATCTATGACTTTATGAAGGACGGAAAAACCTTTGAAGAAGCCTTGATGACAAGAGAGTTTGAGCCGGATGCTCCCAACTTCACACCCCGTATTTCAGGTGCACTTTACTATAATGACAAGGCATTTACCTATAAAATGTCCATACTTAAGAGTGCAAACGGAAATCCTGATGTTTGTAACAGATTTTTCTATAACTATGAAATGCGCAGGGGAATAGGCCACTTCATTCACACCTATAAGTGCGACGGAAATCCCATTCCTTCCTTCTACGGAGAGCCCGAAGAAGTCGAGCTTCCCAATACCGCAAAGGAGCTTGCTGATTTGGTATGGGAAAACTTAAACGAGGATAACAAGGTTTCTCTTTTCGTAAGAACAGTTTGCTTGGAATGCGGAAAAACAGAAGATATTATAATTAATAAGAATAAGTGAGGGTATTAAAATGAAAGAATTTGAACTTAAATACGGTTGTAATCCAAATCAGAAGCCTTCTAAAATATATATGAAAGACGGATCAGAGCTTCCCATTGAAATATTAAACGGTAAGCCAGGCTACATCAACTTCCTTGATGCTTTTAACAGCTATCAGCTCGTTAAGGAATTAAAGGAAGCACTTGGCCTTCCTGCTGCTACAAGCTTCAAGCACGTAAGCCCCACAAGTGCGGCAGTAGGCGAGGTTTTATCCGATAAGCTTAAGAAAGCCTGCTTCGTTGACGATATCGAAGGTCTTGACGAATCCCCCCTTGCATGTGCATATGCAAGAGCAAGAGGAACCGACAGAATGTGCTCCTTCGGTGACTGGGTTGCACTTTCCGACGTTTGCGACGTTACAACAGCAAAGCTTATTCAGAGAGAGATTTCCGACGGTGTTATCGCTCCCGGCTATACAGACGAAGCTCTTGAAATCTTAAAGACCAAGAGAAAGGGCGGCTACAACATCGTAAAGATTGACCCTTCTTACGTTCCGGCTGAAGTTGAGACAAAGGAAGTTTACGGTATTACCTTCCAGCAGGGAAGAAACAACTTCAAAATTGACGAAGAGCTTCTTTCAAATATCGTAACAGCAAATAAGGAAATGCCCGACGGTGCTAAGCGCGACCTTATAATTGCATTGATTACATTGAAATACACTCAGTCAAACTCTGTTTGCTATGCATATCAGGGCCAGGCAATCGGCGTTGGTGCAGGTCAGCAGTCAAGAATCCACTGCACACGTTTGGCGGGTACAAAGGCTGACACCTGGCATATGCGTCAGTATGATAAGGTATTGAACCTTCCCTTCAGAGATGACCTCGGAAGAGCTGACAGAGATAACGTAATTGACGGATATATCAACAGAAATGAAGAAGATGTTTGTGCTGAAGGTAACTGGCAGAAGTATTTCACACAGCGTCCCGAGCCTCTGACAGACGATGAAATCAGAGCATATCTTGACACAATTACAGGCGTTGCACTTGGCTCCGATGCATTTTTCCCCTTTGATGACAACATCGAAAGAGCAAAGAGAAGCGGTGTTTCCTACATTGCAGAGCCAGGCGGATCCATCCGTGACGATGTTGTGATTTCCACCTGCGACAAGTACAACATGGTTATGGCATTTACCGGAATGAGACTTTTCCACCACTGATAAGGGAGGATTCTTAAATGAAATTAATGGTTGTTGGCGGTGGCGGAAGAGAACACGCCATAATTAAAAAGTTGAAAGAAAACAAAGACGTTGAAAAAATCTATGCACTTCCCGGAAACGGCGGAATTGCAATGGATGCAACCTGCGTTGATATCGGTGCAAAGGAAATAGAAAAAATCGTTGAATTTGCAGTTTCCGAGAAAATCGACTATGCGGTTGTTGCTCCCGATGATCCTTTGGTATTAGGTGCGGTTGACGCTCTTACGGAAGCGGGAATTCCTTGTTTCGGTCCAGATAAAAAGGCTGCTATAATTGAAGGAAGCAAGGTTTTTTCAAAGAATTTAATGAAAAAATATCACATTCCTACAGCGGAATATGAAGTATTTTCTGATATGGATGCGGCACTTAAATATTTGGACACAGCACCCATCCCCACAGTTATAAAGGCTGACGGTCTTGCTCTCGGTAAAGGTGTTATTATTGCAATGACACGAGAGGAAGCAAAAGCTGCCGTTAAGTCCATGATGGAGGATAAGGTTTTCGGAAAGAGCGGAGATAACATAGTTATCGAAGAATTCCTGACAGGTCCAGAGGTTTCTGTTTTGGCATTTACCGACGGACACGTTGTAAAGCCCATGGTATCATCAATGGACCATAAGAGGGCAGGGAATAACGACACTGGTCTTACCACCGGCGGTATGGGGACAGTTGTCCCCAATCCCTATTATACAAAGGATATTGCCGATGAGTGTATGGAAAAAATTTTCCTTCCCACAATCGAGGCAATGAAAAGCGAAGGAAGAACCTTTAAGGGCTGTCTCTATTTCGGACTTATGCTCACCGAAAAAGGCCCCAAGGTTATCGAATATAACTGCCGTTTCGGCGATCCCGAAACACAGGTTGTGCTTCCTTTGATGGAGTCTGACCTTCTTACCGTAATGAAGGCGGTAACAGAGGAAAAGCTTTCAGAAACCGAAGTAAAGTTCGGTTTTGGCAGTGCATGCTGTGTAATTATGGCGTCGAAGGGCTACCCCGAAAGCTATGAAAAAGGCTTTGTTATGACAATTCCTTCCGAAATTTCAGACAACGTATACGTTGCCGGAGCGAAAATGGAAGACGGAAAGCTTTTAACAAACGGCGGAAGAGTGCTTGGTGCAACCGCAACAGATGAAAATTTGGCAGGTGCAATAGAAAAAGCATACGCCCTTGTTAAGAAAATCAGCTTCGACAATGCTTATTACAGAAATGATATAGGACAGAGAGCGCTTAAAGCAATAAAATAAACGGAGGAAGAAAATGGTATACAGAGTATATGTTGAAAAGAAAAAGCATCTTGCGAATGAAGCTAAAGCCCTTCTTTCCGATGTTGTAACTTTTCTCGGAATAAAAAATCTTACCGATGTCCGCATTATAAACCGCTATGATGCGGAAAATATAGATAAGGAACTTTTTGAATATGCTAAGAAAACCGTATTTTCCGAGCCACAGCTTGATGATGTGGCAGAAGAAATGGATTTTACAGGATACACGGTTTTTGCGGTTGAACCGCTTCCCGGTCAGTTTGACCAGAGAGCAGATTCTGCTTCCCAGTGTATTCAGATTATTTCCTGCGGAGAAAGACCAGTGGTAAAAACAGCAAAGGTTTATGCTCTTTCGGGAAAGCTTACAGAGGATGAAGTTGCGGAAATCAAAAAGTATGTTATAAACCCCGTTGAGTCAAGAGAGGCATCGCTTGACAAGGCGGAAACCTTAAAAACTGACTTTGAAATCCCCACAGAAGTTAAGACACTTGACGGTTTTATAGACCTTGACGAGGAAGGTTTAAAGGCATTTATCGCTGAATACGGACTTGCCATGGACATTGACGATATCAGATTCTGCCGTGATTATTTCGTTTCCGAAAAGAGAAACCCCACCATCACAGAAATCAGAATGATTGATACGTACTGGTCTGACCATTGACGTCACACTACCTTCGGTACAATCATTGATAAGGTCGAGTTTGAAGATGAACTTCTAAAAAAAGCTTACGACGAATATGTTGCAACAAGGGCGGCCCTTGGCAGAACAAAGCCCGTTTGCCTTATGGATATTGCAACACTTGCTGTTAAGTATCTCCGCAAAAACGGAATGCTTGAAAAGTTGGATGAATCCGAAGAAATCAATGCCTGCACAGTAAAAATCGACGTTACTGTTGACGGCGAAAAAGAGCCCTGGTTATTGCTCTTCAAAAACGAAACACATAACCATCCTACGGAAATTGAACCCTTCGGTGGTGCGGCAACCTGCATAGGCGGTGCTATAAGAGACCCGTTATCCGGCAGAAGCTACGTTTACGGAGCTATGCGTGTAACAGGTGCGGCAGACCCCTTAAAGCCCTTGTCGGAGACTCTTAAAGGTAAGCTTCCCCAGAGAAAGATTGTTACAACTGCGGCAGCAGGCTATTCCTCATACGGTAACCAGATTGGTCTTGCAACAGGTATTGTTGATGAGCTTTATCATGACGGTTATGCGGCAAAGAGAATGGAAATCGGTGCGGTTATTGCAGCGGCCCCCGAAGAAAATGTACGCCGTGAAAGACCTGATGCAGGGGATGTTGTAATCTTGCTTGGCGGCTCCACCGGCCGTGATGGATGCGGCGGTGCAACAGGCTCTTCCAAGTCACATACTGTAGAATCACTTGAATCCTGCGGTGCAGAGGTTCAGAAGGGTAATGCTCCCGAAGAGAGAAAGCTTCAGAGACTTTTCAGAAACAAAGAAGCAAGCCGTATGATCAAGCGCTGCAACGACTTTGGTGCAGGCGGTGTTTCCGTTGCAATAGGTGAGCTTGCAGACGGTCTTTATATCGACCTTAACAAGGTTCCGAAAAAGTATGAAGGACTTGACGGAACAGAGCTTGCAATAAGCGAATCTCAGGAAAGAATGGCTGTTGTTGTTGAAAAGGAAAATGTTGATGCATTCCTTGCTCTGGCCGAAAAGGAAAACCTTCAGGCTTGCCCCGTTGCAACCGTAACAGATGATATGCGTCTTACAATGGTATGGAACGGCAAGAAGATATGCGATATAAAGAGAGAATTCTTAAACTCCAACGGTGCCGAAAAGCACATTGATGCACTCTGCGTAAAGGGAGTTTACGAGGACAAAGAAGTTAAGGGCAATTTTACCGAAAATATGAAAGCCCTTGCATCTGACCTTAATGTATGCTCAAAGCGTGGTCTTTCCGAGCGTTTTGACTCCACAATCGGAGCAGGAACTGTTCTTATGCCCTTCGGCGGTAAAAACCAGCTTACACCTGCTCAGGCAATGGTGCAGAAAATTTCTGTTGAGAAAAAGCACACCGATGACTGCTCTCTTATGGCCTGGGGATATAACCCCTTCATAACCGAAAAGAGTCCCTATCACGGTGCTTATCTTGCAGTTATCGAATCTGTGTGTAAGTTAATTGCATCAGGTGCGTCTTTCGATGATGTATATCTTACTTTCCAGGAATACTTCCCGAGACTCGGTAAGGACGTTAAGCGCTGGGGTCAGCCTTTATCCGCACTTCTTGGTGCATTTAAGGCACAGAAGGAATTAAAAATTGGTGCAATTGGCGGTAAGGACTCCATGAGCGGAAGCTTTGAAAACTTAGATGTTCCTCCCACACTTGTTTCCTTTGCAGTTACAACCGCAAAGGTAGGGGACATAGTTTCTCCAGAATTCAAGGCATCGGGTAACAGAGTTATTCACTTAAAGGCGGAACTTGATGAGAATAATCTTCCTAAGACCGAATCTCTCATTTCTACCTTTAATAAGGTTACAGAGCTTGTAAGAACCGGCAAGGCCGTAGCAGTTTATACTCCTTGCTTCGGCGGCGTTGCAGAAGCCATAATGAAAATGGGCTTTGGTAACGGCTTTGGCTTTAAGTTTGAAGACGGAATTTCACTTTCCGATATTTTCGGATATTCCTACGGATCCTTCGTTGTCGAAGTAAATGACGATTCCTATATGGATAATACCATTGGTTTCGTAACCTGCGACGGTGCTATTACTTTCGGAGGTGAAGCTGTTAAGACAAGCGAAATCTTAAAGCTTTACGAAGAAAAGCTTGAGCCTGTATTCAGCTGCAACATTCCTACAGAGGGTAAGAAATACGAAAATTATGAATTTTCTGCCACAGAGAGATATACTACTGCATTTAAGTGTGCAAAGCCAAAGGTATTAATTCCTGCGTTCCCCGGAACAAACTGCGAATTTGATACCGCAAAGGCACTCAGAGATGCAGGGGCAGAACCTGAAATTATCGTAATCAATAACCTTACAGCGGACGGAATAAAGAGAAGTACGGAATACTTTGCCGAAAAGACAAAGGAAGCACAGATCATCTTCATTCCCGGCGGTTTCTCCGGTGGTGACGAGCCTGACGGAAGCGGTAAGTTCATCACTGCATTCTTCAGAAATGCAATCGTAAAAGAAGAAGTGACAAACCTTCTTGAAAAACGTGACGGTCTTATGGCAGGTATCTGTAACGGCTTCCAGGCACTCATAAAGCTTGGTTTGGTGCCATATGGTAAGATTATTGATACCGATGAAAACTGCCCCACACTTACATTCAACACAATTGCACGCCACCAGTCAAGAATTGTGAGAACTAAAATTGCATCAAATAAATCTCCCTGGCTTGCATTTACAAATGTGGGTGAGGTATATAATGTTCCGATTTCCCACGGCGAAGGAAGATTCCTTGCAAGTGAAGAGCTTGTTTCAGAGCTTGCGAAAAACGGACAGATTGCAACACAGTATGTTGACCTTGAAGGCTGTGCTACAGACGATATCCACTTCAATCCCAATAACTCCGTATGTGCTATCGAGGGTATCACATCACCCGACGGACGAGTAATAGGTAAAATGGGACACAGCGAAAGAATCGGAAACGGACTTTATAAAAACGTTCCCGGCAATTATGATATTAAGATGTTTGAAGCGGCTGTACGCTACTTCAAGTAAGGAGGCATTTTCGTGGAATATAAATCCGATATAGAAATAGCTCAGAGCTGCCAAATGCAGCATATTACAAAAATCGCAGAAAAAGCTCATGTTGATGAGAAATACCTTGAAACTTATGGCCGTTATAAGGCAAAAATCGATCCCGCTTTAATAAACGAGACCGATAAGAAAAACGGTAAGCTTATTTTGGTTACTGCAATAACACCCACACCTGCGGGAGAGGGTAAAACCACCACAACAATCGGCCTTGCTGACGGACTTTCAAGAATCGGCAAGGACGTAACCGTTGCTCTTCGTGAACCTTCCTTAGGCCCCGTATTCGGCGTTAAGGGCGGTGCGGCAGGCGGCGGCTACGCCCAGGTTGTACCCATGGAAGATATAAATCTTCACTTTACGGGTGACTTCCACGCAATCGGTGCGGCAAACAATCTCCTTGCCGCAATGCTTGATAACCATATTCAGCAGGGCAATGTTCTCGGAATCGACCCCAGAAGAATCACCTGGAAACGTTGTGTTGACATGAACGACCGTCAGCTTCGTTTCATCGTTGACGGTATGGGCGGTAAGGCAAACGGAACACCCAGGGAAGACGGCTTTGACATTACCGTTGCCAGCGAAATTATGGCTGTGCTTTGCTTATCTTCTTCAATTAAAGACCTTAAGGAAAGACTTTCGAGAATTATCGTAGGCTACACCTATGACAATAAGCCTGTAACAGCAGGGGACTTAAAGGCTGCAGGTGCTATGACAGCTCTTTTAAAGGATGCTATAAAGCCCAACCTTGTTCAGACACTTGAGGGAACTCCTGCATTTGTACACGGCGGACCCTTTGCAAACATCGCACACGGCTGTAACAGCGTTATGGCTACAAAGCTTGCACTTAAAATGGGTGACTACACAGTAACAGAGGCAGGCTTCGGTGCTGACCTCGGTGCAGAAAAGTTCCTCGATATAAAGTGCCGTATGGCAGGTTTGACACCCGATGCGGTTGTTATCGTTGCAACAGTACGTGCACTTAAGATGCACGGCGGTCTTTTAAAGACAGAGCTTGCAACAGAAAACATCGAAGCACTTGAAAAGGGTATACCCAATCTTCTCCGTCACGTATCTAACATCAAAAACGTATACAAGCTTCCCTGCGTGGTTGCTGTTAACCGTTTCCCCACAGATACAGATGCGGAAATTGATTTCGTAATTAAGAAGTGCCGCGAGCTTTCTGTTAATACCGTGCTTTCAACAGTATGGGCAGAAGGCGGAAAGGGTGGAGAAGAGCTTGCTAAGGAAGTCGTTCGTCTCTGCGAAGAAGAAAAGGGTGATTTTACATTCTCTTATGAACTTTCCGGCTCCATCGAAGATAAAATCGAAGCAATCGTTAAAAAGGTTTACGGGGGCGACGGTATCAGCGTGCTTCCTGCTGCTAAAAAGCAGATTGCAGAGCTTACGGAGCTTGGTTTTGCAAATCTTCCCGTTTGTATTGCAAAGACGCAGTACAGCTTCTCTGATGATCCTACAAAGCTCGGTGCACCCGAAAACTTTACCGTTACGGTTAAGAATGTAAAGGTATCTGCAGGTGCAGGATTTATCGTTGTGTTGACAGGCGACATATTAACTATGCCCGGACTTCCCAAGGTTCCTGCCGCTGAAAAAATCGATGTGGACGAACAGGGTAAAATAACAGGACTGTTTTAAGGTATAGAAAGGACATTTGATATGGTAAGAATTGATTATTCGAAAACAGGAATCGAAAAAAGGCAGCTTGATGCAATTAAAGGACAGATTGCAGAAGCAAAGAAATTGGTTGAGCAGGGCGGAGGTGCCGGTGACGACTTTTTAGGTTGGGTACGCCTTCCCGAAAACTATGATAAAGAAGAGTTTGCAAGAATCAAGTCGGCGGCAGAGGAAATAAAGAAAAATTCCGATGTACTTGTGGTTGTAGGCATCGGTGGATCGTACCTTGGTGCAAGAGCGGCAATTGAAATGCTTAATTCATCTTTTTCAAACCTTCTTCCCAAGGAAAAGCGAAACGCTCCCATAATTATTTATGCAGGAAACAATATTAGCGGAAACTATATGCACGAGCTCATGGAATTTTTAGAGGATAAGGATTTTTCCGTAAACGTTATATCCAAGTCCGGGACAACAACAGAGCCTGCAATTGCCTTCAGACTTCTGACTGATGCTCTTAATAAAAAATACGGCACTGCAAAGGGCAGAGTTTATGTAACGACAGATGCTAAAAAGGGTGCTCTTAAAAATTTAGCCGACGAAATGGGCTATCCTACATTCGTTGTGCCCGATGATGTAGGTGGAAGATTCTCTGTTTTAACAGCAGTTGGCCTTCTTCCCATTGCAGCAGCCGGTATTGACATCGACGCTATGATGCAGGGTGCATATGACGCCATGAAGGAGTACGAATCAGAGGAAAACGCCTGCACGGAATATGCTGCGGTAAGAAATATATTATACCGTCAGGGCAAAACTCTTGAAATCCTTGCAAACTACGAGCCCAGACTTCATTATATTGGTGAGTGGTGGAAGCAGCTCTTCGGAGAATCCGAAGGTAAGGATAACGAGGGCATTTTCCCTGCAGCTGTTGATTTTTCCACAGATCTTCACTCTCTTGGTCAGTACATCCAGGAGGGAAGAAGAAATATGTTTGAAACGGTGCTTACCGTTAAAACTCCCGAGAACGATGTAACCGTTATAAATGACGAGAAAAACGTTGATGGTCTTAATTTCCTTACAGGAAAGACAATGGACTATGTAAATAACAAGGCGTTCCTCGGAACATTACTTGCACATACAGACGGAAATGTTCCGAATATCGTTCTTGAAATTGATACACTTGATGCATACAATTTCGGTTCTCTTGTTTACTTCTTCGAGAAGGCCTGCGGTATCTCCGGTTATACTTTGGGAGTTAACCCTTTCAATCAGCCGGGCGTTGAAGCATACAAGAAAAATATGTTTGCACTCCTTGGAAAACCCGGTTATGAGGCACAGGCCGAAGAACTTTATGAAAAATTAAAAAAATAACTTGAAAAATTGTGCAATATATAGTACAATGTAAATAAGGAAGTATATTCCTATAAAAAACACAGGAGGTAACGGCTATGTTAAAAATTATTGTAGGTGAAAAAGGAACAGGAAAAACCAAAACTCTCATTGATGCGGTTCACGCAGCACTCGATTCCCAGAAGGGCAGTATCGTATTTATCAACAAGGGAACAAGACACACCTATGACCTCAGTTCTAAAATTCGTTTGATTAATACAGAGGAATATGCAGTTGAAAATTATGATGCATTTTACGGCGTAATCTGCGGTGTTCTCTCACAGGATTTCGATATATGTGATATTTTTGTTGACAGCATCACAAAGATTGTAGGATCTAACGATGTACCCGCTCTTGAAACTATGCTTGATAAGGCAGCTGCGGTTTGCGAAAAAGCAAATGCTAACCTTACAATCACAATCAGCATCAAGGAAGATGAACTCAGCGAAGGACTTAAAAAATATCTTTAATCACAAATTATAAAAAGCGGCAATGCCGCTTTTTATATGTCAAATAAGCATATCTTAAAAAGGGAAGATGTGCATTACCCGGAGGTTTATTTATGTTATATCACAGCAGTAGAGATAAAAGCGTTGAAATCACTGCGTCTGAGGCAATTGTAAAGGGCCTGTGCAGTGACGGAGGTCTTTTTGTCCCGGAAGAAATACCTTATCTTTCACTTGATGAAATTGTGGCACTGGGAAACATGTCCTACAGTGAAAGGGCAACGGAAATATTTAGCCTTTTCTTAACCGATTTCAGAAGAAATGAGATAAAGGACTGTACTTCTAAGGCTTATACCAAGGAAAAGTTTGAAACTGACACCATAGCTCCCATATATAAGCTTAACGAACATACTTATGTATTGGAACTCTGGCACGGTCCCACATGTGCATTTAAGGATATGGCTCTTCAGATTTTGCCCTATCTTCTCACCACATCCATGGAAAAGACAGGAACCGATAAAAAGGTTGCAATTTTAGTTGCTACAAGCGGAGATACCGGTAAGGCGGCACTTGAAGGATTCCGTGATGTTCCGGGAACAAAAATATTTGTCTTTTATCCCACGGGAGGAGTTTCTGAAATACAGAAGCTTCAGATGCAGACCCAGGAAGGATATAACGTTGGAGTTTATGCCATTGAAGGAAACTTTGACGATGCACAAAGCGGCGTTAAGAAAATCTTCTCGGATGTAGAGTTTAAAGAAAAACTCCGTGAGAGAGGTTATGAATTGTCCAGTGCAAATTCCATTAACTGGGGAAGACTTCTACCGCAGATTGTCTACTATGTATCCTCTTATGCGGAGCTTGTAAAAAACAAGGAGATCTCCTGCGGCGAAGAAGTAAACATCTGTGTTCCCACAGGAAACTTCGGAAATATTCTTGCGGCATATTATGCAAAGGAAATGGGAGTTCCGATAAAGACACTTATTTGTGCTTCAAACAGCAACAATGTTTTAACCGAGTTTATCAGAACCGGTGTTTACAATAAGAATCGTGCTTTTGTTCAGACAATTTCGCCGTCTATGGATATACTTATTTCCAGTAATCTTGAAAGACTTTTATACCATATGTCCGGTGAAAATTCTGAGCTTGTTAAGGAGCTTATGGCAAAGCTTTCTGAAGAGGGAAGCTACGAAGTTCCCGATGATATAAAGGCAAAACTTAAAGAAAACTTTTATGCGGCTTACTGCGATGATAAATTTACCATGCGTACGATAAGCGAAATTGAAAGAAACTATTCATATGTAATGGACACCCATACAGCGGTTGCCGAAAATGTTTATGAACAGTATCTTGCACAGACTCATGATTCAACCAAAACGATAATCGCATCCACTGCAAGTCCGTTTAAGTTCAGCGGAAGCGTTGTATCTGCAATTATGGGTGAGGATGATGCACCTGTGACAGACGATGAATTTCTTCTTATCGAAAAGCTTTCGGAAATAGGAAATATGACTCCTCCTAAATCTTTAGCAGCTCTTAAAGATAAGGAAGTAAGATTCCCGGATGTTACAAAGAAAGAAGAAATGATTTTAAGGGTAAATGAATTCTTAGCATAAAAATTCCCCGCTGAATTTTTGATTATATTTGCAAACCGCTTGGACGTTATTTGCAAATTCTCGTTGAAAAAAGCAACAGAGTTTTTTAGCTAAAAAACAGCGTGCAGAAACTGCACGCTGTTTTCAAAGAGAGGATTTTAACAACTTTCGCACTTGTTTTTAAAGGTACTGCATTCTGTCTGGTTTGCCTTTGTTGCATTTCCGGATTCAACCTTAATAGAAGTTGCGTGGCATTCGTGGTTTTCGTTGTAGGCGCACTTTTCTGCGTCACATACGATTCCGTCAAGACGGTGTGTGTTTTTATTCATGAAAACAAATCCTTTCAGGGCCGATATATCATTTTTATGCGCAATAATAAAAGTGATATATCAGAAATATTTGTACTTTTGAGGTACAAAATTAGTTTTGCCGTAAATTGAAATATTATTCTTAAAAGAAACAAATTTTTTCGAAATATCCGTCTTAAAATTTCTTTGTTGAAATTTTAAGTAGAAAGCCTATTCATTTGTTAAAAAAGCGTAGCGAAAAAATCCTGTTCGGATTTTTCGTTTGCATTTCAAAAAAGCTTGAACGCTTTTTCGAAATATCCGTCTTAAAATTTCTTTGTTGAAATTTTAAGACTCAAGAAAGGAGGTTTATTATGGCGATTTTTGCGATTTCCGACCTGCATTTACCCATGGGTGTGAAAAAGCCTATGGACATATTCGGTAAACGGTGGGAAAATTATGTTTACAGAATAAAGGAAAACTGGGAAAGAGAGATTACAAAAGAAGATTATGTAATAATTCCGGGAGATATTTCCTGGGCAACATACCTTGAGGAAGCAAAAGCCGATTTTGATTTTATAAATAAACTTCCCGGAACGAAAATTATATCAAAAGGGAATCATGATTATTGGTGGACCACCATGTCAAAGCTTAATAAATTCAAAGAAGAACAAGGTTATGACACAATTCACTTCATCCATAATAACTCTTTCACGATAGGTAATATCGGCGTTTGTGCATCACGGGGATGGATAACGCCCTCTGACAAGGATTTTAAAGGTGAAGATGATAAGATATATAAACGGGAACTTATAAGGATGGAGCTTTCTTTAGAGGATGCAAAAAAGAGAGGCGCAACGGAGCTTATAGCGGCAATCCATTATCCTCCGTATGAAGGGTTTTTAGAGATTGCAGAGCGTTATTCCGTAAAATGTGTGCTCTACGGACATCTGCACAGCGAAAATATGGATAGTTATAATGAAATTTCACCATTCACAGCCCTTGTTTCGTGTGACTATTTATCGTTTTTGCCAAAAAAAATTATATTGTAAAAAGTACTTGAAAAATTTTTATTATATGGTATAATATAGCTTTAGAAAGGCTAAACTGCAGTTAGTGGGTTTAGCTTTGAGAAAGGATGAAAGAAATGAGTTATACACTTGAAAATGTGGAAAAGAACAAAGTTAAGCTTACAATTGAAGTGGCTGCTGACGTGTTCGAGGAAGGTATGAAAAAGTCATACCAGAAAAACGTTAAGTACATTAACGTTCCCGGCTTCCGCAAGGGAAAAGCTCCCAGAAAAATGATTGAGAAAATGTACGGTGCTGGAGTATTTTATGAGGATGCAGTAAATTTTGTAATTCCGGATGCATATGATAATGCAGTGGAAGAAGCAAAAATCTCTCCCGTATCTCAGCCCGAAATCGATATAGTAACAATCGGAGAAGAGGATAAGCCTTTTGTATTCACCGCAGAAGTATATACCAAGCCTGAAGTTAAGCTCGGTACATATAAGGGTGTTGAAATCGCAAAGGTTGAATTCAAGATTACAGACGAAGATGTTGACGCTGAAATCGGCAATATGCGTGAGAAGAACTCCAGAATGGTAACAATCGAAGACAGAGCTGCAGCTATGGGCGATACCACAACTATAGACTTTGAAGGCTTTGCTGACGGTGTTGCATTTGAAGGCGGAAAGGGAACAGATTATGAGCTTGTGCTTGGAAGCGGCTCCTTCATTCCCGGCTTTGAAGATCAGATTGTTGGAAAGAATATCGGCGAAGAATTTGACGTTAATGTTAAATTCCCCGAAGAGTACCACGCTGAAGAATTAAAGGGCAAAGACGCTACATTCAAGGTAGCATTAAAGGCTATTAAAGTTAAGGAACTTCCCGAACTTGACGACGAATTTGCAAAGGACGTAAGCGAGTTTGACACACTTGATGAACTTAAGGCTGATGTTCGTGCAAAACTTGAAAAGAACGCTGCTGAAAATGAAAAGCGTGAAATTGAAAATGCAGCTCTTGAAGCAGCAGTTGCAGGTGCTGAAATTGACCTTCCCGAGTGCATGGTAGACAATCAGGCTGAAAAGATGGTTGAGGACTATGCATACAGATTAAAGAGTCAGGGTATCGACATGAAGCTTTACCTTCAGTACACCGGCATGACAGAAGAGCAGATGAAAGAGCAGATGAAGCCCTCCGCTAAGGCTCAGGTACTCGGAAGTCTTGTTCTTGAAAAGATTGCAGAAGTTGAAGGCTTAGAAGCTACTGACGAAGATGTTGAAGCAGAATTCAATAAGATTGCTGAAGTTTATAAGATGGAAAAGGATAAAATTCGCGAGCTTATGAATGCAAACATCGATGCTATGAAGAGCGATATCGTTAACAATAAGGCTCTTGATATTCTTGCTGCAAATGCAAAGCAGGTGGCAAAGAAGGCTACAAAGAAGGCAGCAGACGCTGAGGGCGAAAAGAAACCCGCGGCAAAGAAGACAACAAAGAAAGCAGCAGATGCTGAGGGCGAAAAGAAACCCGCAGCAAAGAAGACAACTACAAAGAAGGCAGCAGACGCTGAAGGTGAAAAGAAACCCGCAGCAAAGAAGACAACAAAAAAGGCAGCAGATGCTGAGGGCGAAAAGAAACCCGCAGCAAAGAAAACAACAAAGAAAGCAGCAGATGCTGAATAATATAAGTATAAAGGCGGTCTTCTGACCGCCTTATATATACTAAAAAAAGGAGGATTTTTCATGGTTAATGCTATGAGTGCAAGAGAGGAATATTCCAGTGGGGAAAGCATCTATTCAAGACTTCTTAAGGACAGAATAATTTTCTTGAACGGGGTGCTTGATAATGCAACTGCGTGCAGTATTATTGCACAGCTTTTATATCTTGAAAGTGAAGATCCTGATAAGGATATATGCCTTTATATAAATTGTCCGGGTGGCTCTGTATCAGACGGCCTTGCAATTTATGACACCATGAAATATATAAAGTGCGACGTATCCACAATCTGCATCGGTATGGCGGCATCCATGGGGGCGTTCCTGCTTTCAAGCGGTGCCAAGGGAAAGAGAATAGCACTTCCCAACAGCGAAATTATGATTCATCAGCCTTCCTTAAGCAGTGTATATCAGGGACAGGCGACGGACATTGAAATCATGACAAACCAGATGATGCGAATCAAGGATAAACTCAATACCATTCTTTCTGAGAATACGGGTCGTGAGCTTTCCAAGGTTATAGAAGATACCGAGCGCGATTATTATCTCACAGCAGAAGAAGCGAAAGACTACGGCATTATAGATAAAATTATTTCGGAGAGATAATAATCCTTTTGGAGGTTTTATTGTGAAAGATTCTGAAAAGAAAATATGCTGTTCGTTTTGCGGAAAGCTTCAGGGGGAAGCCAACAGGCTAATCGCAGGCCCCGGGGCGTATATCTGCGACGAATGCATAGAAGTTTGTTATGATATTATATCGGAAGAAAATGATGATCTCGAATTCGCTCCTGCTAAAGGCACATCGGTGAATTTCAAGTTGTTAAAGCCTAGAGAAATTAAAGAGCGTCTTGATGAGTATGTAATAGGTCAGGAACAGGCAAAAAAAAGTCTGGCTGTTGCGGTTTACAATCACTATAAGCGAGTGGCAGGTAAATTGGACGGCGAGGTTGAAATTCAAAAGAGTAACATTCTTTTTCTTGGCCCTACAGGAGTGGGAAAAACCTATATGGCACAGACTCTTGCGAAAATTCTTGATGTTCCTTTTGCTATTGCGGATGCAACTGCACTGACAGAGGCAGGCTATGTGGGTGAAGACGTTGAGAATATTCTCTTAAAGCTCCTTCAGGCGGCAGATTATGACGTTGAAAGAGCACAGAGAGGCATTATATATGTTGACGAAATTGATAAAATTTCAAGAAGAAGCGAAAACCCTTCCATTACAAGAGATGTGAGCGGAGAAGGTGTTCAGCAGGCTTTGCTTAAAATACTTGAAGGAACAGTTGCAAACGTGCCTCCCCAGGGTGGCAGAAAGCACCCACATCAGGAGTTTATACAGTTTGATACAACCAATGTTCTTTTCATCTGCTCCGGTGCTTTTGACGGTCTTGAAAAGATAATAAAGAAAAGACTTGGAAGCAACGTGGTTGGATTCGGAAGCGATGTTGAAAGCAAAAAGGATATGGATACCGGCGAATATTTCTCCAAGGTTGAGCCTCAGGATTTGCTGAAGTTCGGTCTTATTCCTGAATTTATAGGAAGACTTCCCATTGTGGTTGCTCTTGAAAATCTTGATAAGGATGCTTTGGTTAATATCCTCACCGTTCCGAAAAACGCCATTGTTAAGCAGTATACACATCTTTGCGACTATGACGGAGTTAAGCTTGAATTTGAAAAGGATGCTCTTTTGGCAATTGCCGAGAAGGCAATAAAACGTGGAACCGGTGCAAGAGGTCTTCGTGCTATCATTGAAGGAATTATGGGAGACGTAATGTATGAGATTCCCTCTGAGCCTTCCATATCACGAATAATCGTCACAAAAGAGGCGGTTGAAGACAGCAAGAGCGTATTGGTTGAAAGAGAAGATACAAACAATATAAAAAGTACAGGAACAGAAGGCTGATGCCTTCTGTTTTTTTCTTTATTTTGTATTGTGTTTTTTTACATGGTGTGGTAGAATAGATTTAACAAAGTTAAATCTATTCAGCTAAATTCGCTTGGCAGCGAGCTAAATGTGCTGACGCACGCTAAATTACTTCGTAGCTAAATTGACCTGCGGTCAGCTATAATGCGAATTTAATTTAGCTGCTCCGAAGGAGTTATTTAGCTATGGAGCAAAGCGTAATAATTTAGCCTTGCAACTTGTTGCAAAATTTAGCTAAAAGAAATTGATAGGATGTGAGTATATGGCAGAAAGCATAATGCTTGATAAAGCAAAAGATTTTGCAGTTGAAATTATAAATATGTGTAAAAATATCA
>JAZQAZ010000040.1:0-73135 GCA_045545475.1 Clostridia bacterium | reverse complement strand
GATGAATATATTAATATTTTGGAAGATGTTGTAAATATAGAAAGTCCTTCGCTTGAAAAAGATAGAGTGGATGAAGTAGGTAGGTATTTTATTGAGCTTTCAAATAAAAATGGATGGGAAATCGAAATTAAAAAATTCGAGGATTTCGGCGATGTTGTTACTGTGATTATGAACAGAAATGCAACCGGCGGTGTTATAACCCTTTCCGGTCACATAGATACGGTTCATCCCGTGGGTCTTTTCGGGAATCCACCAGCTAAAAGGGAAGGGGATAAGTTGATTGGGCCTGGTGCTATGGATTGCAAAGGGGGCGTTGTAGCAGGATTCCTTGCTATGAAGGCACTTTCTGATGCGGGATATAAGGACAAAACCGTTAAAATGATACTTCAGTCCGATGAAGAAATCGGAAGCAGGGATACAATTGATTATATTTGTGAAAGTTCAAAAAAATCGATGGCATTTCTTAATCTTGAGGGACATGAGGGATATTTTGAAGGAAAGGCCTGCTTAAAGCGTAAGGGAATTGCAAGGTTTTTGTTCAAGGTAAAAGGAATAGAATCTCACTCCTCATACTGTGCAAAAGAAGGAGCGAATGCTATTGCCGAAGCAGCTCATAAAATTCTTGAACTTGAAAAAATAAAAAATGACGAAGGTCTAACGTTTAATTGTGGTGTAATAGAAGGTGGGACAACACCAAACACAGTACCGGGTTCGTGCATATTTAAGGTGGATGTTCGTTTTGCCAACAATGAAGAATACGAAGAAGCTAAGAGGATAGTTAAAAATGTGGCAGATATGAATTATGTTGAAGGCTGCAAAACCGAAGTCAGTCAGATAAGTATGCGTACCGCCATGGAATTAAACGAGAGAAATATGGAACTTTTAGATAAGATTAATAAAATTTTTACCGCAAACGGACTTTCTGCTCTTGAAATCGGAGAACGCAGAGGCGGCTCTGATGCGTCAAATGTCAGCTCCCATGGGATTCCGTGCATCGATTCGGTAGGAATTGGCGGAGAAAGAGCTCATTCTGTAGAAGAATATGCTATTTTGTCAAGTCTTCCTGAAAGTGCTAAAAGAATTTCAAGTATTATAGTGCATTTATAGTTGGCATCTAGATTATACAGTCTTTATATAAAGTTTGTCGGAATTTATCGGCGGTTTTGAAAAGCAGTGCAAATATAAAAAATAAAAGTTATCCTTAAAATCACAAAAAAGGAGCACGCAATATGAACATTATTTTTCCCGGAATTACAAATGAAGATATAGCTTATGCATTGGAGTGTCTGGATGAGTGCAAGCAGCCCATGGCAGAAAAGTATGGCTTTATGCATCCTTATTTTACCCCCGGGGGAGCATATGGCAGGCAATGGTGGCAGCTTGATTCATCATTGGCACTTTCTGGCTACAAGTGGATTGACCGCTGTTTTTCCGAAACTTCCCTTTGGAATTTTATCGAATCACAGAAAGAAGACGGAAGAATATGCCTGTGGGGAGCAGATACACTGCCAAGTAAGGTGGCAGGCGGAAACAAGCTTTCGCAGATTGATGGCGTATCGTCCCTTCCCAAGCTTTTTGAAGTTACTTATTATGTGCTTAAAGGTTCAGATAATGAGGCATTGAAAAAATCGGCATATGAAATGATGAAAAAGTATCTGGAATGGTGGTATACCTCTCGTTTTCATAAAGAAACTGGACTTATAAGCTCGGTTTTCGAGGAAACCTTCATTCCTTATTTAGGCTCGGCTATGGAATATGCTGCAGTTGATACAAATGTGGAAATTTTTGCAGGATGCCACTACACCGCACTTCTGGCAAAAGAGCTTGGCGATGAAGAATATGCAAAGCTTCTGGAAGAAAGAAAGGCATCGCTTAAGGAAAGCATAAACAAATATCTCTGGGACGAAGATGCAGGAGCATATTACCCCTATGATTTAAGAGAGAAAAAGAATGTGGATATTCTTATGGCGTCAACCTTTAATCCCTTGCGTTTTGGCATTGCGGACGGAGATAAAAAGGAAAAGCTTATAAAGCTTCTTAAAGATGACAGTCATTTTAACATAAACACAATTCCCCTTACCTCGGTATCGAAAAAGGATAAAATGTTCACCACAACAGATGGTGATTATATAGGAAATGCAAGCTGGAGCGGAAACTGCTGGACACTTATAAATGAAGCGGTGGTGAGAGGGCTCATTGATTCGGGGGAGGAGGCACTGGCAGCAGACCTTGCCCTTAAAACTGTGAGAGCTTTCAACCACAATTTATCGGAATTTATTAATCCCTTTGACGGAAAGGGACACGGGGTTATTAAATATGCCTGGACGGCATCACAGTATCTGGAGCTTTTGATTGAAGTTGTTTTCGGTATAAGCTATGATGCTGAAAATAAGGAAATCGTTATTTCTCCGAAGCTTACAGAGGAACTTAGGGGAGAAAAATTAGCCCTTGAAAACCTTGCTGTAACAAAAGATATAAGCCTTTCTTTATATATAGAGGGCGAAAAAGCAGATTACAAAGTATCGGGCGACAGTGTAAATGTAAAGGTGATTTTATGAAAATCGGGCTTTTTACGGATTCCCATTATTCAAGTGCGGCAATTACTTGCGGCAATCGCTATAACAGCGAATCGCTCCAAAAAATTAAGGAAGCATATGACTTTTTCAAAAAGGAAAAAGCCGACCTTGTAATCTGTCTCGGGGACATTACGGACAAGGAAGACAACAAAGAAAAGGAAATAAAAAACCTCCTTGAATTAAAAGAAGTAATTGATTCATCGGGTATAAAAACATATATAATGATGGGAAATCACGATGCTTTCACCTTTGCGGAAGATGAGTTTTATTCTCATCTTGGGGAGGACAAACGCCCCATTGATATGATTTCGGAAAACGAAAGCCTCTTATTTGTTGATGCCTGCTATTTCGCGGACGGCAGAAGGTATATGCCCTTTGATGATGACTGGACGGACACCTTTTACCCCTATGCAGATAAGCTTTCAGAAAAGCTTTCGGCATTGAAGGGTGATGCCTTTATCTTTATGCATCAGAATGTGGACGGGAATATAAGAGAGGATCACCGCCTTTCAAACGATGACAAAATGAGAGATATATTTAAGAAAAGCGGAAAGGTTAGGAATGTTTTTCAGGGGCATTACCACAAGGGTGCAGAAAATGTGACAGGCGGAATTAAATACATCACGCTTAAGGCGATGTGCGAAAATGAAAAGGCATATTACATAATTGATACGGAGGCGGAAGGTTGAGGCCTTTGGCGTAAGAGTGTTAAAACTTACAAAATAACAAAAAGCAACAGAAAATTTCTTTTTCTGTTGCTTTTTTCTGTCGTATAATGTATAATAAAATAAGAATTGATTATTATAAATGAAAGGATTGTTTATATGCTTTGCGAAAAATGCGGAACAGAAAATAAGGAAGGTACTTCTTATTGCAAGAAATGCGGAGAAGATTTGTTTGAAGAACAGGCGACCGAAGTTATCGAAGAAGAAACTGTCGAAACGGAAGAAAATTTACCTGAGACAAATGAAGAAACAGAGGAAAAGCCTTTGGAAGAAAAAAAGGAAGAGAGAGTAAGAACTTCGCCTTTAGCCGTACATATGCAGGAAAAGAGCCTCAAGGAAGATAAAAAAATCAGAAAAAAGCTTAAACGTGGAAAGGTGTGGGCCGCAATTGCGATTCTTCTTGCTGTTATGCTTGTTGCGGAAAATACCGTTATTATCATGGATAAGATGGGATATTTGGGTAACGAGCCTGAAGAAATTGAGGCGGAAGAGGTTATATCAGAAGTTACAGAGATTCCTGAGGTTAAGTTTCTTAATTCTGAGTCTCTTGCAGGCGGATGGACATATTCTTACAGCTTGAAGAAAAACTGGGATTCCGATGTGTCGGGAGATTATGAAACCGTAACGGAAGTAATAACTTCGACAGGTGCGGCGTCGGCGTTTGACGAGGGTGGCAATCACATGTCTTTGATGATTATTCCCGGTGAAATGATTGTTGACGGTGCACAAGTTGCATTAGGAAACACTCCGGAAGCTTTTTCCGCATGGTATGAAGAGGGCTATATGTGTATTCAGATGAAGGGAACAGAACAGAAATTTTTTGCAGCAGGCGGAGCGGAGCCCTTGGTTATAAAAATTCCCGTTTCAATGGATTCAGAAGGGGTTGTAAGTGGCGGAGCTTATGAACATACCTATGAAAAAGTGGTTACCGAAATGAACATGAAATACGAGATAAAAATAACGATGGAAAAACAATAAAATCATAAATTCTGCAGGTTTTGCCTGCAGAATTTTTTTGAGAAAAATTTGTCAAAAGGGGTTGACATCTAAAAAAAGGTCTGCTATAGTGTAATAAAAATAAACATCATTTTTTTGGTTTAGTATGTGCCTTTAAAAGCTCAGAATTTCAGAAGCGGAACTACAATTTATCAATGCATCACTGCTTTAAGAAACCGAGGTGTTTTATATGTCAAATATGGATTCACTGCTTATCAACAAAGCGGCTCCCGAATCTTTCGGTGAGCTTTTGAAGCCGTATGAAAGAAAGGACGAACCTTTTCTGTTCGCAATTGTAGGGGACCTTACTCTTAATCAGGAGTATGGGCAGACTGCTGTTGTCGTAACAAGGGAAAGGTTTTTTGTTTTGGATTTTTCCGAAAATACGGCAAAGGAGTATAAAATCTCCGATGTGGAATCTACCCGCATAAAGAGAATGTACTCAAACGCCTATATGGAAATCACGAAAAAGGACGGAAGCAAGGAAGTTGTTGCCCGCTTCACCTTTGCGGTTGCCGCCCTTATGGATATGGCTTCCACCTTTATAAAGAACATGGCGGCGGGAAATTCCTTCGAAGACGAAATGCGTACCGTCGAGGGAACCTATGAAAAACTGATGTGCGTTTGCCCCAAGTGCGGAAGAACGCTTCTTCATCCCGGGGCAGATTGCATCAAGTGCCAGTCAAAGAGCAAGGTTTTAGGAAAGTTTTTCAAATACATAAAGCCGGAAATTCCTATTTTGGTATGTTGCTTCCTTATTTCTATCCTTCTGATTGTAATTGAGCTTCTGCCTCCGTTAACCTCAAAAATGATTATCGACCAGATTCTGCCCGATAAGGACAGAGGTATGCTCTGGATAATAGTTGTATTTATGTTTTTTGCATACATAGTACACTATGGAATGGCGGCATTTTCCGGCTTCCTTTTAAGCAGGAGCGGAACGAAAATTGTTTCCCGCCTACGAAATGATGTTTATGAAAAGGCACAGCACCTTCCTATGAAGTTTTATGATAAAACTCCTACAGGTCACGTTATAAACCGAATAGGCGGAGATACCTCCACCATTCAGTCCTTTATGCTTACCATGACGCAGACGGCACTCCAACAGATACTTTTATTCCTGGGTATTATGGTAACTATGCTTGTAATGAACTGGCGTCTTACGCTTATTTCTCTTATTCCCGTTCCCTTTGTTGTATGGTGTGGCCGTGCCTTCGGTAAAAAAGTTGCTCCCTACTACAGAAGAATATGGCGTAAATGGGCAAGCGTTACATCCATTCTTACAGACAGCATTCCTTGCATAAGAGTGGTAAAAGCCTTTGCCGGAGAAAAGAGAGCGGTAAACAAATTTGTCAAGTACAATGACGAATGGGCAACTACAAATATCAAAGCAAGTAAAATAACAAGCGTATATCCTCAGCTTATGGGCTTTTTAATAACCATCGGAACCCTTGCAATATGGGCATTTGGCGGAAACTGGGTAATAGATGTTGAAACCGGCGTTGCGGACTGGAACCTGACGGCAGGTGACCTTGTTTCCTTTATTTCCTATACGTCTATGTTCTATCATCCTATACAGTTCTTTGCATCATTGGGTAATACCTGGCAGTCAACCCTTTCTTCAATTGAGCGTATTATGGATATAATCGATGCAGAACCAGAAGTTGATAAGGAAGATGCAATAAAGCTTGAGCATATCAAGGGTAAGGTAGAGTTCAGAAACGTCAACTTCTCATTTGATAAGACTAAAAAGGTATTGCACGATGTAAACTTTGAGATACAGCCCGGTGAAATAGTGGGTATTGTTGGTACTACGGGCAGCGGTAAGTCAACACTTATAAATCTTTTAATGCGCTACTATGACAACTACGAAGGTAATATTTATGTTGACGGCGTGGATGTCCGTGATATGGATATTCAGCATTACAGAGGAAGCATCGGCTATGTTCAGCAGGAGCCTATGATGTTCTCTGATACCATTTACAACAACATTGCCTATGGCGATCCCGAGGCTCCTCCCGAAGCGGTTATGCACGCGGCGGATGTTGCCAATGCTCACGACTTTATCATAATGCAGCCCGATGCATATGACTCTATGCTGGGCGAGCGTGGTGTAGGTTTGTCCGGCGGTGAAAGACAGAGAATTTCCATTGCAAGAGCAATTCTTAAAAATCCCGGTATTCTGATATTCGATGAAGCAACCGCTGCGGTTGACTCGGAAACCGAAGAAATGATTCAGAAGGCTATTGACAACCTGATAAGCGGAAGAACCACATTTATGATTGCCCACAGACTTTCAACCCTGAGAAAGGCAAACAGAATTTTAGTTGTTGACAAGGGAAGAATAATTGAAAACGGAAGCCACGATGAGCTTATGGCGAAGAAGGGCAAGTATTATAAGCTCATTAAGATTCAGTCGCTTAATTCAAGAAGCGACGAAATCACACTTGACTAAGGAGGGATTAAAAATGGCAAGACAATATATAGACTCCGATGAAGTCAGAATTACAAGGGGAAATGCCTATACGGTAAATCTCGAATTTTACGACGGCAGAAAATATGAGGATGTGGAAGTAAGGTCTCTTTTCCCCATATCGGGACCGAGAAGGTATATAACTATGCTTGATTCCGAGGGAAAGGAAATTGCGGTTATAAGAAACCTTGACACATTGATGAAAGAGTCTAAGGAAGCGGTGGAAGATGCACTGAGGGAGTATTACCTTATTCCTAAGATAAGCAGAATACTTGACAGAGAAGAAAAATATGGTATACTTAAATGGACAGTTGAAACCGACAGAGGCATAAGAAGCTTTGACATAAGAAACCGTCAGAGTGATATTAAAACCATCTACGGAAACAGAGTTTTAATCAAGGACTCCGACGATAACCGTTATGAAATCCCCGACTGGGAACAGCTTGACATAAAGAGCTATAAGAAGATAGCGACCGATTTATAAAATTACGAAAGTCATTTTATAAATCTGAATCACTAATTAATAAAGGAGAAATGATTAAATGAAACTCGTATTGGCAGTTGTAAATAACGATGACAGTGCCATTGTGACATCAGCACTGACGAATGAGGGCTTTTTCGTAACCACATTATCAACCACAGGTGGTTTTCTTATGGCGGGGAACCGTACACTTATGATCGGTACAGATGATGACAAGGTGGATAAGATAAAGGAGCTTTTGTCCCAGTACTGCTCCACAAGAACACAGAAGACACCTCAGCTTGGAAGAGGACTTAACAACGGAAGCCTTGCTGAAGAAGTTAAGGTCGGCGGTGCAACATATTTCGTTCTTGATGTAAACGAATTTGGTAAGGTCTGATGCTAATGAATGAGAAACACGCTTTGAAAATCAAAGCGTGTTTTTTTGTGAAAAATAATACCAAATTTGAAAAATACAGCATCTTGTGTAAATAGGGAATGTATGGTAATATAATATTGGAAAAAGATAAAAAAACTAAGAAATTGCGTTATGATGACAAAAAAATTAAGGAATTAGGGCTTTTTGTATGATATAATTAAAAATAAGGGCAATGTTTAAAAAGTGTCTGAAATCATAAATGAAAATATCTTTAAAGACATTGTTTTTTTAATAAAAATATAGTATTATAAAATTAAGCACAATGAAAGGAAGGGTAAAAATATGAAAAAAATACTTGCACTCATTCTGGCACTCATCATGATTCTTCCCACAGCAGTATTTGCGGCAGACAAAGAATATAAGCCCAAAGATGTTGCAGCAAAGTCGGAAGCTAATGTTGAGGTGACAAACGATGTCATAAAGAAATGGCATTACGGTGGCTACATCGGATTTGAAGGTGTGGATCTCACCGGAATTAATTCCGTAATTCTCAAAGGTACATACACTGATAAGAACGGAAACAATGGCGACACCATATCCGTTCGTCTTGATTCTCCCACGGGAAAGACAATCGGTTATGTGCATATTAATAAGGGCGGTGCCACTGAATTTAAGGGAGCGATAGAGGCGACAGAAGGCGTACATGATGTATATTTTCTTTCCAACTACTCTCATCACGATTATGCTACAGTTACTTCTGTGGTATTTTCTTCCGAAGTTGTTGAAAGTAAGCCTTATGAGCCCATCCCAGAAAGCACAATAATTGATACATACCACGATACATGGGTGGCTGTTGACGATTACGGCAGAGCAATTGCCGATTATGAAGAAGCAGGCGATGTAAAGGGAGAAAAATATTCCGGAATATTTTATTGGATATGGCATACACAGGCGGATCAGCTTGGTGTTCAGATTCCTTCTGAGATAATAAAGGAATATCCCGAAGCAAAGGATGACTATGACCATCCGGCATGGGCAAGCAAAAAGTCCTTTTGGTCCGAGCCTCTCTTAGGCTTTTACTCAAGCACAGATTATTGGGTATACAGAAAACATGCCGTTATGCTTAAAAATGCGGGTGTTGACGTAATATTCTTTGACTTTACAAATAATGACAACTGCTTTGCAAACGCTCTTGCCACAATTTACGAGGCGTTCCACGATGCAAGGGAGTCAGGTGTAAATGCTCCTAAAATCTGCTATTTCGATTCCTGGAGCCCGAATGTTGACTACAGACGTAATCAGCTCAAGATGCTTTACCTTAACTATTTTAAGGACGGTAAATATTCCGACCTCTGGTTTAACTGGAACGGAAAGCCCCTCCTTTTCGGAAGCAATCTGCCTGAGAACTATGATCCTCTCTGCTTAAATCCCGAAGATCCCGAGGAAGTTAAAATGATGGAAGAAATCAGCGATTTCTTCACCTTTATTCCTGTGGGAGAGGGTGAAGGAGCCTGGACATGGCTTGACACCTTCCCCCAGCACATTGCATATGCAGAGGACGGAAGCGTTGAGGCAATGTCCGTTGGTATGGGCAAGAACGAATCCTATGTAAAGCCTAATGCGAAGGGTGCAGGCGTATTTTCTGATCCTTATTCAAAGGGTAAAGCATATTCTGAAGGCTTTGGTGACGATTTGCGTCCCGAGGCGGCTTGGCAGATGTACTTCTTCCGTGAAGAAGCGGGCTGGGCATTGGAGCATAACCCGAAAATCGTACTTCTTGACGGATGGAACGAATGGGTGACCGGTCGTCAGAAGCTTTATAATGGCTTTGTAAATGCATTCGTTGATACATTCGACGATGAATCAAGCCGTGACTTTGAACCTTCCCGTGGTGCTATGGGAGACGGTCACTATAATATGCTTGTTGACTTTGTAAGAAAGCATGAGGGTGTGAGAAAGGCTCCTGTTGCAACAGGCACTAAGACTATTGATGTTGCAGGAGATGTAGCTCAGTGGGCAGAGGTTGGACCTATCTTCTTGAACGATGACGATTCTTATGAACGTGATGCAGACGGATACCAGCATTTCCACTATACAACAACCGTAATCAACTCCATCGAAAGTGCGAAGGTTACATTCGATGCAGAAAATCTTTACTTTATGGTAAAGACCAGAGAAAATATCGAAAAGCATAATGACTTTTTACGACTTTACATAAACATTGACAGAAATGCGGCAACAGGCTGGAAGGGTTATGACTACATTGTGGATGGCGGAAAGCTTAAAGCATTTGCCGCTGACGGAACTGTAACAGACATTTCTGATGTATACACTCACATTTCCGGTGCATATATGACTCTTGCACTTTCAAGAACTACTCTTTCTGAAACAAGTATTGTTGACCTTGAATTTAAATGGGTTGACGGAGTAAGAGAAAACGGGGACATACTTCTTTGGTATACAGACGGCAGTGTTGCTCCTATGGGACGCTTTAACTATCTCTTTACAGAAATTCAGCAAAAGTCTCTTTATGCAGAAACAAGGGCAGCATTAAAGGGAGTAAGCGTATTTAAGGCAGGAAGCAATAAGATGGTTGTATCCGGTGCCAAGATGGGCGTTTACGAGCCTGATGTAAGAATTACAACAATTGAGCGTAACGGAACGCTTTATGTTCCGGAAATTGCCTTAAATGACATTATGGGCTACGGAAGAACAAAGACAATATGGGACTATGAAAGAGGAATGCTCAAGGTTAAGAATTACACCTATGGAGCAGAAGGAGAAATTGAAAACTACAAGTGGACATATACAACACTTGGTTCATACGATGTAAAGATTAACGGAAGTGCTGCAAGACTTACTAATCCCATACTGGCTGAAAACGGCGTGGTTTACGTGCCACTCACATACCTTTCCGATTGCTTTGGCTATACCGTAAACTTCGACGGAAACGCTTATACCGTAGCAGAAGCAGGAGTAAGCGTTGATGCGAATGCAGTAACTTCGGCTGCAAACATACTGTAAGGAGGCGGAAACGATGAAAAAGATAATTGCATTATTACTCTGTTTAATGATGATTCCCTGCATAGCGGTTTCCGCTGCAGATTTATCAGGAAAAGAAAACTGGAAAATTGAAATAACAAACCAGGCAACAGGCGAGAGCTATGAAAAAGCGGAAGTTATGATTGACGGTAAGACAAACAACTTCTTTCATTCTCCGATAGTGGAGAATCTTCCTCCGCTTCCCTATGATATAGTAATAACTCTTCCTTCGGTTACAGAAATTAACGGAGTAAGATATACTCCCAGATCGACAGGCAACTCCGATGCAGGTATATGGACAAGATTTGAGGCTTACTATACTAATGACGATTCAGACAACTGGACTATGATTGGTACCTTTGACATTCAAAAAAGCTTTGATCCTTCTGAGGTTGTGTTTAGGGAAGCCGTAAAAGCTAAAAAAGTAAAGCTTTCTGTTGTAAGAGCAATAAGAAACTACTGCGTAGTATCTGAAATTGACCTTCTTACAGATGCTGAGGCATCTGCTCCCGAAAAGGAAGAAACGGCTTCCATGCCTGATTCAAATCCTTATATAATATCTGGTGGAGAAAAAGCAGGCTGGCAGATTGAAATCACAAATGCGTCGGCATCTGCAAGATATAATACAGAGGGAGTTGCGAAAATCCTTGACGGAAGTGCCGATACCTTCTGGCATTCTCCTACAGAACAGCCCATCCCTGCACTTCCTTATGACATTGAAATTACAATGCCTAATGTAACTGAAATCGGCGGTATATTATATACCCCCAGACAGAACAAAAATTCCGATGCCGGAATCGTTATGGGCGGTGATATCTATATCGCAGAAACAGATAACGGTGCGTGGAAAAAGGTTAAGACTTTCAGCATAGACAAGAGCTTTGATCCCACAGAAATTCCTTTCGGCGAAGCATTTAAGGCAAAGAAGATAAAAATTACCGTTACCAAGAGTGTAAGAAACTATTGCGTAATTGCTGAGATTGATGTTCTTTCAAAGGACAAGGTAACAGGCGAAAAGGTAGAAGTTACAGAAGAGCCTAAGAAGGAAGAAGAAAAGAAGGAAGAGGCGACAGGAGCTGCTTCCGGTAAGGGAGCGAAGGAAGGCTGGAAAGTTGAGGCTTCTCACGCCCAAGGCACTGCCGGGAATATGATTGACGGCGATATTGCAACCTTCTGGCACTCTCCCATAACAGATCCCAAGACACTTCCTCCCTTTGAAATTTATATAACTCTTCCTGCACTTACCGATATCTCCGGTTTTATTTACACTCCCAGAACTACAGGAACTTCTGATTCCGGTATCGTAAGCAAGATGGTAATTTACGCATCGGATTCCGATGAAGGAGAATTTTTACAGCTTGGGGAATACACTTTGGCAAAGGATAAGAATGTAAAGACCATGGAGCTTGCTGCAAATATAATGGTTAAGAGACTTAAGATAGTTGTAACAGAAGGTCTTAACAACTATGGCGTAATTGCGGAAATAGATGTTCGTCCTCCTACAGAGGGATACAAGGAAATGTCCTTGGAAGAATATGTTAAAAATCAGGAATCCATGAAGCTTTACGAAATGGATAAAACCTTCCTTCGTGCGTGGAGCGATTCCGTATGGGGCGATGATTTTGTAGGACAGAACGTATTTGACGCTTCTCCTTCCGGCGATAAGATGTGGCACTATAAGCCCGGAACACCTATGCCCGTTACACTTGATGTTGACTTAAACGGCGTTGCAAGGGTTGCGGCATTTGCCTATACCCCAAGAGCTAAGGACACATCAGGTCACTGGGTTGAGTTTAATCTCCTTTCATCCGTTGACGGAGAAAATTATACTCCTGTTATTGAAGGAAGAAGATTAGATCCTGCAAGCTTTGATACAGTAACAATCCGCTTTGATGAACCTGTTACGGCACGTTATTTCCGCTTTGAGGTGTTGAACGGCAGAGGAGGACATGCAGCTTGTCAGGAACTTGCCTTCTATCAGTTCAAGGAAGATCAGGAGGAATACTTCGAAAACAATCGTGAAATTTATGTTTTGAAAATCGGAAGTAATGTAATAAATGTAACTCACGGTAAAGAAGTGAAGGATATTGCCCTTGACGTTGAGCCATTTATCGTAGGAGGAACGACTATGATCCCTCTTCGCGGACTCCTTGAAGAGATGGGTGCGGAAATTACATGGGACGGAACGATAGATCAGATTACCGTAAATAAGAAAGGTAATGAAACCATGACTATGCAGGTAGAGCATGAGGTTGTGGATATCGGTGGCAGACGTTATTCGATGACCGTTGCGCCCAGAATAGTAAATTCCAGAACCTTTATTCCGTTAAGATTCATATCTGAGCATCTTGGCTATGATGTAGCATGGGATGGTGCAACTCAGACGATTACAATTACAAAACCCCTTTAATGTAAAAATAAAAAAGACACCCGCCGAAGGTGTCTTTTTTTATTTGGTGGACCATCAGTTGAGGCTGTAAAAACATTGGGTATGATTTTACGGGCGAAAGTCCCTGACCAAGAAGCGAAGGTGAGCGACGCTGATTGGACTGTAGAAAATCTGTAAGAAAAGCAAAAGAGCATATCCTTTCGGATACGCTTTTTATTTGGTGGACCATCAGGGACTCGAACCCCGGACCGACCGGTTATGAGCCGGTTGCTCTAACCAACTGAGCTAATGGTCCAAATCTCATGCAAAAGCTATTATAGCAAAAAATGGGGCGGATGTCAAGAGTTTTTTTCAGGATTTTCTGTAAAAAAACAGTTGACAAACAAATGAAAAGATGTTATAATACCTTTTGTGACTGCGGAGGGGTATCGAAGTGGTCATAACGAGGCGGTCTTGAAAACCGTTTGTCCGAAAGGGCGCGTGGGTTCGAATCCCACCCTCTCCGCCATTTTTTTATTCAGGCGACAATTTAATAAGTGTGCAGAAAGCTGCGGCTATATCTTGGAGTAGTACTCAAGTTGGCCGAAGAGGCGCCCCTGCTAAGGGCGTAGGTCGGGAAACCGGCGCGAGAGTTCAAATCTCTCCTACTCCGCCAAAAAGGAAAAGTTGTTCTTTAGGATGACTTTTCCTTTTTAATTTTTACGAGAGATTTGAACTTGTCATAGGCGTTTTGCTAAAACGCCGAAGGGCTGACAAAGCGAAGCTTTGCGCCTCAAATCTCTCCTACTCCGCCAACAAAAAAGCATATCCGAAAGGATGTGCTTTTTTGTTTTATATGCATAAGATTTGAACTCGAGCGACGGGTACCGGCGGGGGTTTGAGCGTGACCGCCGCCGGTGGCGGATGAAGGGAACGCGAAAAGGGAGAAAACAAGAAGCCTGAAAGTGAGCTTGCGAACGCTACAGGCTTATATGTTTTTGAGTGGACGTTTACGTTTCAAATCTCTCCTACTCCGCCAAAAAAGAAAAGTTGTTCTTTAGAATGACTTTTCCTTTTTAATTTTTATGAGAGATTTGAACTTGTTATAGGCGTTTTATTAAATCGTCCAAGAATGTGATTTTTTGATTAAACTGATTGATTTTTTTAAAGCGATGTGATAAAATTGAACTATCGAAAAATGACGGATAAAAGGTGATAACATGAAAAAACTGCTATGTATTTTGCTGTTGATAGTGCTTATTTTTTCTGCGGCGGTTATTTACACCAGAGAGCGTAGGATTACGGTTTATCGAGAGAATGAAGTGAAAGAAATAAAGGCAAAGGAAGCTTCCGTCTATATAGAAGACGGATGGTATGAGGTGCCTGTTGTAAGGATATATAACAAGGATGGAGGTTCACTTCTTATTACAGAGGAAAGCTTTGAGGGATACGATTCCGAGGAGTGGGCAAAGGAGCCTTTTAAGACGGTATATTCAGACACGGCAGAAGTTATGATGGTGGTGGAAAGCAAATACGAAGACTATTTATCTGACGGCTGGTATGCCACTCCGCCTGACCATGAAGGACTTGCGGAATTAAAAACTGAAATTGAAGACTATATAAAAACTCAAAACGGATCCTGGGGTGTGTTTATTCAGGATTTATCAAATAATGAATATCTTTTAATAAACGAAGCCCGCTATTCGGCCGCAAGCCTGGTTAAAGTTTATACAATGGCGGCAACCTACAGCGAAATTGAAAAGGGTAATATTGAAAAGAATTCAGATATAGATTATCGCCTTCGTATTATGATAACAGAGAGCAGTAACGATGCCTGCAATTATCTCACCATTAAAAACGGAGATGGAAATGAAGGCTTGGGTTTTGACAGAGAAAACGAAATAGCAAAGGAGCTGGGTTGCGAAAATACCGAGCGAGGATCCTATCTTGTGGACGCATCAGGAAGAAGAGGGACTTATCGCCATAACAATTATACATCACCCAGGGACTGCGGCAGAATACTTAAAGCAATATACAAAAAGGAACTTGTGTCGGAAAGTGCATCGGAAGAAATGCTTTCTTTACTTCTTGACCAGACCAGACGTTGGAAAATTCCTGCAGGACTTCCTGAGGGAACTGTGGTTGCCAATAAAACCGGAGAAACAAATACGGCGAACTCCGATATAGCCATTGTCTTCTCTCCGGGCGGCGATTATATAATCTGCGTGCTTGGAAACGGAAATGTGACTTATGGGGCAAACACCATACAGAAAATTTCGGGTATGGCGTATGACTATTTTAACGGAGCAGAATAAAATATGGGTGAAAAACTGATGTGGCAAAGGCCACTTACCAACAAAATATACCTTCAGCGTCCTCTTTCGGAGAGGCTTATAATGATGTGTCCCGACATGAAAATTTTAAATTCGTCACTTCTTGATGACGGAACTCATGTGGGGCAGCCCGGAATAGGTATTATTCTGCTTCACGGAGAAAAAATGGAAGGTTTTTTAATGGATAAAACGGTATTTTTACCTCCCACGCCGGGAGTTCCGATTTATGAGATGACAAATGAAGCGGAATGTACCGTGAAGTTTGAGGCTTTCACAGGAGAAGGCAGAAACCCGAAAGTGTATTTCAGGATTACACTTTCAAATAATACGGAAAACAGGGTGGAAAATTCCATCGGAATAATGGTGCGTTCGGGAAACGAAAAGTATATGCTTAATCAGCATCAGGAGGGCTATTCTCCGTACGAACCCAACTATAAAAACTGGTTTTTGATTAAAAGGACATGGTGTGAAACAGGATGCGGCGAAGCAAAAAGCGGAACTTCGACGATTAAAATTAATGGGGATGTGTCTTGGGTTACCGGTGAGACAGAAGGGTATAGCTTTTATCCTTCAGACTATTTTAAACTTGACTATTTCCTTATGCCGGGAGAGAGCATAAGCTATACGGGTGCTATTTGCGAAAATGGCGAAATCGGGAACTTTTCTTATGATGATGAAAGGGAAAAAGCAGTTTCCTTTTGGGAAGGTATTAAAAGAAAAATAAAAACTACGCCCGATGCAGAAGGAATATATCTTGATGTATTTTACCATATGGCAGCTCAGCTAATGCAGATGCTGGCACATTACGAGGGGAGCGACCTTGTTACGGTACGTCAGGGAGATGTAGGAAGATTTGTGTGGCCCTATGAGGGGGCACAGGTGATTTCTATGCTTGACAGGGTAGGCCTTTCCGACTACACCTTTGAAGCCTGCAGATATTATTGTGAACGCTGGCTTATAAAGGAAGGCCATGATAAAGGGAAAATAGGAAGCACGGCAGGCTGGGAAAACTTTACCGGTGCTGTTATATGGGCGATAAGTTCCCATCTTATTGCAACAAAGAATAAAAGTGAACTTAACTATTTTATTCCTCATCTTATTTCAATGAGGGATTGGATTGAGAAAAAGAGAACGTCAGAAAGAAGTGGCGGATATAATGGAATCTTTCCTCCGGGAAAGGGAAGCGACTGGAATGACGTGGCACAGTTTTGGACATTTACAGACAGCTATAACGTAAAGGCGTTAGCTTTTATGGTTGAGGCACTCGGGGCGTTCGGTCATGAAGAATACGGAAAAACCAAGGCTATATATGAAAGCTATAAAAAGGCTGTATTTGATATAAGGGATTCTCTTTGGAAAGGGCATGAAGATGATGAGGAATATATTTTTCCTCACGAGCTTGGAATAGATTTTTGCGACAGTCATACCTACAGCTATTATACCGACGGAGCACCCTTTTTGCTTTATACCGGTTTTATCGAGCCGGGAAGCAAGATGATGAAGCAGATGGAAAATTATTTTATAAAACGCGGACAGTTTGAAAAAGGCCTTACGGGAAGAATGACAAGCTGTGAAAGCATGTGGGACGAGGCATATTTCGGCGGTTATGGCGATGTGTGGTACACAATGCAGAGTGAAACCTACTGGCTTAAGGCGTGGGTGGCATCGGGAGAGCTGGAAAAGGCTTTTCATACCCTTTCTGCCATGATGCATTACGGCATGACAAGCGAAATGGTGGTTTCTGAAAGATATTGTTCCATAAATCCAAGATATTGCCCCTGGCAACCAAACGGAAGCGGAAGCTCAAGGATGATGGAAATGCTGCTTGAATATTTCGGCGAAGTGAAAAGGTAAAAAACGTGGTACTCTTCTGAGTGCCACGTTTTTGTAATGCTTTTTGCGGAACGGATAAATCCGTTCCCTACAGTGAAGCATAGGAGAAAAGATACAATAGTATAAAAAGAGCATCGGAATTTTCCGATGCTCTTTTTTGTTTAATTAAAACATTGTAACCCAGCCCTGAATCCATACGATAAGGATGATTAAGGGGAGAACATATTTTACATATACTCTCAGCCACTTGGGGAAAGCGAGACCCTGACCTGTGTTAACCTCGGTCATGAAGTTACTCCAGCCCCAGCCGTGCTTATTGTAAGTACAGAAAAGTACATAACAAAGTGAACCTAAGGGAAGGAGGTTATTACTTATGATGAAGTCTTCAAGGTCCATGATTCCCTTGGAAAGGCCGGGACCCCACGCAAAGCCTGACCATACGGTAAAGCCAAGGATGCAGGGAAGGGAAAGAACGCACATAAGCACGATGTTTATAATTGCAGATTGTACTCTGTTGAACTTTGTAAGCTCAAGCCAGAAGGACATGATATTTTCGAACACTGCGATAACTGTTGAAAGTGCAGCAAAAATCATAAACAGGAAGAAAAGGATACCGACTATCTGTCCGATAGGCTGAGCCATTGCATTGAAAATGGAAGAAAGTGTGGTAAATAAGAAGCTTGCACCAACTGTTCCGGGGTCTGCGTTTACGCCACCTGCATAAGCAAAGCAAGCGGGGAATACTATAAGGCCGGAAATTAAAGCAACAGATGTATCAAGGGAAATGATTGTGGCAGCTTCTCCCATAAGTCTCTTTTCCTTACTGATGTAGGAACCGAAGATTGCAATTGAACCGATACCGATACTAAGTGAGAAGAAAGCCTGTCCCATAGCTGCGGAAATTACTGTCCATACACCTGCCTTCTGAAGATTTTCAACGGAAGGAATAAGGTAGAACTTAAGACCTTCAAGGCCACCCTTAAGTGTACAGGAGTAAATTGCAAGGCCTATCATAAGTACGAAAAGGAGTATCATCATAACCTTGGTTATTCTTTCAACGCCCTTCTGAAGACCGAGTGAGCAAATGCCGAAGCATAAAATGATAACAGCAAAGGTCATAATTATGATTAAGGGAGTGTTTGTAACGGTTGCACCGAATACGTCGCCAAGCTCAGGCACGGTCTGTGCGGTAAGGATAGAGCCTGTAATATACTTACCGAAATAGATAAGCATCCAGGATGAAATGGTGGTGTAGAACATCATTAAAAGATAGTTTCCGGCGATGCCCATATACTTCATCCAATGCCATTTCTGACCGGGTTTTTCAAGCACGTCAAAGCTTGATGCGATGCTTCTCTGACTGGCACGGCCGACAGTAAGCTCTGCAGTCATAATGGGAAGACCCAGAAGTAAAAGGAATGCGATATAAATGAGTACAAAGAAGCCACCGCCGTAGCCTCCTGTTAAAATGGGGAAACGGTAAACGTTACCGAGTCCGATGGCACAGCCTGCAGAAATCAGGATGAAGCCAAGTCTTGAACCGAATTTTTCTCTTTGCATAGTGTATTTTCCTCTCTTTTGATTTATATTAAAGCATTTTGCTTTAATTTTATGAAAATAATGCCTTTAATATCTCCTCTGCGTAAGCAGGCGGGCATTCGCCAAGGCACTTTTCCAGGCTTGGATTATTTACGAGCCTCGGGCGGATTATTTCAAGGTCTTCTTCCGTAAGCTTAAGCTCACAAGTGCCTGTAAGGTCCGTGACAAGAGTTCTGATTTCCTCGTCTGTACGCAATATTTCGTCATAAAGCTCGGCCGATTCCTTTGGGGCCCATTTTATATTGTGAAGGATAAATGCGGGAAGATAAAGTGCACAGGCCCTTCCGTGGGGAATGCCTTTCTTTTCAGACAAATAATAGCTTAGGGTGTGGCACATTGCGGTTCCGGTTACGGAAATAGCATAGCCTGCATAAATTGACGCAAGGTAGAGATTTTCAAAATCCTCGTCGTCAAGACCTTCTGTGCCGTAAGCTGATATGGTTTCAAATTCCGGAATTAAAAGCTTTATAGCACGCAGAGCAAAGGTTTTTGTAAAGTCGTTTGCTGCTTTGCATAAATAACTTTCAAAGGCATGACAGCATGCATCAAGTGCCGTATTTTTAATAAGAGCTTCGCTCATTTGAGAAATATATGTTATGTCTCCTAAGGAAACTTTCGGAAGAAGGTGGGGTGAACGCATGCTTTTTTTTCTTCCGTCGTTTCCGGTTATTACTGCATAGGGAGTAACCTCGCTTCCCGTGCCTGCAGTAGTGCCGATTGCAACGATAGGGTATGCACCGTTTTTGTATTTTGCAGAAAAAGCATCTTCTTCTGATATGTCGGGATTTTTCATAACGGCGGCAATTGCTTTTGCAGCGTCAAGCGGACTTCCGCCGCCGATACCGATTACAAAGTCACAACCTGCTTTTGTTCCTTTTCCGGCGGCGTCCAATACACTGTTATATGTGGGGTTGGGTTCCACGCCGGAATATATTTCGTAGTGGATGCCTGTAACTTCAAGAGCATTTGTCACATCGGAAAGTGCCCCGGTTTTTTCAGCAGAAGTTTTTCCTGTAACAATAAGTGCTTTGCTTCCAAGAGAAGCGATAAGCTCTTTATTATTCTTAACGGCACCCTTTTCGATAATCATGTTTACGGATGATGAAAATTTATGTACCAATAAAAACAGTCCTTTCGGAAAATATTCCTTCTATAGTATAAAACATTTTTTCCGATAATGCAATAAATACTTGTAATTTTTTTAAT
The DNA here is from genome assembly GCA_045545475.1 of Clostridia bacterium. Classification (GTDB taxonomy): domain Bacteria; phylum Bacillota; class Clostridia; order CAKSNL01; family HGM11501; genus HGM11501. The sequence goes on along the minus strand of JAZQAZ010000040.1, from coordinate 53,145 downwards.
ATAGTGCTATTATTAAGGTATAAATCTATATGGAGGGACACTATGGAGATCAGAGGTAAGATTTTTAATTTTCTCGGAGATTCGATAACCCAGGGTGTGGGCTCTTCGGGACACGACTATATGTATACAACGGTTTTCGGAAGAAAATACGGCGCTGAGGTTAATAATTACGGATTAAGCGGAACAAGAATCGCAAAGCAGAGAATACATATTGAAGGACAGCCTGAGAGCTTTGAAATGGATTTTTGTACAAGATATGTTCCGATGGCGGATGCGGATTTTATCGTGGTTTTTGGCGGAACCAATGACTATGGACACGGCGATGCACCTTTGGGAGAAATGAAGGACAGAACCCCGGATACATTTTATGGTGCATGCCACTATCTTTTCCGAGGACTTATAGAAAAATATCCTCTTGCTACAATTATAATTATGACTCCTCTTCACAGACTTGGGGATACATTGGGTGCGGGAAGCCCCAACAGAGAGATTAATCATCCCTTGAAAACATATGTTGAAGCGTTACGTGAGGTAGCGGAATATTATTCTTTGCCGCTTCTTGACTTATTTAAGTTGAGCGGAATAAATCCCGAAATTCCTGAAATTCAGAAACTTTATATGCCTGACGGCCTTCACCCCTCTGACAGAGGTCATGAGAGAATTGCGGACAGGCTGGCAGCATTTATAAAATCACTTTAAGAGGGAAAGGAAGATAAAAATGATTGAAAAAATACTTTACGGAAAAGTCGGACCCGATGAGGTTTACCTTTTTAAGATGGATAACGGCAAAGGGCTTACAGCGGAAATAATAACCTATGGCGGGATTATAAGAACTCTTTGTTATGATGGAGTTGACGTTGTTCTCGGTCGTGATACTTTGGAAGAGTATATGGAGAACAACGGTTGCTACGGTGCTTTGATCGGAAGAAACTCCAATCGTATCGCTAAGGGCGAATTTACTCTGGGCGGAAAAAAGTATACCCTTGCAAAAAACAACGGAAATAACAATCTTCACGGAGGAAACAGAGGATTCGGAAAGCGAGTGTGGGAAGGAAAGGCTGTGGATAAGGCAGAGCCTTCGCTGATTCTTACACTTACATCGGAGGACGGAGATGAAGGTTTCCCTGGAAAGGTAAAGGTAAAGGTTACTTATACTCTTACAAAAGAAAACAGCCTTAAAATTCATTATGAAGGAAAGGCCAACGCTGACACTCTTCTTAACATGACAAATCACACATATTTTAATTTAAACGGTCATGATTCGGGAACTGTTGACGGCCATACGTTAATGATTCAGTCAAGCTTCTATACTCCCAACACCGAAGAGTGCATGCCCTATGGCGTTGTAGAAGACGTTTCCGGTGGTGCATTTGACTTCAGAGAAGGGATTAAGATGTATGACGGTTTTGCGTCAAATCATCCCCAGGTTAACCTTTTTGGCGGATATGACCATAACTTTGCACTTGATGGTTTTGGTTTCCGCAAATTCTCAACTCTTACGGGAGATAAGACAGGAATAGTTATGGACTCCTATACAGACAGACCTGCTGTACAGCTTTACACAGGTAATGGCATACAGACCGAAAGAGTATGCAAAAACGGAGCGAAATATCCAGTTCACGGCGGTCTTTGTTTAGAGACGCAGGTATTCCCCAATGCCATGGAATACAGTCATTTCCCTTCTCCTGTGCTTAAAAAAGGCGAAGTGTATGACACCATAACAGAATTTAAATTCCATAGATGAGCGGACTTGTTTGTGCATTTACAGGGCATCGTGATATTCCGGCAAAGGATTTTGCAGCAGTAAGGGATTTTACAAAAAAGACGGTGGATTTGCTTATTGCCAGAGGCGTTACAGAATTTATAACCGGCGGTGCGGCAGGCTATGATATGCTTGCGGCAGAAACTGTGATTGAGGCAAAAAAATATGCATCGGTAAAATTGGTTGTTGCAGTTCCGTGTAAAGGACAAGAACGCTATTACAGCAGGTGCGACAAAGAGAGATACCGTCGTATTATTGAGATGGCGGACGATATTGAAACTCTTGCTGAGCACTACTATGACGGATGCATGCATGTAAGAAACCGCTATATGGTTGATAATTCTGATTTTTTGATATCGTATTGCATAAAAACAGAGGGTGGAAGTTACTATACCAGATGTTATGCAAAAGAAAACAAAAAACATATAATTGATGTTGTTGTTTGAGGAGGGCTTAAAATGAGCAAGCTGAAGATTGTAAGCTTCAATATTAGAACTTTGTACTCACATCCTATGGACGGTGCTAATTCTTTTATTCACCGTGCAGGTATGATACTTGAAAAAATAAGAAAGGAAGCTCCTCACGTTATCTGCTTTCAGGAAATATCCGATCCCATAAGAGAATTTTTAAGAAACTATCTTCAGGATTATATCATTCTGGGTCACGGAAGACAATCTGACTATACAGGTGAAGGCTTATCCGTTGCATACAGAAAGGACTCCATGGAGCTTTTAGCTTTTGAAAGCTTCTGGCTTTCTCCGACACCCTATGTTCCTGCTTCAAGATATGAGATTCAGAGCGAATATCCGAGAATATGTCCTCACGCAGTATTAAAGCATAAGGATATGGATGAGCCTATAAGCTTATATAACGTACATCTTGACCATATAAGCGATGATGCAAGAATAAAAGGCATATGCCAGATTGTCGGAATGGCAAAAGAGTATAAAGATAAGATTGATTGTCCCACATTTATTTTGGGAGATTTCAATGCACAGCCGGATTCAAAGACCATAACCTTCCTTAAGGAATATAACGGAGGGGAATATAAGGATTTGACTGAACATATAGAAATTACATTTCACGGTTTTCGAGACAGTGCGTCTCCGCAGAATATAGAAAGAAAAGAAGCCTCTAAAATAGATTATATTTTTGCGGATAAGGAAACTTCCGGGAAAACGCACAATGTTAATTTATGGAATGATAAGGAAAATGGAATTCTTCTTTCTGACCACTATCCTGTCTGCCTGGAAATTGAAATGTAATCTTGACAACAGAGATAAAATATAGTATAATTCTACATAATATAATAGTATAATAAAATGCAGAGAGTAAGTAGCATGAGTTTATATGTGTATTATTCTGTGCATTTTTTATTTAATTTTGGAGGGTTAGTATGGATTGGTTTACTATTGCTCATCTTGAAGAACTGGGGATTATTCTGCTTAAGATGGTACTTGCCGGAATACTTGGCGGTATTATCGGCATAGAGCGAGAACATAAACACAGACCTGCGGGACTTCGAACCCACATACTTGTGTGTATGGGAGCCTGCCTTACAATGATGATAAGTTCGTTTATGGTGACGGAAGGACTTTCTACGGATGTGGCACGTCTCGGCGCTCAGGTTATATCAGGCATTGGTTTTCTCGGTGCCGGAACGATTTTGAGAGAGGGCGACAGAGTACGTGGTCTTACCACGGCGGCAACACTCTGGGCCATAGCTTGCGTTGGTCTTGCCATCGGAATCGGATATTACGGCGGAGCTATTGCGGCGGCATTTATGATGCTTATCGTTTTAAGAGTTTTAGGATACATAATGACAAAGCGAAACGGTGAAGGGTTTGCTGTAATTCATGTTGCTGCGGACAACAATACGGAGACTGTGGCTAATATTCTTTCGGTAATTCATATTTACTGTACAGAAATTAAAAATATTGATTTTACAGCAACAGAAGATGATAAAAATGTTTTGCTGTTATTTACGGTGCAGCTCAGACAGGGAAAGAGCAGTGAGGAGATTTTCACTTCCCTTATTGGTCTTGAGGGAGTGCATAAGGTGGATTGAGCGTAGCAAAACGCAATAAGGCGTTTTGCGGAGCGAAGTTTTGCGAGCGTGGAGACGTGACAATTTTTTGCGGAGCATTAAAATTGTCGGAAGTCGGTGTTAAAACCCGAACAGGGTTTTAGCGAGTGAAACAAATCAGTATCAAAAGGCGAATAGCCTTTTGTGCAGGAGTAACGCAATAAGGCGTTTTGCGGAGCGAAGCATAGGCAAGCGAGGAACGTGCCGAAAGGCGGGTTCCGCAGACGACGAAAGCCCGGAGCGAAGCATAGGGTTTTGTGCGATAACTGCGAAAGAACTGCAGAAAAAAGGCGAACAGCCTTTTGCACGAAAACCGGTGAAAGCCGGATAGCCAGAGGAGAAACTATGAAAATTGGTTTTGAACACAGAAAATGCGGAAATTTTGAATATCTTATAAGTCCCCTTTTGGAAAAGGAGGGCGTAAAACACTGTTTCACTACGAGACTCGGAGGGGTTTCGGAAGAGGAACATCTGTCGTCTTTAAATCTGGGTTTTTTAAGGGGAGACAGAGATGAATTTGTTATAAAGAATGTAAACATCGTATGCTCAGCTCTTTCATTTACAGAAGAAAACTTAAGCAGAACAAATCAGGTGCATGACAGTAAGGTTGCTATTTTAAAAGAGCCTGTAAAGGTATCTGTCGGCTGTGATGCTCTCGTTACAGATAAAGGCGGAATCCCCCTTCTTTCCACATCTGCCGATTGTGTGCCGGTGCTTTTGTATGACAGAGAAAAAAAGGTGTGTGCATCCATACATTCAGGATGGAAGAGCACTGTGAAAAAAATAGTGCTGAATGCTGTTAAGGCGATGGTGAATGAATACGGAAGCGACCCGGCAGATATTCTGGCAGCAATAGGTCCATCCATCGGAAAGTGCTGTTTTCAAATTAAAAAAGATGTATATGATGCGTTTTCGGAAAGCTTCCGGGATTTGTCATTTATAAAAGAAGAAGGCGACGGTATACATTATCGGGCCGATTTATGGGAAGCAGTGAGACGCACCCTTATTGAAGCGGGGCTTAAGGACGAAAATATTTCCCTGGCAGGAGAATGCACGGTTTGTAACAATCAGCTTTATTTTTCCAGCAGAGCAGGAAAAGGGAAATTCGGATCGTTGGGTGCAATAATAGAGCTTGAATAAAGGAAATGAAGATATGAAAAAAATTTTTACAATGATTACTGTTATCGCCATGCTTTTTTGTGTGGGTTGCAGCAAGGAAGTTACAGAAGAAATTACTGAAAATGTAACGGAGACGGAAAAAACATCAACGGAGAACATGATACAGGGAGGAAAAATAAGGGTTTCTTCAAGAAAACCCGACACGTTTAATCCCCTTGCCACAAACTATGAAAGCTGCAGAGAACTTTTGTATCTTTTTTATGATGGTCTTTTTACTTTGGATGATGATTTTAACGTAAAGAAAAATCTTGTGTCGGAGTATTCCATGTCTGATGATTATCTCACGGCCAGACTTAAAATAAAGGGCGGTATCACCTTTGCAGACGGATCGTCACTTACCAATTATGACGTTAAGTATACCATTGATTATATAAGATACAATGGAGGAAGTTTTTCCGGCTGTGTCAGAAATATTAAAAATGCAGAAATATCAGATTCGGGAGAAATTGTGATAGAACTTTACAATCCTGAAGCTAATTTTGCATCAATGCTTACGTTTCCAATAATAAAGGATGGTTCTCCCGGAAAAATGGATATGCCAAACGGAACAGGCCAGTTTATCTGCCGCAAGGAGGATGTTGGCTATACTTCTCTGGTGTGTGAAAAAAACAGCTCATATCATTTGGGGCGTCCGTATATAGATGAAATTGAAGTTTTGTATATGAATACGGATATAAAAGCTGAAACCAGCTTTTTATCGGGAGAAACCGACATACTCATAAATCCTGATAATACTGCTGATAAGTCGGGAAAAGGAATTAAGATTTACAAAGGTAAAAGCAACAGATTTGAATTTCTCGGATTTAATTCGGCAGGAAATCTTTTCTCGGAGGAATCGGCAAGAAGAGCAATTTTTGCCGCCTGCAGAAAGGCTTCATTGGCGGATGAATTTGAAGAGGTGGAAACAGCTGCTTCTACTCCTGTAAATCCGGCGGCGTATTTTTACGCATTTGAGACTGACGAGACGGATATAGGAGAGGTTTCGGATATACTCACGAGAGACGGATGGAAAATGGGCGGAGCCGGCGTTTATGAAAAAGACGGAAAAAGTTTAAAATTCAGCATAATAGTAAATGAAGATGATTCTGTCCGTGTCGGTATTGCTAATTTCCTTAGCCATTGGTTGCTTAATTACGGAATTTCTGCGGATGTGGAAATTTTATCATATTCAAGCTATAAGGAAAGACTTACATCGGGTAATTATGATGCTTTTATTGGAGGATGTACCATAGGAAATGCTGCTAATTTTGCTTTTCTTATAGGTAGCGGCGGAAGTGCCAATGTATTTGGTTATTCCGGCGGAGTTATGGATATGAGAATTGCGGCACTTGCGGCGGCTGAAGGTGAAAGCCTTCTTTCTGAGGCAAAGAAGTTTGGTAAAGCTATGGCGGAAAGTGCTCCGCTTGTGGGAATTTATTTCAAAACTACAGAGGTTGCTGCGAAGAAAAACATTGTTATTCCGAAAATAAGCCCAACGGGTGTTTATGTGGAAGCATATAGCTGGTTTTTAGTATAAAAATTTCCATAAAGAAATTTTTATACGATAGTTTTGCGAGCGTCACCGATGTAGCCAAGTTTTGCGGAGCATTTACTTGGCGTAAATGGGTGGAAAAAGGCGAAAAGCCTTTTAGCGAGTGAAACAAAAAAAGCAGAAAGCGAAAAGCTTTCTGGAAAATTTCCATAAAGAAATGAGTGCAGTAAATTGCAACAAAGCAATTTACGGAACGAAGTTTTGCGAACGTGGTCGACGTAGCAATTTTTTGCGGAGCATTTAAATTGCTGTAAGTCGACAGTAAAACGCGAAAAGCGTTTTAGTGAGCGAAACAAAAAATCAAAACCCGAAGAGGGTTTTGTGCACTGCCCGGAGTAAGTCGACAGCAAAAGGCGAAAAGCCTTTTGTGCACTGCCCGAAGTAAGTCGACAGCAAAAGGCAAAAAGCCTTTTGTGCACGGAAGAATGACATAATTCGATTGAAAGATAAATTCTTACTAACAAAATTTGTCCAAAAAAAGAAAATTCTTTTACTTGCATTGTTTTGGTTTTTGTGATATACTACTTTTCAAAAACAGAGAAAGACGCCTGAGGCGGGAAAGGATAAGACTTATGATAATTGATCCCATTATATTAAAAGAGAGCAAGGATGGCTCGCTGGCAAAAACAAATTGCTATTCTGAACTTTTGAAGGAAAGAAAGATATTTCTTTTTTCAGAGGTTGACGATGACTTGTCTGCATCCATTGTTTCGCAGCTTTTATATCTTGACAGTATTGCTCCCGGTGAGGAAATTAAGATGTATATAAATTCCCCCGGTGGTTCGGTATCTGCCGGTCTTGCTATTTATGATACCATGCAGTCAATAAAAAGCCCTGTTACCACAATCTGTGCGGGACTTGCCGCTTCCATGGGGGCGGTGCTTCTTTCAGGCGGAGCTAAGGGCAAGCGTTATTCCATGAAGAATGGAAAAATTTTAATCCATCAGGTACTTGGCGGTGTCGGCGGTCAGGCAACCAATATGGATATTCACACGAAGGATATGCTTAAGACAAAGAGACTCTTAAACGGTATCCTTGCCGAAAACACAGGGAAAACCATGGAGGATATAACACGTGATACTGAACGTGATTATATTTTAAATGCAGAAGAGGCTGTTGCTTACGGCATTATCGACGGAATAATTAAATAATTACTCCCATTTCTAGATAAGTATTGATGTGTAAAAGTATACAAAAAGGTGCATACAGAAATATTGATACATTTATAGTATGCACCATATCATATATGTATTTAGTTCAACAAATTGGAATTTATTTTTCACAATCTCGCTTTATTAATGCTTCATTTACACTTCATATAAATTCCCTTGGCTTTCTTTTCTACTTCAACAATTAGGGTATTTCGTAATAATTATTATTGCTATAAATATAAAAATTCCAATCAAATAAATATTTATTTACCATTTTTGTTTCAAGTTCAGCTTGAAAAATAATTTCTTTTTCTTTTATGTTATAAGCAAGTAGATGATTTTTCCCTAAAGTTGTTCCGTTTATTATTGTGTAAAGTATCCCATTATATATTTGACTTCTATCTGCAAAATTCACTGTATCAATATTATCAGGTAGTCCCATAATCGAATGAGTAGATATAGCATCTAAATTTAAATCAATAATATTGCACACTATATCTTGATAATATCCTATATCATCTTTTCCAGCACCCATCAATGCAACTATTTCATTATCATTATGCAAAAGATTATAAATCCATTCATTTTCAAATGTAATACTATAAGTTTCATTATTAGCTAAATTAAGCATAGAAATTGTAGAAAAGACTGTATCACTTTTTGTATCGTATGTAGCTTCGCCCAAATATAAAATACTGTTTTTTATAAGGGTATATGAGCCTGACAAATCTGCTCTATCTCGAACAAGTCCTGAATAAGAAACAGTTGTTATTTCATTATTGTTATTTGCCGTGTCAATAGAAGAAATTATCAATTGGTTCTTTGAATTTATCAAAGTATAAATTGTGCTATTATCTACATATGTTCCTAAATAAGCTTCGTCTTCAACTGAAAATTCAACTGTTTTCAAATCATTATCTATAATATAAGCAACAATAATTTTCTTATTTTCATTATACCAATCATTTAAAATTAGTATTTCTGCTTTCTCATAATTAGTATAATCAAGAATTTGTCCTAAATTAGATGCCATTTCCTTACTATTTTTATATCCTAAAGGAATCGCAAATCTTTCTGTAATTATTTCATCAGGGAAAACGTGTGAAACACCTAAATAATATTGATTTTCAGATTTATTTAGGTAATCTTTTGTGTAAAAAAAGGTTTCGCTTTTTGCAATTTCTGAATGACCTTCGCTATAACACAACATAGCACTTATATCATCTTGCAATTCGTTTCCTATTTCTTTGTGCACAGATACTTTTTTACTACTCTCAAAATTAGTGGTTAATAAATAACATAAGACACCAATACAGCAAATGAGAGATAAAATAATAAATATTTTTATATTTTTTTTCATTATCCAAAATTCTCCTCTTTCTATTACTTCTTCAAGAAGCATAGCGTTGTTTTATGATTCACCTTCAAATTCAAGTTTGTCTAACTCTTTCTACTCATATAGACTGAAAAATTAGAAAAATGTTCCAATTTTCAATATAATTATACCACATTATGCGGAAATTGTCTCTACCCTCACAATATTTTTAGTATCAAAAGGAAAAGGTCTATATTTCAATTTTTGGAATTCCACTTTTTCGGGTACACCTTTTGTCAGCATATCAAGTAACATATTAACTCTGTCTGCTGTTCTGGAATTGAACCCTTTTTCTTGCCACCTAAACAAAGCGAGGTAGTGGTCTAAATACTTTGAGCCAACTTCTTTGTATCTGTCAAAAAAGTCAGTCATTTTGGAATGATAGGAATTAACCTTACCTAAATTGAATGGACCAGAAGTATGTCTGCCTGAAGGTATCTGTCTTAAATGTATCTTGTTGTTATTAGCAAATGTTCTGTATGCTCTCAAACTATCAGTAACAAGAATACTATCTTCAGCAAACTTGCCACTCAAATGCTGTTCTAAATGTTTAGGTTCAATCTTACCCAAGCAAGTAGGCGCGAGATAAGCATTCTGTAATTTATCCACAGCAGTAATAACACAAACCTGTTCGTTGCTGATACCTCTTTTTCTCTTTTCTTCCTTATCAAGACCATTCAATTCCTTTGATACTGAAAGATTAGAGGGGATAGTTTCATCATCGTAAAAGCCATCCATATCTTCAACCTCTGCAACTTCATAGCCAGCCTGTTCAATATATTCAAACTTTGCTGCTCTGTTACGATGGTGACGTGGCATTCTTTTCAATTCTTCAATGAAGAAAGCCTTGTTTCTCTCACCAATGAAAGACAGCGGAATAAAGAACTCGTCACCTTCAACAATAGAGGGAAAACTATCTTGTTCGCCTTCTAACTGCATTATAAGAGAGCATACCTTGTGTCTGTTGTACCAAGCAGTTGCGAGGTTGATACCCATATCCTTTTTAATTCTGTTTAGACTTGCATTATAAAGGGTTAAGGTCAAAAACTCAATCCATTGCTTTACTGTTAATTTTGAATGATAAAGCAAAGTTCCATAAGTATCTCCAAAAGTTTTAACACAAGACTTGCATAAGTATCTTTGTCTACCATCTTTTTTACCATTTTTATTTACAGAAGTGCTACCACATAAAGGACAAACTAATTCTTCACCTCTGTTTATAGTGCATTTTTCTAATAATGCCACTAATTCGGGTGGTAACACGACCTTACCTTTTTCAGCATTGTCATTTTTCTTCTTCATATCAATAATGATAGTGAGAAGTTCTGCAATCTGTTCTTCTGTCAAATTGACATTTTGAACTAAATCTTTTAAATCCTTTAACTTTGCCATTTTATAACCTCCACAGAAAAATATTTATACTTAATCGTATATTTTTCTGTAGTCATAAAATGTTTTTATGCATATTTACTAGTATTTTTTGAAAAAATTAATTATCAATACTTATCTAGAAATGGGAGAATAATTATAAAGGGCACTTCTGAATGAAGTGTCCTTTATAATTTTAAAAAATTCAATATACCCCTTGACAAATGAGGATAAAAGTGGTATAACATTTTTAGCACTCTCTTGGGTAGAGTGCTAAAAATAAAAAATGAGGGGTTGGTGAGATAAATGGATTTGTCCGAAAGAAGGCTTAAAATATTAAAGGCCATTATTGACGGATACATTGAAACGGCAGAACCCATCGGCTCATCAACAATTCAGAAAAATATACTTAAGGATTGTTCATCTGCTACCATAAGAAACGAAATGGCGTTTTTGGAGGAGGCGGGGTACTTGGAAAAACCCCACACCTCGGCAGGAAGAATTCCATCATATCTTGGTTACCGCTTATATGTGGATATACTGATGGAAAAATACCGTCTTACATTGTCGGAGATGGATGACCTGGCACACAGAATGGAGACAAAAGCAAGAGAGCTTTCGGGAATTGCAAAAAGAGCGGGAGAAACGCTTTCTGCAATCACCAATTACACATCCTTTGTAATTACGCCTTCTACTGTAAGGCTTCGTCTTAAGAGCTTAAAGCTTATCGTTGTGCAGGAAGGATTAGTGCTGGCTGTTTTGGTTGCAACAGGAGACGTTATAAAGGATAAGAAAATAAAAGCTCCCATGGAGATAAATCAGGAGTTTGCAGACCGTTTAAGCGGAATTATAACGGAGCTTCTGGCGATGAAAACTCCCGATGAGATGGACTTTAATGCGGCGGTATTCCGTGAGGTTTCACGTTTCTGGCCAAATCTTACACCTGCTCTTTCCGAGTTTATCACATCGGCACTTTCCGGAAATGACGGAGAGGTTTTCACAGACGGTGCCTCAAACATTTTCCGTTACAGAGAATATCACGATGTGGATAAGGCAAGGGCTCTGCTAGATTTTGTGGATGACGATGAAAATTTAAAGCTACTTGTCCGCGATGCATCAGAGGAGGATTCGTGCCTTACGGTAATCGGAAGGGAAACAGGAATATCGGCACTTTCCGACTGTTCACTGGTGGTGAAATCCTACAGTGCATCAGACAATATGAAGGGGTCAATAGGAATTATCGGCCCGGCAAGAATGGATTATTCCCGTGTTATGTCAACACTTGAATATATGGCAGAAGCGATGGATAATATATTAAGACACATACTTGAGCCGTGATAAGTCAGAAGATGCAAGGCTCTCTACAGAAAGGGATGAAAAAAGTGACGAAGAAAAAGGATGATATAGAAAAGGAAGTAGCTGAAGAAGCAAAGGCTGAGGAAGTTACAGCAGAGGAGTCGACAGTTGAAGAAGTGACAGAAGAAGTTTTAGTTGACGAAAACGAGAAAAAGATAGCGGAGCTTTCTGACAAGATACTCCGAATTACTGCAGAGTATGAAAACTACAGAAAAAGGACAGCCAAGGAAAAGGAAAGCTTATATGAAATGGCAAAGGCCGATACGGTTGCTGCATTTTTGCCTCTTTTCGATAATATTGAAAAGGCAATAAAGGTTAAGCCAACTGACGCATCCGGCGAATGGAAAGCATTTTCCGAGGGCGTTGACCTTATGAAAAAGCAGATGGCTGACATCCTTACTTCTCTCGGAGTTACGGCGATAGACGCTGTGGGCGAGGAGTTTAACCCCGAGCTTCACAACGCTGTTATGCACGTTGAGGACGAGAATGCAGGAGAAGGCGTAATCGTTGAAGAATTCCAAAAGGGATTCAAAACCGGCGACAGAGTAATAAGACATTCAGTAGTAAAAGTAGCAAACTAATTTAATTGGAGGAATATATTATGGCAAAGATTATCGGTATAGACTTAGGTACAACAAACTCCTGCGTAGCCGTTTTAGAAGGCGGAAGCGCAGTGGTTATCGCTAACGCTGAGGGTATGAGAACAACTCCCTCTGTTGTTGGTTTCACAAAGAATGGTGAGAGACTTGTTGGTCAGGTTGCAAAGCGTCAGGCTGTATCCAACCCCGACAGAACAATAATCTCCATCAAGAGAGAAATGGGTTCTTCCTACAAGGTGGACATTGACGGAAAGAATTACACTCCTCAGGAAATTTCCGCTATGATTTTAGGTAAGCTTAAAGCAGACGCTGAAAGCTATTTGGGCGAAACTGTAACACAGGCTGTTATCACAGTTCCCGCATACTTCACAGACGCTCAGAGACAGGCAACAAAGGATGCAGGTAAGATTGCAGGTCTTGATGTTCAGAGAATTATAAACGAGCCCACAGCTGCAGCTCTTGCTTTCGGCGCAGACAAGGATCCTGACGGTAAGATTATGGTATTTGACTTAGGTGGCGGTACATTCGACGTATCCATCCTTGACATTTCCGACGGCGTATTCGAGGTTATGGCCACCTGCGGTAACAACAGACTTGGCGGTGACGACTTCGATAACAGAATCATCGACTATATCGCATCGGAATTCAAGAAGGACAACGGCATTGACTTAAGAAACGACAAGATGGCTTCTCAGCGTCTTAAGGAAGCGGCTGAAAAGGCTAAGTGCGAGCTTTCTTCCGTTACAAGCGCATCCATCAATCTTCCCTATATTTCTGCAGGTGCAGAAGGCCCCTTACATCTTGATATGACATTAACCAGAGCAAAGTTTAATGAACTTACAGCTGACCTTGTTGAAGAAACAATGGTTCCCGTTAAGAAGGCATTATCCGATGCAGGTCTTTCCACAAGCGACATAAAGAAGGTACTTATGGTTGGCGGTTCCACAAGAATCCCTGCCGTATGCGAAGCTGTTGAAAAGCTTGTTGGATCCAAAATCAGTAAGGAAATCAACCCAGACGAATGTGTTGCTATGGGTGCCGCAATCCAGGGTGGCGTACTTTCCGGTGACGTTGACGATTTAGTACTTCTTGACGTAACTCCTCTTTCACTCGGTATCGAAACCATGGGCGGAGTATTTACAAAGATTATTGAAAGAAACACCACAATCCCCACAAAGAAGAGCCAGATTTTCTCCACAGCTGCAGATAATCAGCCCTCTGTTGACGTTCACGTTCTTCAGGGTGAAAGAGAAATGGCACAGTATAATAAGACATTGGGTAACTTCCAGCTTTCAGGCATTGCTCCCGCTCCCAGAGGAATCCCCCAGATCGAAGTTACATTCGATATTGACGCTAACGGTATCGTTCACGTATCTGCAAAGGATTTAGGAACAGGTAATGAGCAGAATATCACAATCACTGCATCTACAAATCTTTCCGAGGACGAGATTAATAAGGCTGTTAAGGAAGCAGAGCAGTATGCTGCTGAGGATAAGAAGCGTAAGGAAGAGGTTGATATAAGAAACTCAGCAGACCAGATGGTTTATCAGTCAGAAAAGCTCATAACAGATATGGGCGACAAGATGTCTGAGGACGAAAAGAACGACCTTAAGGCAGAAGCTGACAAGGTTAAGGAATCTCTTAAGGGCACAGATACTGAGGCAATCAAAGCTGCAAGCGATGCTCTTATGCAGAAGATGAGCCAGATTGGTCAGAGAGTATACCAGGAAGCAGCTGCACAGCAGCAGGCTCAGGGTAATGCTGGTGCAGGTCAGGAAGGCCCCGCAGGTGCACAGGACGCTGACTTTACAGACGTAAACTAATAGATTTAAGCCGGACGGTAAGCGCCGTCCGGCATATACTGTTTACATAGATATTGCATTTAATGCGAAAGGACTATATTTATGGCAGATAAAAGAGATTATTACGAGGTGCTGGGCGTTTCCAAGGGAGCGACGGACGAAGAAATTAAAAAGGCGTACCGTTCACTTGCGAAAAAGTACCACCCCGATTTGAATAAGGACGATCCTGAGAGTGCGGCAGTTAAGTTTAAGGAAGTAAACGAGGCATATGAGGTTTTATCCGATGCGGATAAGAAGGCAAAGTACGACCGTTTCGGTCACGCGGCCTTTGATCAGACTCAGGGCGGCGGATACGGAGGTGGCTTTAACGGCGGCTTCGGAGGCTTTGATGTTGACCTTGGTGACATTTTCGGAAGCTTTTTCGGTGGCGGCGGTCAGAGAAGAAACGGCCCTGTACGCGGAAACGATTTGAATAAGCAGATAAACCTTACGTTTTCCGAGGCGGCTTTCGGCTGTAAGAAGACAATAGAGGTTTACAGAAGCGAAAAGTGCGACACTTGCGGAGGTTCCGGTGCTAAGGCGGGAACTACTGCTGAAACATGCTCGGTTTGTCACGGTACAGGTCAGGTGAGAAACACCATGGGTGGCTTTTTCTCCACGGTTACAACCTGTCAGAGCTGCTCTGGTAGCGGTAAGATTATAAAAACTCCCTGCGAAAGCTGTCGTGGAAGAGGAAGCGTAAGAAGAACGAAGACAGTTGAGGTTAATATTCCGGCCGGTATCGATCACGGACAGACGATGAGCGTGTCAGGCGAGGGCGAATGCGGCCTTCGTGGAGGTCCCAACGGCGATTTACTTGTAACCGTTGCAATTACTCCCGACAAAACCTTTAAGAGAAAGGGCTTTGATGTTTATGTTGAAAAGCACATCAGCATAACGGAGGCGGCCCTTGGTGCAACCTGTCAGGTTCCCACAATTCACGGCGATGTGGAATTTACCATCCCGGAGGGAACACAGTCAAATTCCATTTTCCGTCTTAAGGAAAAGGGAATTCAGAAGCTTCATAACCCTCAGAAGGGCGACGAATATGTAACGATTATCGTTGATACGCCCAAAAACTTAAGCAAGGAACAGAAGGCGAAGCTTTTAGAATTTGCCGAAATGACCGGCGATAAAAATTATGCAGGCATAAAGAAGGATAAGGGATTCTGGCGAAAGTAAAAAAATTGCAACAAAGCAATTTTTTTACTGAAGAATCAGCGAGCGTGGACACCGTGCTGATTTTTTGCGGAGCATTTAAATCAGCGAAAGGTGTCGTTAAAAGCCGAAAAGGTTTTTAGCGAGGCTGATTAATAAAAAAAGAAAACCCGAAGAGGGTTTTCTTAGGAATTGCAACAAAGCAATTTTTTACGACGGTACGGATAAAAGGGAAAAGCACAGCTTTTCCCTTTTCTTTAAGGAGCGGTGCTTATGTGTAAAAGGTGCAGCTGGGTTAATCTTAAAAATGAAAAATACATTAAATATCACGATGAGGAATGGGGAAGGCTTCTGACGGAGGATGGAAGGCTTTATGAACTTTTAATTTTGGAATCCTTTCAGGCGGGGCTTTCCTGGGAATGTATCCTTAACAAAAGGGAATATTTCAGGGCGGCGTTTGACAATTTTGACATTGATAAGGTAAGTGCCTATGGCGAAGAAAAAATTGCGGAGCTTATGGAAAATCCCCTCATAATAAGAAACCGTCTTAAAATTAAGGCGGCAATAAAAAACAGCAGGATATTTAAGGAAATCGTGAAGGAGAAGGGCTCCTTTTACGGATATTTGAGAAGCTTTGCACCCGAAATTATTAATGAGGAGTTTACGGAAAGGACAACATCGCCGCTTTCAGATGCCATATCGGCGGACCTTAAAAAGCGAGGGATGAGCTTTGTGGGCTCTACCATTATATATTCCTATCTGCAGTCCATGGGGATAATAAACGGACATTCAAAGGATTGTATGTGCTACAGGAGATAAAAAAACGCCCGGAAGCGGGCGTTTTTTAAGTGTGAAATGCAAGGTGGGAAATAAAAAATGAGGTTGACATTTCAGGTGTCCTTAAAGCCGGAACAAATCCGACTTCAGAATACACATCGAAAAATCTAACCTCTGCATATACTGTAGCAGATTTATTTGAATTTGTCAAGAAGTGAGATTCTTCCATCGGAGATTTTCGTCTCTGACTGGAAAATCTCCGATGGAAGAATGACATATGTGAGGGAGGGGTGAAAAAGCTCCTTTTTCTATTGACAAAAGCACCGCATTATAATATAATTAAATAGTTAACGGTTAAGGTGTTAATTATTAACGCTTTAACTGTCTTCTATTTATTTCAGGAGGTGACCTATGGAGAAAAATACAAAGGAAAAAAGTCTCTATCACGAGGCGGTGGGGCTTTTTATGTGCACGGACCGTTTGCACAAAAAGGTTGTTGAAAAGAGGCTTGAAGAAATTAAGCTTCACAGAAGTCAGCACGTTATGCTTATGCATCTTTACCGTTTCGGAAAGGCGGTTTCGCAGAAAGAATTGGCAGAGTCTCTTTCCATAACGCCTGCGGCTGCAGCAGTTTCTGTTAAGAAACTTATAGAGGGAGGGTATATCCAGAGAAAAACCTCCGACAAGGATGCAAGATACAACGATGTTACAATCACAGAAAAGGGCAGAAACGTCGTTATGCGTTCACGGGAAATTTTCGACTCCATCGACAAGGATATGGTTACGGGAGTAACGGAGGATGAGCTTGTTGCATTTATCGAAACACTTAAAAAAATGAAAGAAAATCTAAAAGAGAAAGGACAGATTAAATGAAACGGTGGACTAAATACATAAAACCGTATCTATTGTATTTCATCTTGGGACCTCTTTGTATGATTATCGAGGTTATCGGCGAAGTTTTTATGCCTCGCTTTCTTGCCGGAATTATCAATGAAAGCGTTGCAAAGGGTATAGGCTTTTCCATTGAAATGTCACTTTGTATGATTGGTCTTGCCCTCATTATGATGGCAGGCGGTGTCGGCGGTGCATATTTCGGAGCAAAGGCGTCGGTTAATTTTGCGGCAGATTTGAGACAGGATATTTATAAAAGGGTACAGGGCTTTTCCTTTGCCAATATTGACAAATTTTCAACCGGCTCCCTTGTTACCCGTCTTACCAACGACGTAACCCAGGTGCAGAACTTTGTGAATATGCTGCTTCGTATGTTCCTTCGTTCGCCCGGTATGCTTATCGGTGCACTTATTATGGCAATAAGGTTAAAGCCATCTCTTGCGGTGGTTTTAGCTGTTACAATTCCTCTTATGCTTGTTTCTGTTATATTCATCATAAGAACAGGTTTTCCCAGATTCGGAAAAATGCAGGTCAAGGTAGATAAGCTTAACTCAACGGTGCAGGAGAATATCACAAATGTCCGTGTTGTAAAATCCTTTGTCCGTGAACAGCATGAAATCGAAAAGTTTGGAAACGCCAATGCCGATCTTAAGGAAGCGAATATGTCTGCAGTTAAAGTTATGATTTTTATGGGCCCCGTAATGACCATATTTATGAACTTTACTACCATTGCAGTTTTGTGGTTTGGCGGAAAAATGGTGCTTGATGTGGATTTTCCCATGCCTATAGGCGACCTTTCTTCCTTTATTACATACGTTACTCAGATTTTATCATCATTAATGATGGTAACAATGATGCTTATGCATTCATCCCGTGCTCTTGCTTCCGCAAGAAGAATAAAAGAGGTTCTGGATGAAAAGTCGGATATTACTGACGATGATGCAAAATATCCCGAACTTAAAGTTACACGTGGAGAAGTGGAATTTCGTGATATGTCCTTCCGCTATTACAAGGACAGTCCCGACGAAGTGCTTAAAAACATCAATGTGAAAATAGAAGCAGGGGAGACGGTGGGTATAATCGGTTCCACCGGCTGCGGTAAAACCACGTTGGTTTCCATGATTCCGAGACTGTACGATCCCGATGAGGGAGAAGTTTTGGTTGACGGTGTGCCGGTATCGGAATACAGTCTTAAAAACTTACGAGACGGCGTTGGTATGGTGCTTCAGAAAAACATTTTATTCTCGGGTACTATTCGTGATAATTTATTATGGGGCGATGAAAACGCCACCGATGAAGATATTGTAAAGGCAAGTGAAAGTGCTCAGGCCAGAGGATTTATCGAAGCTTCCTCTGAAGGCTATGAAAAGGAGCTTGAGCAGGGCGGTGTGAACGTATCCGGAGGTCAGAAACAGAGACTTTGCATTGCAAGAGCTTTAATAAAAAAGCCGAAAATTTTGATACTCGATGATTCCACCAGTGCTGTTGATACGGCGACTGAGGCAAAGATAAGGGCGGCACTTAAGGCAGAAATTCCGGATTCTACCAAAATTATTATTGCACAGAGAATTTCTTCTGTTATGGAAGCTGATAAAATAATTGTTATGGACGACGGCGTGATTACCGGTGTCGGAACTCATGACGAGCTTCTTTCATCCAACGAGGAATATAAGGAAATTTATACCTCGCAGATGTCGGGGAAGGAGGTGTGAGTCATGGCAAGAAATATTGACGAACTTAAAAAGCAGTATAACACCGGCCATAATAATATGGCTACGGGTGCTCAGGGAAGAGGACCGGGTGGCCCGGGCAGAGGTGGACCTATGGCGAGAGGTCTCGGAGGAAAGCCTAAGGATACAAGTAAAACAGTTAAGAGACTCTGGAAGTATATGGCAAGCTATAAGTTCAAGCTTGCACTTGTTATGCTTCTTATGGTTACTCATACGTTGACAGCACTTTTCGGTTCATTCATGCTGGCTCCCATAATAGACAAAATTGCCCTTACGGCATCGCCTGATGCAGAGGTTGAAGTAAGTGCTCTTGAGGAGTTTGCAGACAAAATTATTACCTCGCTTACCAAAACGGAGTTTCTTTCGGGAATCTTTGCCGAAGGCAGGCTTTACGAGGTATTAACCTACATGATAGCGGGAATTGTTATTCTTCTTACAATTTATCTTGTGGGTGCTTTATCCGGATATTTTCAGTCGAGACTTATGCTTTCCATCACCCAAGGCTCTTTGGAGAGGATAAGAAACGAGCTTTTTGCAAAGCTTCAGTCCCTCCCGTTAAAGTATTTTGACAACGAGAGTACAGGCGACGTTATGAGCCGTTTTACCAACGACGTTGACAACATCGGTATGATGCTTGACAACTCTCTTGTATCGCTTATTTCAGGCTCTATCTCCCTTGTTGGTACATTTGTATTCATGATAACAACCAACTGGGTACTTACAATGGTTACCGTTTTATTTGTGCCAATCTTTGTTTTCGGCGGAGCGGCAATATCTAAAAGAGGCCGTCGCTTCTACAAAGGTCAGCAGGCATCATTGGGTGCGGTTAACGGTTATATTGAGGAAAGCGTAACAGGTCAGAAGGTTGTTAAGGTGTTTAACCACGAAAGCGTATGCGAGGATGAGTTTTTGCTTCTCAACAATGATCTTCGTGACACTCAGTTTAAAGCTCAGTTTTACGGCGGTATTATGGGGCCCGTTATGGGAAATACAAGCCAGATTACCTATGCCATTACTGTGGGAATCGGCGGTATTATGATGATAACAAGCGGATTCACCCCCGGTGCACTTACGGTATTTGCCAACTATTCCAGGCAGTTTGCCCAGCCTATTAATATGATCTCCATGCAAATGAGTAATGTGTTCTCCGCTCTTGCCGGTGCGGAGCGTGTGTTTAAGGTTATGGATACCTCTCCGGAGATAGCAGACAGTACTGATGCAGTAGAAATGGGCGAAATAAAGGGCGAGGTTATCCTTAAAAACGTAAACTTCGGCTACACGGAAGAAAGGCTTATCCTTAAAAATCTTTCCGTTGTGGCACGTCCCGGTGAAAAGGTTGCCTTTGTAGGGTCAACCGGTGCGGGAAAGACAACCATCACAAATCTTATCAACAGATTTTACGATGTGGGAAGCGGAGAGATAACCATTGACGGTGTACCGATTAAGGGATATACGAGGGAATCCCTTCGTGAAAACATTGCCATGGTGCTTCAGGATACCCATCTTTTCTCCGGTACAATTATGGAAAATATCCGATATGGCAGACTTGATGCCACGGATGAAGATGTTATTGCAGCGGCAAAAACCGCCAGTGCCCACAGCTTTATTATGAGGCTTTCAAAGGGTTACGAAACGGAAATTATGGGAGATGGTCAAAACCTTTCCCAGGGTCAGAGGCAGCTACTTAACATTGCCCGTGCGGCAATAAGTAAGGCTCCGATTTTAGTGCTTGACGAGGCGACAAGCTCCGTCGACACCCGTACGGAAATGCACATCGAGCACGGTATGGATCGCCTTATGAAGGAGCGTACCACCTTTGTAATTGCTCACCGTCTTTCCACCGTAAGAAATGCGGATAAAATTATTGTTCTTGAAAAGGGCGAAATTATGGAAGAGGGAACTCACGACGAGCTTCTCAAATTAAAGGGACGCTATTACGAACTTTATACAGGAAAAAAAGAACTTGATTAAATAAAAAATCCCCGATAAGGGGATTTTTTATTTGGCGGAAATGAAAAAAGTAGCTGATAATGTTGGAGGACGCACTTTCGAGAAAACTCGTAGCGGCGGCTCCACAAAAAACATTTCAACTACTACATATACTGTAGCAGATTTATTTAAATTTGTCAAGAAAGAGCACTTGATTAAAAGTCAAGGTGTCATAAATGAGAAAAGAGGCTGACTCCTACCTACCTCACAGCAAAAATGCTGCTTCAGATATAAAAATGAGTCAACCTCTGAAAACAGTATAGCACGAAAAAAGAGAACGGTCAACAGAAAAACGGTTGGGGAACACCCAACCGTTTATTTATTCATATATTCATAAAGCTCAGCCATATAGTTATAGTGATGAAACTGCTTTTTATGTACCATATCCGAAAGTTCATCAGAAGTGACCCACTTTACTGCCTGAACCTCTTCCGCCTGCATTGTGATTTCAGAGATTCCTACATTTTTATGTACGGCATAAACGTAAACGAAGTTGTTTCTGCCTCGATACTTCTTTATAAGTATCAGCTCCTCGTCGCCGGATTTAATCCCAAGCTCTTCGGAAAGCTCTCTCTTAGCGGCATCCAATTCCGTTTCTCCGCTTAAAGCAGATCCGCTTGTGGTTGCCCAAATGCCCGGGAGAATATTCACCGTATCACTTCGCTTTTGAATGAGTGTTTTCTTCTTATCGTTTATAACCCAGATATGCACCACCAGGTGATACTGGCCTTCCTTTAATGCGTTGGCCGATCTTACTACTGTTTCTCCGGTAGGTTCTCCGGCAGAATTCAGTATATCCCATTTTTCCATACGGAGAGCCTCCTTTCTTTTACAGTGTGCCGAGGTTTGCAGCCTTTAAGTATTCGTTGATGAATCCGTCAATTTCTCCGTCCATTACGGCATCAATATTACCAACTTCGAAGTTGGTTCTGTGGTCCTTTACCATAGTGTAGGGACAGAAAACGTAGGAACGAATCTGGCTACCCCAGGCATTATCCTTCTGCACACCCTTAATGTCTGAAATTTTCTCATAATGCTCACGCTCTGCAATTTCAACAAGCTTGGATTTGAGCATTTTCATTGCTGTTTCTCTGTTCTGAATCTGGCTTCGCTCGTTCTGACAAGAGACAACGATACCCGTGGGAATATGGGTTATTCTTATTGCAGATTCGGTTTTATTAACGTGCTGACCGCCTGCACCGCTGGATCGATAGGTGTCAACTCTTAAGTCATCAGGATTGATTTCTACGTTCAAGTCCTCATCTATTTCTGGGATTACTTCGCAGGAAGCAAATGAGGTATGACGACGGCTGGCAGAGTCAAAGGGGGAGATACGAACCAAGCGGTGAACTCCGTTTTCGGCCTTGGCATAGCCGTAAGCGTTTTCGCCTTCAATGGAAAGGGTTGCACTCTTTACACCGGCTTCTTCTCCGTCGAGACAGTCAAGAAGTTTAACTGTGAAACCTTTGCGTTCAGCCCAGTGTTCATACATACGAAGGAGCATTTCCGCCCAGTCGTGTGCTTCGGTTCCGCCTGCACCTGCATGGATTGTCATAAGTGCATTGTTTCTGTCATAGGGACCGGAGAGAAGGGTTTCAAGACGCAGATCCTCAAGGGATTTTTCAAAAGCCTCAATTCCTGCTGCAAGCTCCTCGAGGACAGATAAGTCCTCCATTTCGTCGCCAAGCTCACAAAGAGAGGTTAAATCCTCCCAGGTAGAGTAAACGCTCTTATATTTTGCAACCTTACTCTTAAGGAGATTTATTTCCTTGAGTACCTTCTGGGATTCCTTGGTGTCATTATAAAAGTTGGGGTCTAAGGTAAGCTTTTCCTTTTCCTCAATCTGTGTTTCGAGTCCGGGTATGTTCATGGACTGATTTAATTGTGCCAAAGGTTCTTCCTTTCTGGCAAGGTTTAATCTGTATTCGTCAAATTCAAGCATGGTTATTTATTCCTTTCTGGAGATTGTTGAAGGATTTTTTTGATATAGAGTTTGTTCCGAGCAGTGCACAAAAGGCTGTTCGCGTTTTACAGCCGACTTACGCCGAGTAAATACTCCGTAAAACTCGGCTACGTCGGCAACGCTCGCACAATTTTGGAAAAATAAATTCTTTATTGAATTTATTTTTCCATACAACATTGTTTATATTTCTTGCCGCTGCCGCAGGGACAGGGATCGTTTCTGCCAACTTTCTTTTCTTCGTTTACCACGGGTTTTCTTGCAACTTCCTTGCTTTCGCCTGTGGAGACCGCTTTTGCAACCTGTTTACGCTCGGTTGCATCGCTTCTTTTTCTTACATGCATAATTCCGCTTACGGTTTCCTCTCTGATTGATGCATTCATTTCATCGAACATTTCTGAACTTACAGATTGATATTCAACCACCGGATCGTGCTGTGCATAGGCACGTAGAGAAATACCTTCACGAAGCTGTGCAAGGTCATCGATATGCTGCATCCAGTGACGGTCAACCACCTGAAGCATGATTACACGCTCAACCTCACGCATTTCGTCGCCGAAGATTTCCTCCTGCTTTTCATAGTTTTCATTGAAAAGCTTCATTAAATCTTCAAGAACCCATTCTCGTGAGAGACGGTCATATGTGTCTCGGTCATAGTTTAATGGAGCTTCAAGGGGGAGTATTTTGGAAACAGCGGCATTTAAACCTTCCCATTCCCAGTTATCGGCATAGTTGTCTGAAGCATATACGCTTAAGATTTCGGAGAACACCTTTTCCGCCATGGATATGATGTTCTGCTTCAAATCCTTGTTATCAAGAACCATTGCACGCTGTGCATACATTACACTTCTTTGCTGGTTTATGACATCGTCGTATCTTAGAACATTACGTCTGACAGCGAAGTGGTTGCTTTCAACTCTCTTCTGAGCGTTTTCTATTACGCCGGAAAGCATTTTTGCTTCAATAGGCTCATCATCGGAAAAACCTGTCATGCTCATGATGGTCTCTATCCTGTCGGAGCCGAAACGTCGCATCAGATCATCGTCAAGTGCGATTAAAAATCTTGATTCGCCGGGATCACCCTGTCTTCCGCTTCGTCCACGGAGCTGATTGTCAATTCGTCTTGATTCATGACGCTCGGTACCAAGGATGAAAAGACCGCCTGAAGATACAACCTCTTCGTGCTCCTTGTCTGTTTCGACCTTGAATTCCTTATAGAGCTCATTGAAGTGCTCTCTGGCGGAAAGAATTTCAGGATCGACGGTGGGGGTGTGGATATTGGCTTCGGCAACAACGGATTCCTCATAGCCTTCTTTTCTCATCTGATCAAGAGCCATGATTTCCGGATTACCGCCAAGAAGAATATCTGTTCCACGGCCGGCCATATTGGTGGATATGGTAACTGCACCTTTTCTTCCGGCCTGAGCGACGATATGAGCTTCCTTTTCGTGGTGTTTTGCATTAAGAACCTGATGGGGGATACCTTTTTTCTTTAAGAGAGCAGAAAGTGCTTCTGATTTTTCAATGGAAATGGTACCTACCAGAATCGGCTGACCTTTTTTGTGGCACTCTTCCACCTGTGCGGCAATTGCCATAAATTTGCCACGTTCGTTTTTATAAACTCTGTCATCATGGTCAACTCTTATCATGGGTCGGTTTGTGGGGATTGATACAACGTCAAGTCGGTATATTTCCCTGAATTCTTCTTCCTCTGTAATGGCGGTACCGGTCATACCCGAAAGCTTTTTATAAAGTCTGAAATAATTCTGGAAAGTGATGGTTGCAAGCGTTCTTGATTCGTTTGCTACTTTTACGCCTTCCTTTGCCTCTATTGCCTGATGCAAGCCTTCGTTATATCGTCTTCCGTACATAAGTCGGCCTGTAAATTCGTCAACAATGATGATTTCTCCGTCCTTCACCACATAGTCAACGTCACGTTTCATAATAGAATTTGCCCTTACAGCCTGATTGATATGGTGGCTTAAGGTCATATTTTCCGGATCAGACAGGTTTTCAATATTAAATGCTATTTCTGCCTTTTTAATACCGTTTGCGGTAAGCGTTACAGATTTGGTGCGTTCTTCAACGATATAGTCAGCATCAATGTTATCGTTACTTTCCTTGTCGTTGGTTTCCTTGATATAGAAAGCTTTGAGCGTTTTGGCAAATCGGTCTGCATGGGTGTACAGAACGGATGATTCCTCGCCACGACCGCTTATAATAAGAGGGGTTCTTGCCTCGTCGATTAATATGGAGTCTACTTCGTCAACAATTGCAAAGGCATGCGGACGCTGAACCATGTTTTCTTTATAGATAACCATATTGTCACGCAGGTAGTCAAAGCCGAATTCGTTATTTGTTCCGTAGGTGATATCGGCATTGTATGCAGCTCTTTTCTCCTCGGGACTTCTTCCGCTTAAAGTGGTGCCCACGGATAGACCAAGGAAGTTAAAAAGTTTTCCCATTTCTTCTGCCTGGGTGGAGGCAAGGTATTCGTTTACGGTAACGACGTGGACGCCTTCTCCTGCAATTGCATTAAGGTATGCCGGAAGCGTTGCGGTAAGGGTTTTTCCTTCACCTGTTTTCATTTCGGCAATTCTTCCTTCGTGGAGAATTATACCGCCCATAAGCTGAACTGGGAAGGGTTTCTTTGCCAAAACTCTGAAAGAAGCTTCCCTTACCGTGGCAAAGGCTTCGGGAAGAAGGGAATCCAAGCTTTCTCCGTTTTTATAGCGTTCTTTGAATTTTTCTGTCTGGGCAGAAAGCTCGCTGTCGGAAAGTGCCTGCATGGAGGGTTCCAAAGCCAAAATTTTTTCAACAACAGGCATTATCTTTTTTATTTCACGGTCACTGTGAGTACCGAAGATTTTAGTGAATAATCCCATTTTTGATAGAGTTCCTTTCATTAAATTACATTATAATATAATAGTATAGCACAAAATAACGTAATTTACAATATAAAAGAAGAAAAATTTTACAATATATTAATAAGTTTGTTATTGTACTTTTAACTGTTTTGGTGTATAATTAGTATGAATCGGTATATCCGACCGGTATTAAGACGATATTAGATAAGGAATGAGATTGATGAAATACATAGTAGTATTGACTGACGGTGCAGCAGATTATAAAATTGACAGCCTTTCGGGAAAAACTGTTTACGAGGCGGCAGATATTCCGAATATGGATGAGTTTGCAAGATGCGGAAGGCTTTTTAAGGTTAAGACAGTGCCTGACGGATTTAAGCCCGGAAGCGATGTGGCAAATCTTTCTGTAATGGGATTTTCACCGAAGGAATGCTATACCGGACGTTCTCCTTTGGAAGCAGCCAGTGTTGGTGTGAAGCTGACAGATGCTGATATGTGCTTCAGAGCTAATCTGGTTACGCTTTCATCTGAGGAAAATTATGAAGACAAAACAATGCTTGATTACAGTGCAGGTGAAATTTCATCAAGCGAAGCTGCTGAGCTTATTTCCTATATTGACGAAAATTTAAAGACAGATAAGATAAGATTTTTTGCAGGTACAAGCTATCGCCATATTATGCGTTGGGAGACAGATTTGCGTAAGTTTACACTTACTCCCCCTCATGACATATCGGATAAGGTGGTGGGAGAGTATCTTCCTGATAATGAAGTGATTTTGGAGATAATGAAAAAGAGCGAGAAACTTCTTTTGAATCACCCGGTAAACCAAAAACGCATTGCGGAAGGAAAAAATCCTGCTACTTCACTTTGGATCTGGGGAGAGGGAACACGTCCCGCACTTTCAAAGTTTTATGATATTTACGGAAAAAAAGGTGCGGTTATTTCTGCGGTTGACTTGATAAAAGGTATTGCGGCATGTGCCGATATGACGGTTTATCCGGTTGATGGAATAACAGGAACGGTTCATACAAATTATGACGGTAAAGCTGAAGCGGCCGTTAAAGCATTAAAAGACGGAAATGACCTTATCTATATACATTTAGAGGGTCCGGATGAGTGCGGACATCAGGGTGACCTTTCAGGAAAGGTACGTGCGGTAAGTCTTATTGATGAAAAGATTATTGCCCCAATAAGGAAAGCCATGGAAGAAGCCGGAGAAGATTACAGATTTCTTGTTATGCCTGACCATCCCACACCGGTGTCTATTAAGACTCACATTTCGGATCCGGTGCCGGCGGTGATATTTGAGTCTGGACGGGATTATGGCAATGGAGCATCTGCTTTTTCTGAGGATGAGGCGGAAAAGTATGGAGAATTTATAGAAAACGGTTTTGAAATAATGGCAAAACTGCTTTCCCTTTAAGATACCCCTTTTTTAAGTTAAAGGAGAAACTATATGGAAGAATTTTTTGAGAGGCTTAACAATTTTCATAAAAAATACTCAAGGTATTTTTTGATGTTGCTTTTAATAGGAGTAGTTGTGCTTGCATTCAGAGTGTTGCCGTATGCAATTGTACTGTTTATGCCGTTTATCATAGGATGGGGTGTTTCGCTTGTGGCGTCTCCCATGGTTAAATTTCTTAAAAAGAAGCTGCATGTTCCTTATAAAATAAGTGCTGTGATTACGGTTCTTATTTTGCTCACTTTACTGGCTCTTTTAGTGGTACTTTTAGTGTCACTGGTGTCTGATGCGTCGAGCTATGTGATTAAGAACTGGGAAATGATAATTAATGGTGCGGCGGACTATTTCAATTCTGCATATAAGGGCTTGGTTGAATGGTCTGACAGTCTTCCGTTTGACTTTATGGAAATGATGAAGATAAATAAACCTGCTGCTCATAGCGGAGGCTATAATGTGGGGAAGGACATTACGGAGTTAAGCTCGGATTTTATGTCACAGCTTACCGATGTTTTGAGACCTTTTGCAGGAAACTTTGCAACGGGAACCATTTCTGTTGTTAAAAGCCTGCCCGGAGCTATAATTTTTATCGTTATGCTTATGCTTTCTACTTACTTTTTTACAAGCGGAAAGGAAAAATATGCTCTTTGGTATCAGGAAAATGTTTCGGAAGGATTCAAAGAAAGAATGCATCTTGTTAAAAACGAATGCTTCGGAGCACTTCTGGGAACACTTAAAGCACAAATTATACTTACTTTGATAACATCTGCATTACTTTTTGTAGGCTTTATTATAATGGGGATTGATAATGCGGCTCTGTTGGCCATAGTGGTAGCAATTGTGGATATGCTTCCTATTCTCGGAGTTGGTACAGTACTTATTCCCTGGTCGCTTATAAACCTTCTTGCAGGAGGAAGCATCTTCATTACCATAGGAATGTTGGTTCTTTATCTTATATGCCTTTCCGTAAGGAACATAGTACAGCCAAAGATTTTGGGGGATTCAATTGGAATAGGACCGCTTACGTCTCTGATATCCATATGGGTGGGATATAAAATTTACGGATTTATCGGTATGCTTATAATGCCTATAGTTGCAACGTTATTGTATAAGTTTTACGATGTCGGACTTTTTGACTGGTTCTTTATTTCGCATAAAGAAAAGACAACTGAAAAGTTTGGCTTGCATAAAGAGGAAGGAGGAACAAAAGAGTGAAATATTGCTCATCCTGCGGACAATGTCTTTCGGATAATTGCGACTTTTGTCCGGTTTGCGGCCATAACGGATTTGATAAAGAGAATAAATCGGAAAATTCGTATGAGCCGGAAAAATACGTTCGCTCCGGAGTTAAGTACTCTTATGTTAAACCAAAAGCAACTATTACGCTTATAGCAATAAATGTTTTAGTATTTTTAGTTATAAGAATTCTTAATTTTAACGGGAGCGATTTGGCAAGTATTTTATCCATGCACAGAGGAGCAGTGGCTTCGGGGCAGGTTTACCGCATTGTAACGTCGATTTTTACTCATGAAGGTTTGTTCCATCTTTTATCCAACTGTTATGCCTTATATGTTTACGGTACATTACTTGAGCCGGCGGTAGGAAGGATTAAGTATTTACTTATATATTTTGTCGGCGGACTGTTAGGTAATTTTCTTACATTTGCCTTTATGAAGAACCCGTCTATCGGAGCATCAGGTGCGATTTTCGGCCTTTTGGGAGCGATTGTTGCAATATATTATATAAATCCCACGGCAATGAACCGCATGATGATGAGGGGCGTAATTTCCTGTGTTATAATAACAACACTTTACAGCTTTACGGGAGGGATTAATAACCTGGCTCATTTCGGCGGACTTTTTGGAGGATATCTTATGACTTGCGTCTGTCTGAGTGCAAGAAGCAGGAAAAAGCTTATAACCTCCCGCAAGCTTACTGCTATAGCTTTGCTCATTGTTTTTGCACTAAGTACATTTATCGGAATTTCTGAAAGTAAAGGCATTCAGAAATCGGATGAATTACAGTACGGAAACTATACCTATATGTGCTTTTTGGCCTCCTTTGGGAATTATGATGTTGCCAATGAGTATGCAAAGGAAATTATATCTGACGGTCAATCTTATTACCTTATGGATGCACATATGACACAAGCTGTTTACGGAATGGAAGCGGGAATCTTAAATCTGGTAAAAAACAATCTCAACAACATAGCGGAACTTAATAAGTTGGGGTATCCTGCATTTGACAAAAATATATATAATGATTTTAAGGCTGTTCTTGAATCAATAAAGACGGATGAATAATAGGGATAATTAGCATTTTTCTCCGATACTTCTTTGGGGTATCGGAGAAAAATATTTGATAAAAAATTAAAAAAGGTATTGACAAAACCGAAAAGCTTTGCTATAATAGCTAAGTCGTTTGAATTTAATACTTATAAGCGGGTGTAGTTCAATGGTAGAATCTCAGCCTTCCAAGCTGATCGCGTGGGTTCGATTCCCATCACCCGCTCCATTATTTTGTGCCTGTAGCTCAGCTGGATAGAGCAACTGCCTTCTAAGCAGTAGGTCCTGGGTTCGAGTCCCCGCAGGCACGCCATTTTTTTATGGTGGGTATGGGGCAGTTGGCTAGCGCGCCAGATTGTGGCTCTGGAGGCCGGGGGTTCGAGTCCCACTATCCACCCCATTTTTTTTATATTGGTATTACGCCTTGAGTTATACTGGGCTGTCGCCAAGTGGTAAGGCACCAGACTTTGACTCTGGCATTCGCTGGTTCGAGTCCAGCCAGCCCAGCCAATAATATGATCCATTAGCTCAGTTGGCAGAGCACTTGACTTTTAATCAAGGTGTCCGGAGTTCGAATCTCCGATGGGTCACCAAACAAAAAGACCGCAAATCCTTGTGTTACAAGGGGTTGCGGTCTTTTTGTGTTTTCGAAGTAAAAAATAAATAAGCGTATTTTGAACGCTTTCTAATGCTTTATACCTCTTTATGTGTGGTACGCGTGTGGTACAGCTTAGCCGATAGCTGCCTTTGCCATATCAAAAGTGGAATCTCTTCGAGTTTCCTCACAGAAATGAATATAAATTTTCATAGTTATATCCGGAGTTTTATGTCCTGCGAGGTATTGAACCTGTTTGACATCGAGCCCTGCTTCGAAAAGTCTTGTTATATATGTATGGCGAAGTATATGTGGTGTAACGTGGAAGCTTATTATTCTTTTTACTTCCGGTCGGTGCTTTTCATTGAGTTCCGTCTTATTTTTCACATAACGGGTTTCTACAGCGGTCCACATCCGTCTGAAAGAAGAGCGGGTTAAAGGATTTCCTTCCTGTGTTGTAAAAAGCCATTCTGAATTCGATTTCTCTTTTTCTTCTGTAAGAATTTTATGAAGTGAGTCAGGAATGGGGATTAAGCGGTTTCCCGAATCCGTTTTTGTAGTTTCGGAAATCTTTGAAGCCTTGTCAGTAAGCAATAGCGTTCTCTTGACGTGAATCAGGCGTTTTTCAAGGTCAACACAGTCCCAATTAAGTCCGAGGATTTCTTCGCGTCTCATACCTGTTTTTAAGCCTATGAGGACGAACAGGCTTGCACGTGTTCCTTCCAAAGCGTCTATAAGTATATTTTCCTGCTCCTTTGTAAGGGGCTTTTTTTCTTCAGTTTTCTTGCCGGCGGTTTTTTGCTTTAAGGGAACCGGGCTTTTGGCTATCACGTTATTATCTACAGCTGTATCAAATATGTGTCTTAATGTCTGCAGCACTTTATTATTAAGGCTTCGGCTCTTTTCCGATACCGAGGAAAGAATTTGCTGAATATGCATCGGAGTTACGTCTGACATCTTTACAGAAGAAAGGTACGGGACTATATAGCTATTGAGGGTGTAGAGAAGATTTTCCCGGCTTGTATCTCTGAGATAAGGCTTCTTATAGGAATTGTACCAAGCCTGAGCATATTCATAAAAGGTTACATCGTTTCCGGGATTCACTCCTGCCTTAAGCAGAAGTTTGGCTTCAAGAAGTTTTTCTTCAAGCTCGGCTTTGGTTTTTCCGTAGATATATTTTCTCTTTCCGCCGGGAAGCGTGAGTGTGGCGGTTAAGAGTCCTTTTCTTGCCATTGCGGGCCTCCTTTCGTTTGTGTGGGTATAGAAATACGTATTAATTCTGAAATCAGCTGATTGTTAATGCCAGCCCAGTAATCAGTATCACAGACAATAATTAAATTTTTTCTTGCACGGCTTATAGCTGTATTTAGGAGCTGTTTTCCACGCGAAGAAGGGTTATTTACATCGGTAAAAAACTTATTGGAAGTGTCTGATACGCTCAAAATAACCGTATCCCATTCTTGTCCTTGAGATTTATGAACGGTTAAAATGTTTTGAGTATATTCTTTAGATAAACTATTTTTTAAGAGCTTGGCTTGCTTTACATATGGAGTTAGTATTGCAAAGTCATTAATAGTATGATTTTTATTTAGATAATTTTTTATGGCATTTACTTCGTCAATATTTTCCCTGTAGTCTTTGCACGGAGTTTTTTTAGAAGCGTGTATTACTGAAATAAAAGTTTCGTTTTCTTTTATAGATGTAAAACCGTTTTTATATACATACTTATTCAAAATATAAGAAAGTGTTTTTCCGAAGCGGTGAGTCTCAGGAAGAACAGAAATAGAAAGCATACCAGGAAGGGATTCTGTGCCATTTATATAATCATCATATATTTTTGAAAAGTTTTTTTCAAAAATAGAACTTGAATATATGCCGCTTTGTTCCCATAAGCAAAGAAGCTCTCCTTCATTACGGCCAAGTTTTTCGATATCATTAATTTCTGACACAGGAGGGAGCTGCATATGGTCTCCGAGATATGTAACAGGACATTTAAGGAAAAACAACAGAGATGTCTTTGCGATGCAAGAATAACATGCTTCATCCAAAAAAGCATGGGAAAAGATATAGTCATCAGATATAGATACTAACCCATCAAGAGTGCATCCGTGAAGAAGTATAGCTTTATTTTTTTCCTCATGCCTTGCAGTTAAATCGGCAATCAATTTATCAGTCTGTTCTATATTTCTTTTTATATCTTCGGTTGTCAGCAGATTAAGCGGAGCAAGAGCAATTTTCTCTTTTCCAATATAATCTTTTCCGTAATGTATACGTTTGTGTATGCGGATTTGAAGAATATCCAATTTCAACAAATTCACATTGATTTTTAAATTTGATGCCCGATGTTTTATTTTGTTATGTATGTCCTGCAGTTGTCGCAGAATATGTAGGATATCTTTCTTTATCACTTCCGATTCTTTGGTTAGAGAATGTTTTTCTTCGGTTAAATCTATATGCTCAGAGTTGAGCTTTCCAAGTTCATTAAGCATGGGAGATAAAATTTGAGTATAATGTTTTTTATTAAAGAAACTTTTAATTTTGAATTGAAGGCTTCTTTTTTGTGCATTAATTTTGCCGTTCAGTATAGCAATAGCCGTTTCTTTAGATAATATGGCTTGGAGATTTAAGTTTTGTTTTATTGAAATCGCATCAATCAAAGCGGTTTTACGCTTAATCTCGGAAGAGAGTGTAATTGCAGAATCTATAATTTCATTAAGTTCAAAAAGCCATTGCAATTTTTGTTCAGCACGGAGCAGTCGCTCTAAACGTGTTTTTGTACTTTGTGCATTTTTTAATTCTTTACTTATAGCATTGTTGCAGGATTCAGGATATTTAGCGGTAAAATCTGCAGAGGGCTTTCCGTGACGATAAATTTGTGACGGTGCAATCCCGTACGATACGGCGATAGGAATAATCTCTTTTAATGCATTTTCCAAAGCAATATTTGTGGGTGCACAAAGAAGAACCCTTCTTTTTGATAAAAGATAGGCTAATATTGAATAGGCAAGTACAAAACGAGTTTTTCCGCTTCCTGCTCCGCCCCATATATAAGAAATAGGAGAAGCAAAAATATTATTTATTGCTTCCTGCTGTGAAACGGTGAATGGGACTTGCCCAAAAGTTTTTAGTGGAAATTTGAGTGCGGGAGGATTATTCGGAAGTTTCAGTGTCTCGGCTGATTCTTCATATTTTTCTTGAATTCTTTTAACCAAAATACGAAAATCGATAATTAAATATATTCCTTTAGCATCCATAAGCCTGTTAATCAAAGCAATTTCGGCTTCAAGTGAAATAATCATCGGAGATATAAGCGAAATCTCACAAGCATCTAAAGAGAGCTTTTTGCCGTCTGCAATAAGAGCTTTCAAGAAAGATATATCAGAAAGTTCAGAATCCAATGATAAATTAATTTTGTTTTGCTGGATAATAGAAATGCTTCTGACTTTTATGCGGGAAACTCCTTTGTCGTTCTGGGTTAAATATTCATAATATGTTTTAGCACTATTTGCAAGATAAGACCTGATAGTGTCCATTATAACTCCTTATTTTACGAGAAATTCAACTGCTTTTATATTTATTTTTCCTCGGGATTCAAAAACTTTTTACAATATATTCCTGTAGAATTTTGTCATATTCCACCTTATTATGAGAGGTGGAGGTGATGTGTATGAAATACACACGATATAAATTCTCCCGTAATTTAGCGTGGGAGATAATGGTTAAAGAGCATATAAGCGAATTACCGGTAAAAGTAATTCCTTTATGCAAGAAGCTTGGAATTAAGGCTATTAAATATTCTGAAGCTCCGAGAGTTCCGAAAGTAGGTGATGGGTTTTCTGTTGTTATCGGAAAAAAAGCATACATATTTTACAATGACAGTGTAAATTCTAAAAGGCAACGCTTTACCATTGCTCACGAAATAGGGCACATATTACTCGGCCATAATGAAACAGAGGTAGAAGACAGAGAAGTTGAAGCGGATGTTTTTGCATCCAGGCTTCTTATGCCTGCCTGCATACTTAAGGAATGCAATGTACAAACGGCAGAGGACATTATGCTTTTATGTGATGTAAGCAAGGCTGCAGCGGAGATAAGACTTAAACGTTTTAAAGTCCTTACGGAGCGGAACAAATTCTATTTACATCCTTTGGAACGAAAGGTTAAAAAACGATTTAAGAATTTTATTAAAGATCATCGCCTGAATCGGGAAGCTGTTCAAGCATAGCAATCATTTCAGGAGAAAGCTTTTTGAACTTGACTGTTCCGTCCCTGCCTATAAATTTAACATTTTTATTTTCAAGCTCGTCGTTTTCGGCGGGCTTTTCTTTTTTGTCTTCTCGACCAAAGAGGTAGTCTATAGAGACATCAAATATTTCTGCTAACATTTGTTGCTTTTTAAAGTCGGGGAAGGCTTTTCCAGTCTCCCATTTTGTAACCGTAGAACAGTCTACAAAAAGCTGCTCTGCTAATTTTTTTTGAGTAATTTTCTTTTCAGTTCTCAGTTTTTTTAAGATAGCTGAAAACATAATATCACCACCTTTAATATCATTATAGTGAATAAAATTCACTTTGTAAATATTTTTCGAACAAAAAAATATGAATAAAATTCACAAAAAGTATTGACAAAGGTAAAAACAGGAATTATAATGTGAATATAATTCATATTATAATTAAAAAATGAAATTGGTGCACTTTTTGGAGGTGATGGAATGAAGATAAAAGAACTGAGAGAAAAGAAAAAATTAAAACAAGAAGATATTGCTAAGGAACTCAATATAGATAGAAGCACTGTCGCGAAATGGGAAACTGGAGAATCAACGCCGAGGACAGACAAGCTTCCTATATTGGCAAAAATTCTTGATTGTACGGTAAATGATTTATTTTAAGGAGGCTTTTTTATGAGCAGAGCGAGTCCGAGAAAAAATAAAAGCACCCACTGTTGGCGCAGTGAGTGCTTGAGGAAATTTTTGTTCACTATGAACAAATGGGAAATTTAATAACGTAGTTATTATAACACGGTGTTTGAAAAATGTCAATAAAAGGAGCGTGATTTTATGCAGGCGGTATTTACGGTTAATGAGCTGGCGAAGCGGTGGAGGATTTCTATCCGCGTGATTTATGAGGAGCTTGCTCAAGGAAAGCTTAAGGGCTTTAAGGTTGGAGGTGCCTGGCGTGTAACAAGCAAGGCAGTGGATGATTACGAAAACCGTCCCGGTGGTGTGGAGCATATCGTTATAAAGAAGGATTTTAATTTCAGGAGGATAGTATAAGATGATAAAGATTGACAGAAACGAAGGAAGGTTTATTGTAAGCGGTGAGGCGACTGATATTGTTACTGACATTGCAATGGCCATAAGTCTTTTGGTGGAGAACAGCCCTGCGGATATGAGGCTGGATATGGCTTCAATGATATACAAACTGGTGACAGAAGAGCAGTCTCCGTTATGGAAAGGAACCGGAGTTACGGTTGGAGAGATAAAAGAAAGGCTTGAAGATGCAGAAAAGCGGAGCGGAAGCTTTGAAGATTTTCTCGGGAGGAGATTTACTCGTGGAGAAATATAGAGAGTTGATTGAGTTTGCGGAGCGAATAAAGGCGAAGGGTATTCCGGAGCAGCAGTATATTGCAGAGGGAATTTTTGAAATGAGCGCAGAGATTCTTCGCCTGAAGGCTCAGAATGACAGCGTGGGCGCTCATGATGATAGCGGTGTAGTGCCGCTGTTTCCGAAGGCTGATTTTCCCGAGAAGGGGTACATAGTTGAAGATAAGGGCGGAACACGCTTTGAAGTTTGCGAGGCGGCATATGTCTGCAAGAGGATAACGCCTCCCGATGCGAGTGCATTTATTATTCCCAATATCAATTTTACATTTACAGCTGAAGAAATAGGCACAGAGGTTAAGGTGATTGGTAAGTGAAGTTTTTTCAACAAAGAAAAAACGGAACGAAGTTTTGCGAACGACACCGATGCAACCAAGTTTTGCGGAGCATTTACTTGGTGATAATCGGTGATAAAACCCGAAAAGGGTTTTAGTGAGTGAAACCAAAATGAGCGACAATGAGGAGAGAATTTATGAGAATTACACTTGACATACCATTTTATGTCGGACAGAAAGTTTTTCAGGCGGTGTATTCCCTTATTAATGATAGAGGAGACAAGACCAACATTATAACCGACTGGGTTGTGGTGGGATACAAGCTTGACGAGCTGGGACATTTATTTTGCATCTGTCAGAGAGTGCAGGGCGACGTGAAGCGGATTGAGTACTTAGGAGCGGACAAGCTTTTTGCTACAAGAGAAGAAGCGGAGGAGTTTTTGGAGGGTGGTAACAATCCCTCAGTCAGCCAAAGGCTGACAGCCGGAGCGAGCGAGGAACGACAACCCCTCAGTCATCTCCGATGACAGCTCCCCTTACACAGGGGAGCCTTGAGGGTGGAGTGACGAGAACAGCGGGGCTTTACACAAGGGAGCCCTTAAAGAAAGGCGGGAGAAAAATGGCAAATTGTAATGAATGCAAACATGAAGGAACGGAATATTGTGATGCTCACAACGATTCCATGCATAGTTGTTTTCAGCATAAGGACTTAGTTTTAGTTGTAAGGTGCAAGGATTGCGTGAGCCGGGTACCGATTGACGAAGAACAGTATTCTTTTAAGGGCAAGGCGGCTATGTTTTGCATACGTAAGAATGCTTTATGCAACGAAAACGGCTATTGTGATGAAGGAATAAGGAGAGAAAAATGAAGAAGGAAAAACGTGAAGAAATTATATTTGATGTAATCGGTTTTATACTTATGGTGGTTTTGGCTGTGGCGGTTTACATTCCTTGCAGAGAGTTCGCTATAATGGAAAGAGGAACGAGCGAAGGCATAGGCGGGGAAGCGTTGGTGCCGGTGCTGGTGTTTCTTACATACATAGTTGTTATGGATTACTGGAAAGAGAAGAAGGCGGAATAATGTTAACCGGATATGATACGCCTGAGGCGGTGTGCGGGGAGCTTATGGAAGAAAACAGGAAGCTCAGCGCAGAGAACAAATCGCTTAAGGAGAAGATTAAGATTTTACAGCAGATTATTAAAGTGCTGAAAGGAAAAGTGAAGAAGCGGGCTAATGTGGGCATCAGCCCCTACAAAAATTGAAGGGAAGTAAGTGAAGAAATGAAGATAAAGGTTATTGTTAAGGTTCCGGGGAAGGCTCCCGAAGTTAGAACTGTGAGAAACGAGATTCAGAGTCTTCAGCAGTTGGTTGGCGGTGATATAGAGACCGTTACGGTTGCGACGGATTTGGTGATTATTTGCAATGAAGAAGGGCGACTTCGCAATTTACCCTACAATATGACGCTTTTCGGTATTGACTTTTTAGGTACCATTGTTTTTGCGGGAGTTAAAGGCAGCGAAGAAGAAAAAGAATACCTGGCGGAATTTTGGGGCGTAAAGTCGGTTAATGCCATATGTGAACATCTTGGCAGAAGCAAAAACGCCATCGATGTTATGAGAAACAGGCTTAATCTGGGCCCGTTTTTAGAATCGGGCGATTACATAACTTGTCATCAGCTTTATATTGCTTTAGGTTTAGGTAGCGGATCAGACAGTTACAAGATGAAAAGCTGGGTAGAAAACAGAGGATTCCCGGTGAAATACAAAACTCTCAGCGAAAAGAAGGTAAAGGTTATTTATCTTGACGACTTCTGGAAATGGGCCGAAGAAAATCAGGCGTTTTTAGACTTTTCTCATTTTGAAGAGAACGCTTTAGGTTTTGAACCTGCCTGGGTTAAAGGCAAGCGACGTCGGGATGCCAGGGCACCCAGGCAGACACCTTGGACTGCGGAAGAAGATTTTCGCTTAAAGCAACTGGTTGAAAGAAAAGAATACGGACTTAAAGAAGTTGCACGTTTGGTAGAAAGAACAGAAGGGGCGGTTATAAGACGGCTTTCGGAACTTAAAATAAAGACTACTCCCATCAAGGCGGAAAACCATACGGAATGGACAGCTGCAGAATTTGAGATAATTACCGAAGGAATAAAGCAGGGACAAAAGTTTCGGGACATTGCATTGAATCTTCCTGATCGTAGCGAGAAAGCTTTAAGAGGGCTTGTATACAGGTATTATCTCACGGAAAATGCAGATGCGGTTCGTGCTATGGTCGGAAACGGTAAATTCGGAGATAATCTCCCGGAGAGGAAGCTTAAGCATTTAAGGATAATGCCTCCGGAAGAAAAGGTTTTGGCAAAAGAGCAAATGGAGCTTATGGCGGGAATACTCCATGCCTGGGCGGTAAAGCGCAGCAATGCCGGAGAAATATACGATTATTATTTCCAAAAGGATATGTGTATGCACTGGGACGACATTATTGGCTGCAGGAAAGAATGCGAGAGCTGTGACGACTGCACAGAGTTTTTAAGAATAAAGCCACAGTATTGTGCAAGATGCGGAGATACATTTATCGAGCGAAAGGAAAACCGCTTCTGCAAGAGTTGCAGAGAAGCACGAAAGAAGAAATATATAAGAAAATATATGAGGGAAAGAGGCTAAGCGATGAATGAAATTAAGAATATAAGTATTGATTTATTGAGGCCGCACAAAGACAATCCGAGAAAAGAACTTGGCGACCTTACAGAGCTTACCGCTTCGGTTGCCAGAAGCGGTATAATGCAGAATTTAACGGTTGTTCCTGAAAAGGACGGATATACCGTTATAATCGGACACAGAAGACTGGCGGCGGCAAAAGCGGCGGGACTTAAAGAGTTACCTTGTGCCGTGGCGACAGGGATGAGCTATAAGGAGCAGATAGCGACAATGCTCCTGGAAAATATGCAAAGGTCTGAC
This sequence comes from Clostridia bacterium, assembly GCA_045545475.1. Classification (GTDB taxonomy): domain Bacteria; phylum Bacillota; class Clostridia; order CAKSNL01; family HGM11501; genus HGM11501. The sequence goes on along the minus strand of JAZQAZ010000040.1, from coordinate 14,366 downwards.
CTTACAAAATACGAAGAAGCTGAAGGCATACAGATGATGCTTGACCTAGGAGATACAGAGTTGCAGATTTCAGAAAAGATAGGTTTTTCTCAGTCTACCGTACAGCGAAGACTTAAGCTGTTAAATCTCGACAAGGCGAAGTTTCAGCAGGCGGAAGAGCGTGGCGGAAAGCTTGAAGATTATATTAAAGTTTCCGACATAGTTAATGAAAAAGAAAGAAACAAAGTGCTTGAATGTGTGGGTACGAATAATTTTAACTGGAAACTCAGAGAGGCACTTGAAAAGCAGGCGCTTGATGCGACAATGCCGAAAGTTAAAGCCGAGATGAAAAAAATCAGTGCAAAGAAGGACGATTCTATTTATACCTGGGCGGGAGACTATGAGGAAGTCGCATCCGTAAGTGCGGAAGAATATACAGAAGGATTCTTTTCCGATAAAGTCAAGGAAGGGAAAGAATACTTTTGGAACGTAAGAAGCAACAATTACAGACTGTATGTTAAGAAGCCTAAAAAGAAGGCGGAAAAGCCTAAGAAATCTCCCAAAGAAATTAAGGTAGAGGAACGAAATGCAGCACTTGGGAAAGTGACGGAGAAGGCTTATCATATGAGAAGAGAATTTATAAGTGAGTTTTCTTCCGGGAAAAAGTATGAGAGCGTTTTGAATTTATGGCTGAGAGAGTTTATCGAAAGAGACCTTACAGGACATCACATTTACGGTGCTAATGTAGAACTTTTATGTGAAAAACTCGGAGAAAAGTATACCAAGCATAAATATTCAGTTGATAACGAAAAACTGCAGGATTATGCCGAGAAGGAACCGGGGAATATACTTGCACTTATGATTTATGCGATGAGCAATGATGACAAAAACAACGGATATTATTATCAGGGGTATGGGACAAGCCTTCCTACATATAAGAAAAACGAAAATCTTGACTTCGTATATAAAAAACTTGAGCTATTGGGATATGAAATGTCAGACGAAGAAAAGGCTTTGTGCGACGGTACACACGAATTGTTTAAGTGAACGTGAGGGCAGGTTATGTTTAAGAAAATCAGGTATAAGTTTTATTGCCGGCGATGGATGAGGAAAAATAAGACTTGGAAACGGTGCCGGATGAAGTTCAGAGCTATGGAGCGGGACTGGAGGAAAGAAGGTACGGGTAAATGATAAAAGAACGATTTTAAGGTATATGGTGGCGGAATAGGTAGACGCAGGAAAAAGGGGCAACAGTACTGGAATGAACCACTGCCCCCGACACCTCTTGAGTAGGGAAAAAGCAGTCGCGTAAGGCGAGGATGCGGTGTTAATCATTCTATATGAGGTGCAAATCCTCATCTGTATAATGATATTTTTATAAAACTGTTTAAGGATTTTAAGAAAGAAGTTGATTTTATGGAATTGAAAGATACTGTTAAGATGATGAACAGTGCGGACTATAAGGATAGATTTATTGCAGAGTATATGCAGGCGAAGATAAGATACGAAAAGCTTCACAAAATGGTAGTTAAGTATGAGGCAAAAACACTTAACTTTACGCCTTCGTGCAGTATTGATTTACTTAAAGAGCAGAAAAAGCATATGGGTGACTATCTGTATTGCCTTGAAGTAAGGGCGGAGATAGAAGATATATCGTTGGATGAGGCGGAGAAAGAGATTCTTCGCTCCGCTCAGAATGACAGAACAGAGTGTAAAGAGAACAACGAAGACACCGGTAACATTGCAGAGGAGTGATTTTTATGTTTTTATCGGGAGCGTGTGAATTTTGCGGGCAGATTTTGACTCTTGATGTAGAGGTTGATAGCAAAAGGGAAGCGGATTTGAGAGAATAGAGGAGCTTTTTGGCGAGAGGTGCGAGGAATACGGCTTTTATCCTGTGAGCGAGGAAACTGTTGAGAGGCTTAAGGCAAATCTTCGTGCCTGCATGGACGGCGGATTCAGAAGAGTTACGATTTCGCTTGACGACGGAAGCAGTGCGGTGCTTAATTTCACCGATGTGGCGGAAGTGACGAGAAAGAAAAGCTCAAAGGTTAAGCTGTTGGGGAAGGTGTAATCGGATGAAAAAAAATATTTGTGATAGATGTGGAGCAAAATGCTATAAGTTAAAAGGTATTATTATTCCGGATAAAAGAATATCAAAATATTACTTATCTGTGAAAGGCATTGAGGTGTGTCCCGAATGTAAAAAAGAAGCTGACCGTTTATTTGATATTTACGTAAATACAAAACTTGCACTGTTTAAGGATTTTCTGAAAGGTGATTCGAAGTGAAAGCGGTTTTAATAAGCATACAGCCAAAGTGGTGCGAGCTTATCACCCAGTTCAAAAAGCTGGTTGAAGTAAGGAAAACAAAGCCGAAGCTTGATGTGCCTTTTAAGTGCTACATCTATTGCACCAAAGACAAACACGGATGGTTTGATTTTTTGAGGAAAGAACGGCTTGACGGTAAAGTAATAGGTGAGTTTGTATGTGAAAAGATTGATAGGATGGCGCATTGTGGGACTTGCAATAGTGATATCAGGCTAAGGATTGTTGATGAGAAATTTTACACCAAAGAATTAAGCAACGAATACTTAGAAAAATGTAAATTGTCCTATTTTAGCATTGATTCATACTCAAATGGGAGTGACGTGTACGGTTGGCACATATCAAATCTTGTGATCTATGACAAGCCGAAGGAGTTAAGCGATTTTATTACTATTTGTCCCGAATGGGAAAAGGAATATTTTGACACTAAATGTTTGGGTTGCAAGTATTATTTTTTTAATTGTGCGGATATGCTACACGAATGCACAGTTGAGGGCGAAAAACCACTTACAAGACCGCCACAGAGTTGGTGTTATGTCGAGGGAAAGGAAGATGAGGGAAAATGAAATGCCCGAAGTGTGGAAGTGAAAACGGATTTTACACAAAGTTTCAATCAGAACAATATTATGATTGCAATGGTGAGCCTTGTGGAACTGCCGATTGGATGAATGAAACACAGTATGCTTGGTGTGTCAAATGCGATAAAAAGGTATTGTTAAGCCGTATACAAGACCACCCAACCGAGAAAGGCGGTGTTGAATAATGCGAGAGATTTTGTTTAGAGGTAAACGAGTAGACAACGGTGAGTGGGAGCAAGGCGATTTAGATAGAGGTCTGTTTGCTAACATTGATTTTATTTCTTACTTCAAAAATATAGGCGAAAGAGTGTCTTACGAAATCATCCCCGAAACAGTTGGACAGTACACGGGATTGCCCGACAAGAACGGCACGAAGATTTTTGAAGGGGATATTGTAATTGATAAGTACAGCAAGGAAAAATTTGGTTTTGTAGGCGTTGTTATTTACAACCCCGCATTAACTCAATATCAAATTTATAGTGATAAACAACCTGATTATGTTGTTAATTTGGGTAGTCGCAGAGATTCGGTGAAAATAATCGGCAACATACACGATAACCCTGAATTATTAGGCGGTGAGGGGTGATGGCAACTTGTAGAGATTGCGTGAACCGTGTGCCGTTTGACGAAGAACAGTTTAAGTATAAGGGTAAAGTGGCAATGTTTTGCATTTATCACAACCGTTTATGCAAGGAAAATGGCTATTGCGAGGCCGGAAGAAGAAAAGAGGCTTGAGGGGAGCTAAGGAGAAAGAGTATGAGAAAGGTTAAAAAACGCACATTTTCGGGTGCGGTACTTGAGCAGGAAATATATTCTATATCATCACGAGGGAGCGTCAAAACGACGCTGCCTCGTCTCCGCTTTAAGGATGAGGCGGAGAGACAAGCCCATAGGGACGGTATTTCAAGGCGTCGCCACGCGCGTTTGATTAATGAAAACTATTCTCCCGAGAGCTTATATTCGACATTAACGTTTGACACGGAGAACGAAATTCATACATACAAGGAAGCGAAGACGGTCCGTGACAGGTTTTACAGACGTCTCCTTTATAAGTACCCGGATGCGAAGATTAACATTTATATCGGCCGTGGAGCGGTGACAGACCGTTATCACCTGCACATGATATCCGACGGGATTCCGGAAGAGTACATAATTAAGCAATGGCCCTATGGCGAGATATGCCGTATTGAGCACCTGCGAGAGCATAACAAGTATGACGGCGTTGATTATGGGCAGGACTACACCGGGCTCGCCAACTATCTATTTGACCATTGGAAACCGGAGTTTGGTGGCCACAGGTACAAAGCTTCGAGGAATGTGAAGCATCCTGAGAGCGAGGAACCGAAGGAGATTAAGAGGGAGTATTCCGAGGCGAAGCCTCCGAAGGCACCGGCGGGATACAAGTTGGTTGAGTGTAAGGTGACACGGTACGGATATATGTGGTTTAAGTATGTGAGTGTAGCTAATTGCAAGGAAGCAATTAGCGAAACGAAGTCTGAACAGCGTGAATAAGTCCGAAAAGGAATGCGATAAAAATTTTCTTAGCCCGAAATGGGCGTAAAAATTTTTGAGCAAAAAACAACAGACTCGATGTCGTTGTTTTTTCTCATATTTAGCTGTTTGGACTAAAGAGAAATCAAAACCCAAAAATGGTTTTGCGGGGGAACACTCTGCGGAGTGTTCGGACCCGTTTGAAAGCCTCAAATGAATTTGCAGCTTTCTCACGGGTGTACATAACACTTTCGAAAGTAAGTGTTTTTTAAAGCCTTGTAAATGAGTAAAGTTTAAGAGCGAAAAAGCAAAGAGTGAAATTTATTTTGCAAATTTGCTTTGAGGATATGAAAGGGAGTGAGTGATGTGGCGAGAAGTTATACTGTTGGAGGAGGCTCTCTCTGTCAATGGTGTAAAAATTATAAATGTGCATGGATTAAGGACGGCAAGCCTGTGAAAGGATGGGAAGCGAAAAGGACTGTTATCCATGAATCAGAGAAAGAAGTGGAAAGCTATAAGGTTGTTAAATGTCCGGAACTTTTAACGGATGAGGACTTTGATACAGTAAGGTGTGAATATTGCAACAAGGTTTTGTTTCGATACGAAAAGAGGCATAAACACGGCGTTGTAAGCATCAAATGCAGGAGGTGTGGAAAAATTAATTTGATTTTTTCTAAATAGTGTGGTATAATATATGCATATAAAAACAGAGTGCCTAAGCGAAGTAAAAACAACAAAGTTTTTACGGAGCGAAGTTTTGCGAGTCATAGGCAATTTTTACGACCGAGACGAAAATTGCCGAAGAAAAGCCCAAAAGGCTTTTAACGAGTGAAACGTGCAAAAGCCGAAGAGGCTTTTGATTGAGAGCGCCGAATAAGCTAAGTCCGAAAGGGGCTTGGTTTGTTTGGCGTTCTTTTTTTATTTTCTGCGGGAAGGGAGTGAGGTGTCTTATGGGAAGAGATAAAGCATACAACGGGAAAAGCTTTAAGGCGGCTGTTGACAGATACTTTAAGTCGATTACAAGGACAAAGAAAGCACAGGAACGAGTTCCGACCGGGAAAAAGGACAAAGACGGCCACGAAATATTTGAATTTCGCGATATTTTGAACGATAAAAAGAAGCCTATTACTTACACAGAGTATGTTATTCCTCCGTCTGTGACGGCGTTGTGCCTGTTTTTAGGCATACACAGAGACACTTTCGCATCCTACGGAAATCAGGAGGAATTTTCCGACACGGTTACGCGTGCGCGGGGGCGCATCGAGGCGTACCTTGAAGAGCAGCTGATGACCGGAAAGAAGGTTCAGGGTGTTATATTTCAGCTGAAGAACAACTACGGATGGAAAGACCAGAGAGAGCTGGAACTTGGTAAAGATACAAGAGAGGCTATGACGGAGAACCTGAGCCTCTCTGAGAAGATGGCACTGATAAAGTCGGTTGCAGGAGACGAAGAGATTCTTCAGTCTTCGGAGTTTTCAACGAAAACTCCTATGCCTTCAGAATGACAGGTGTCGGCGCTTATGAAAGACAAAATCAAGGAAGCATACGAGGCGGCGGAATACCTCCGACGGCTTAAAGAGCGGACAAATGACTGTTTTTGGCCGTTATTATTCGATGAACACAAAATAATGGTGCTTAAAGGCGGAGGCGGAAGCGGAAAAAGTATTTTTGCCGGAAGTAAGATTTTGGAAAGATGTTGGACGGAGAAGCCCCACAGATTTTTAGTCTGCAGAAAGAAGGCAAAAGACATTGAAGGAAGCTGTTTTAAGCAGCTTATAGGACAGCTTTCGGAGTATTATCCCGATAAACAAGAAGGAAAAGACTATAAGATTAACTCATCTAACGCCCGGCAGAGGATAATTTTTTCAAACGGAAATGAGATTGTTTTTTCGGGACTTAAGGACGTTGAGCAGTTGAAATCAATTTACAACATTACTGGTATATGGATTGAAGAAGCTTCAGAGGTGACAAAGGAAGATTTTAACCAGCTGAATATAAGACTTCGAGGTGCTACAAAGCACTACAAGCAAATGATTCTGACTTTTAACCCGGTGTCAATGAATCACTGGCTGAAAAGCTATTTCTTTGACCGCAGGGATGAGGACGTTATAACATCCGAAACCACATATAAAGATAACCGTTTCGCAAGAGAAGAGGATATAAAAACCTTGGAGAAATTCAAAGAGTTAGACGATTACTATTGGGTGGTTTACTGCCTCGGACAGTGGGGAACGACGGGAAAAACGGTATTTAATTCCGCACTTATACAGGAGCGGATTTCAAAGCTTGAAAAGCCCCTTAAAAAGGGCGTTTTTGAATATGAATACTCAGGTATAACCATTAAGAACATTAAGTTTTGCGAATGTGACGACGGGTACATAAGTATTTTCGAGGAACCCTCCGAGCTTACTCCCTACGTTATCGGCGGAGACACGGCGGGAACGGGAAGCGACTTTTTTACAGCGCAGGTTTTGAACAACGTGACGGGATGCCAGGCGGCAAGACTTCGCAAGCAATTTGACGAGGTTGAATACACCCGTCAGCTTTACTGCCTCGGAATGTATTACAGCAAGGCGAAGATTGCCTGCGAAATAAACTATTCCACATACCCTGTGAGGGAGCTTGCAAGGCTTAATTATCCCAATCAGTATGTGAGGGAGCGGCTTGATACGTTTACGGGTAAGCTCAGAAAGGAATATGGCTTTTTGACGGATAAAAAATCGAGGGCTTTGATTGTTGGGGAGCTTATTTCGGCAACGAAGGAGGATGTTTCATGCATTAACGATAAGGACACGTTGGAAGAGATGCTGACATTTGTACGTAACGAAGAGTTTCGTCCAGAGGCGGAAGCAGGAAGCCACGACGATTTGGTTATGGCACTTGCCATTGCAAACCACATCCGTCCGACGGAAAGCATGGAAATGGCGGAATCTGAATCGGAAAAGGTTAAATGGAGAGCTGATCAGTGGGAAGACTATTACGATGCAAGCGAAGAAGAACGCCAAAGAATGATTGAGGTATGGGGTGAGCCGGAGTAAATGCAACATAGCATGCGATAAAAATTTTCTTAACCCGTGAAGGGTGTGAAAAATTTTTGAGCAAAAAACTTGCCTTCGATGGGCACAGTTTTTTACTCATATTTACGGAGGCGAAGTTTTATGAGCGTAAAAACACGAACAGTGTTTTAGCGAATGAAACCAAGCCGGACGGAAAACACGAAATGTGTTTTACGAAATAATGAACGCAAGTACACCTCATCCGTCAGCTACGCTGGCACCTTCCCCTCAAGGGGAAGGCTTTGAATGGAGGGAACGGAGGTAGACATATGAGAACGAAAAAACAAAAAGAACAGGACAAGAAGCTTTTGGAGTGGCAGGAGAAGTTATCTTCTGCCGAAAACTATTATTCAAAAGAACTCGACCGAATGGATGAACGTCACAATATCTATGAGGGAAGGCGACAGATGAAACGTCTTTCAAAAAAGAATGAAGAGGAGAATATTATCTGCAAGAATGTGCAGAATGTTGTTTTTGAGCTTATTGAAACAGAGGTTTCTACAGCTATTCCGATGCCGAAGGTTATTCCGCATAATCCGCAGGACGCTAATTTGGCCAAGCTTATAGAAGATATGCTGAGGCAGGAGATTTCGAGACTTCCGATGAGCGAGCTTAATGACATATCGGAACGAACCGGATATATTCAGGGCGGAACACTATATCACATTGAGTGGGACAATGCCGGAGGCTTTGGGAAAGGGGATGTTGTAATATCGGGCGTTCATCCGAAGCAGATTATTCCGCAACATGGAGTTACGAGCGATATTTCTGACATGGACTATTTCTTTTTGAAGGTACCTGCGACTAAAAAGAGCTTAGAGGCAAAGTTTGACGTTAAGCTTTCGGATGAGACGGAGACGGAGCCTGAAATAAGAGGCAAGGATTCCGATGTGAGCCACAGCACAGAGTTATTAACTCAGGTGATTTGCTACTATAAAAACGGCAAGGGAGGCATCGGAAAGTTTTCCTGGGCGGGCGATACCGTCTTGGAAGATTTTACCGATTATCAGGCAAGGCGTGCTTTAAGATGCAAAAAGTGCAATGCTCCTAAAGCCATTAATATGATGCCGATTGCACCGTTATCCGAGACAGGTGAGCTTACAGAAGTGGGCGAGCCGTTTATGCCTGATGAGAGAAGCAATGAAGACAGATGCGTATATTGCGGAAGCAGTGAGTGGGATTATTTTGAATCGGACTATGAAGAAATTTACGAAGGCATTGAAAATTCATCCGGCCTTTTGATTCCAGGAATGCAGGATGAGACAGAGATAATTGACGGTGTGGAAATTACATATTCGCATCCCACAAGGATTCCGTCATACAAGCCGGATTGTTTTCCTGTGATACTTCAAAAAAATATTCCGCTTTTCGGCCATCTTTTAGGAGTCAGTGATGTTGACATTATTGAGGACAGCCAGGAGGCACTTAACCGTCTTAATGATTCGCTTATAGACAAGTGTGTGAATGCAGGTACAATTGTGACACTTCCGCCTAATGCCAGAATAACTGCGAAACCGGGAGGCGTTAGCGAAGTAAGGCTTTCCAAACTTGAGGAAAAGGAATTTTTCGGAGTTCATCAGCTTTATGGAAACATAGCTCCCGAGCTTAATATGATAAATGCGATATATGAACAGCCAAGAAGGACACTTGGTGTTACGGATTCATATCAAGGAAGAGCAGATACCACGGCGAGAAGCGGAAAGGCAAAGCAGATTTCGGCAAGTCAGGCGGCGGGAAGGCTTGAAAGCAAACGTATTGCGAAGAATTCGGCATATAAAAAGATTTACGAATGCATTTTTAAATTCATGCTTGCATACCTGGACGAGCCGATTGACGTGATGAGCAGAGATGTTTACGGACACGAAAACACGAATCGTTTTTCGAGATGGGATTTCCTTAAAAAGGACGAAGCCGGAGAATATTACTGGAATGACCGATTTATTTTTGACATTGATTCTTCTGAACCCCTGGCGGCAAACAGAGAAGCAATGTGGCAGGAAACAAGACAGAATTTTACGACCGGAACATATGGAGATCCTGCAAATCCTGAAACACTTATTATGTTCTGGATGAAGATGGAAAGACTTATGTATCCCGGGGCGAGTGAAACGCTGAGATACTTAAGAGAAAAGCAGGAAACGGCAAAGGCGGCAGCGGCAAGCAAGGTAACGGTTCCGGGAGTGAACGCTATGACTCCTCCTGCAAATGCAGAGATGGCGGAGGGCGTGGACATTATAAATTAATGCAAGTATAGAGTAGAGATTCTTCCATAGGCAATTTTGCGGACGAGACCGAAAATTGCCGTCGTCAGAATGACAGCAGGTTGGAAGGATAGAAGGAAAATATGAAAGGTGGTGATGATATGAAGAACAGTTTGGCGGGAAAGGTGAAAAACACCGGTTCCCAGGTGGTCGAAGCGGTTTATTCCCAGAAGAAGACGGATAAATCGGTTTTGAAGAGCGGCTCTGATGCTAAAAAGAGCAAATAAAGAAAGAAGGTAAGTTAAAATGAACGGAATGTCAGAACAGGAAGTTATGGAAGCTTTGGATGTCACCATGAGCGATGAAGGCGAGCAGAGCGAGCCTGGAACAGCCGAGGTGACATCAGGCGAAGAAGAGGAAGGTGTCGCCGACCTTTCCGGTGACGATACTCCTGAAGGCGAAGAAGGGCAGGAGGTCGCCGAACCTGCTTCGGATAAAGAGATAAAAGACCGGGATGTAATTTTTGCATCAGCGAGGCGAAGGGCTGAAGCTGCAGCAAGAAGAAAGATTGCAGAAGCGAAACGTGATGCGGATAAAAGAGTGAGTGACGCTATTTCCTCGCTCGGCATAAAGAATCCAGTCACAGGAAAGATTGCGACAACAGAAGCGGAGCTTCGTGAGGCAAGAATGGCAAGTAATTCGACCGAAGCAGCGGAAAAGCTTAAAAGGATTGGGATTTCAGAGGAGCTTATAAAGGGAATGATTGACAATCATCCCTCCGTTGTTAAGGCAAAGGAACTTTCAGACAAATTAGAGAAAGAGAGCAGACGTGCCGACAACGCTGAATATGCTGCAAGAATCTCAAAGGAAATTGAAAAGATTTCCAAAGAGAATCCAGAAATAAAATCCTTTGATGATGTTTATGCTTTGCCGGAATACGAGGAAATTTATCGTTTAAGCGTTCAGAAGGGCTTATCACTATCTGAGGCATATCGTCTTGCTACATATGACAAACATATAGAGCGGGCACGTGCTGAAAGCAGAGCTCAGGCAAAAAATGAAGTCGGAAGTAAGGCACATATCAAAACAAGCGGAGGAAGCAAAGGAACAGGCAAAGAGGTTCCCGCTTCTGTACTTGCAAGAATGAAGGAGCTTACTCCCGGCTTATCGGACGAAGAGTATAAGAACTTTTATTTTAAGCAGAACGAAGGAGTGAAAAAGTAAGATGATTAAGTTAATTTCAAGAACTGTTGATAATTCAGTGCCTATTGAAAGTTATCCTGCAGATGTGGGTGAATTTGAAAGAGGCGATGCATTGAAACTTTCAGGCGGAAAGCTTTGCAAGGCAACAAGTGCAGATACAATTGAATTTATATCAGAGGAGACAAAGGACTGTGCGGATGGCGAAATGCTTAAGGTTACAAGAGTGGTGGCAGACGGCACGTATGAGTCTGAGATAGCTTCTGATGTTGATTCTATTAATCCCGGTGATGTCTTTGCAGTAAGCGATTCTTGTGTCGGAGCACAGGAAGCAAGCGGACATCTGAAGATTTTATTTGCCGAAGGCAAGAGTGCCGGAAGCAAGGTAAGATTTAATATTATTTAAGGAGAGTGAAATAAATGCCTATATTTTCTGAAAGCGCAGGCGTAGCGGAATCCATCTTTAAAAATGACCAGATGGCAATACGTCTTTTATGCGAACACAATGCGGAAGCTTGTGAGCAGCAGAGTGTTCTGAAGCATCTTTTCCTTATGGGAAAGAGTAAACATTTTTCTGAGAAGTACACTTCTCTTACAGCTATGGACGGCTTTAAGCCTGTTGGTGAGGGCGGTGCATACCCCGAAGACGGTATGGTTGAAGGTTTTTCAAAGACCATTGAACACGAAACCTGGAAGGACCGTTTTGTTATCACCCGTGAAATGGTGGATGACACTAAGATTGTGGACTTTAAGCAGAAGCCCAAGAACTTTATTGCATCCTACTACAGAACAAGAGAACGCTTTGGTGCTGCACTTTATGGTGCCGGCTTAAAGGGCGAAACAAAGTTTGCCTTTTCCGGCAAGGAATTTGATGCAACAGGTGCGGACAAGCTTCCTGTGTTCTCAAGTAAGCATCCTTCCAAGATTGATGCGAAGAAAACACAGTCCAACGTGTGCGGAAACGCATTTTCCGAAGATGCCTTAGGCAGAGCGGAAGTTGCTATGCAGAATTTCAGAGGAGACAACAATGAAATTTTAGGCTTAAGCCCCGACACCATTGTTATTCCCAATGAACACAATGCTAAAAAGACAGTTTTTGCCGTTATCGGTGCGGACAAGGATCCTAACACTGCAAATAACGGTTTCAACTATCTTTTCGGACGCTGGAGAATAATCGTTTGGAACTATCTTAACGAGTTTATTTCAAAGGACAGCATTCCCTGGATTATCCTTGACTCCAACTATAATGAGAGTCACGCCGGTGCAATATGGTCCGACAGGGTAGACTTAGAGGTTAAGAGCTCCATTGACGAGAACACCGACAACAACCGTTGGAACGGTTATTCAAGATTCGGTGCAGGCTTCAACGACTGGCGTTTTGCTATGGCAGGCGGCGTAACAGGTGCAGCTGAACTTGCATAAATGATAACTAAAAAGCCCGATGCGGCGGTTTAATCCGCTGTGTCGGGCTTTTTTGGAAAGGAGTGAGTGAAGTGAAACGCCACAAAGCGTTTTACGAAACGAAGTTTTGCGAACGACACCGATGCAACCAAGTTTTGCGGAGCATTTACTTGGTGATAATCGGTGATAAAACCCGAAAAGGGTTTTAGTGAGTGAAACTACAACGAACGACAAAAGGAGTGAGTAAAGGATGAAATACGTTGGGATAACGGAGGTTATTGTTTCCGCTGACCGTTTGAGAATTAATGACTTTAATATACAGACAAAGGTGGAGATGCTTTCCGATATCGAGCTTGAAATACAGAGAGATGTAATGCTTTTATCCACAGAAGATATTTCCCTTCCTTATTGGCCCGATGAGTGGAAGGAGGGAGAGGTGTATAAAAAAGGCAGTAAGGTTTCCATAGGCGACGTTATTTATGAAAAGGTTACGGATGGAGCAGGAGGAAGCCCCGATGCAGATGTTTCTGCCTGGGTAAAGTCAGACATATATCTTTCGGTACCGTATCCCCATGCGGCACTGTATAAGCATTATCTTATTGCTCTCTATGATTTTTATTTGCAGGACTATCAGAATTACGCCAACGATTTGGAGATGGCGAAAAGCCATTTGTATGCTTTTTCTGCCTGGTGGTGTGAGTTTGTAAATCCTGCCACGAAGATGAAGGAGCCTGTTATTTTGTCCGCTTATGCTTTGGCGGTTAAGCACGGTTTTACAGGAACTGAGGAAGAATGGATAGAAAGCCTTAAGGGTGAGAAGGGCGACACGGGACACGGGCTTGAGATTAAAGGGCTTGTAGGCGAAGAGCCTGAGCTTCCTACAAATGCAAGGGTAGGAGATATATATCAGGTTGGCGTGGACGGTGAGCTTTTCCTTTATACCGGGGACGGCGACTGGGACAACCTTGGCACATACAAAGGCGAACAGGGCCCGCAGGGATTACCCGGAGCAAAGGGTGAAAAGGGAGATACCGGAGCAAAGGGTGACCGAGGAGAGCAGGGACCTATAGGTGCTACAGGACCGAAGGGCGAAAAAGGCGACAAGGGTGATAAAGGTGATGCGGGCGAAAAGGGCGAGGTTGGCGTTGGAATAGTCGACATTTATGCGACTGCGGATGAAAATACGAACAGTATGTGGGTGATTATTACTCTGACAAACGGTGAGATGTTAAGCTTTCAGGTGAACAACGGAAAAGATGGCGAAGACGGTTATACACCCGTCAGAGGCACAGACTACTGGACAGAGGAAGATAAGGCTGAGATAAAGTCCTATGTGGATGAGGCTATTTTAGGAGGTAGTTGGTAATGAGTGTTAATGAGAAAATGACAGCCATTGCCGATGCCATAAGAGATAAGACCAAGGGAACGGATGCTTTGACACTTGATGATATGGTAACAGAAATTCCTAAAGTTTATGATGCAGGCAAGAAGGCGGAATATGATGCTTTTTGGGATCCATTGCAAAACGAAGGAGCACCAACAAGATATTATTGGAGATTTGCTTATCCGAATTGGAACGATGATAATTATGATCCTAAATATGACATTGTAGGTGCTGACGCAAGTAATGCTCTTGGCAATACTTTTTACACTTCAGGCATAACAGATACAAAAGTAGCAATAGATGCTACACGTGTTCCTACGGGATTAGATGCTACTTTCTATTGGGCAAGAAAAATGCAAAGAATACGAAAACTTATTATTACAGAAAATACTACTTTCAAAAACGCTTTTACAGATTGTTCTGCATTAATTAGTATTGATGAAATTGAAGGCACGATAGGGCAAAATATTAGTTTCAAGGATAGTACGAAACTTAACAAAGCAAGTATTGAAAGTGTTATAAACGCCTTATCAGAAAAAGAAAGCGGACTTACGGTTACGTTTTCAAAAGAAGCGGTAAACAATGCCTTTGGTATAGATATTGATGACGAATCAACGTATACAGAAGAATGGAACACACTTAGAAATTCAAAGGCAAATTGGACATTTGCTTACAATTAAGGCGGTGATTAAATGAAAATAACGATAAGAGCTGAAGAAGGAATGATTCTTACAGACGGGGAGAACTAC
>JAZQAZ010000039.1:0-18127 GCA_045545475.1 Clostridia bacterium | reverse complement strand
GGGAACTATGATGTTATTACCCTTCAGCAGGTAAGCCATCTTGCGAATAACTATGAAACATATACCCCTCTTGGCCAACCTTTACTGGCTAAGAGGGGTATTTGTTTGTGTAGTCGACGATATCCATAAATTAGGATATTTTACAAAAAAATGCTATTTTACCGACGATATCAAGCCTATGTCACATTCCGCAAAGCTTGTGGTGAGGGCATCCCTGCCACAAGCTGATTTTAACTTCTAAAACAGACTATCTGTAAAATATGCATTTGTGTTTGCACAGTTTCCTTGAGAATCAATTACTGTAATTCTTACGTATCCATCCACCGGCACCACATCAAAATCAGCAGAGTTAATCACTTCTCCATCACCGGCAGTGAGCATTGCTGATCGTCTTATCCCGGTGTTTAATCTGATTTTAACAGCATCGGAACAATCGACATGAATTTTTCCGTCTTCAAACCACAAATTGTGTATTAAAGGTCCGTGCGACGAATAGAAATTACCGTTAACTAATGCATCTGTAATCGTTTTGTATTCCAGCTTGTCTGCTTTAATCATTGTAAATCCGCCACAACAGTTTTCGAGTCTGTGATTATCATCTGCAGCAATGCAAAATATTCGTTTGTCACCACGCAACATATCGTCATATTCTTTTTCGTTGTAGTCAGGATAACCACTTTTCACGCAGCCATAGTTATAAATTTCCATAGCATTCATATAATTATATCCCATATAATCAGAATAGTTTTCCTGAGACCATGAAGGGTGATTATATGTAACGAAAAAACCGTTATTCAACCCCTTTTTCATTATATCGCTAATACCTTCGTGAGAATATACTCTTTCGTAATCAGGTTCATTTTCATCAAACTGAATAACATTCAGGTATTTAAGAGCATTACCCCAAACATATTTGGAGCGGTGATGGCAAATCTGTTTTACATTGTCAGGGGCAGTGGCAATAAGACAGATATGGCAACACTTTCTTGTGCGAATATCTTCAGGGCCTTCCTGCAGAATTTGCATTTCATATCCGTTCAGAGGAAGGAAATCCTCATCAGCCAGTTCGTTGTGAGGAACTAATATCTCATGGTCGGTATATGCAACTATGGCATATCCGTTTTTCTTATAATGTTCTTTAATTTCCTCAGGGGTCATCGTTCCATCCGAAACTGTAGAATGGCAATGCAAATTCGCTTTATAAAAGTTGCCGTTTTCAGGCAGAAGATATTTTTTCATAAATTATTTCTCCTTTTCTTTTTTGGGTTATTGCCTTTTACTAATATTTCGCAACTTCTTTCGTGCTGATTTTATCGTCAAAAGACGGTCATCTGTAGTGAAATGTATCTGTTATCACGAACGAACTAATTATAAGATACTTGGGTAAACTAAGCAATAAAAACAGCAACATTAGAGCTGTTTTTAACTACATATCGAAAAAAGTTTATAATCGCTCGTGTTTTGGAAATATCGTTGCATTTTTGAATGCCTTATATTATAATTTGTTTAAATTAAATAAGGGGGGTTTATATGGATAGAATAGATGAAAAAATACTTGAAGTTTTGGCGAAGGACGCAAATACTACATCAACAGAAATCGGTAATCTTGTGAATTTGTCGGTGCCGGCTGTAAACAAGAGAATTCTTCGTATGCAAAAAGAAGGTATAATAAGTCGCTTTACTATAGTTACAAATCCTAAGGCGGTAGACAAAACAGTTACGGCATTTGTTTTCATAGTAATGCAATTTGGTAACAATATAAAGAACCTTTTGGAATATGCACAAAAAGAGAAGGACGTGCTTGAGTGTTACTCCGTAACCGGTGAATACGACTATATGTTCAAAATTTGTGCAAAAAATATTGAATCACTGGAAGACAAGATTTTATTTATAAAGAATAACAAAGGCGTTATGAAAAGCCATACCATGATATCCTTGATGGAGCATAAGTGCACGTCTACAATTTTACCGGATGTGAATGAATAAGCTGAAAGGAGTTTTGATTATGGAATCTAAAATAAAAATCGGCTGGTCAGAAGTTGATATCTCGCCTAAAGAAAAAATATTTGTTTCAGGCCAATTTTATGAAAGAATATCGGACGTAATTGAAACGCCTATAACAGTTACGGCACTTGCCATCGAATGCGACGGCGAACAAGCGGTAATTTGCTCTTGCGACATTGCGTGTATTAAAAGCGAGTTGGTTGATAAAGTAAGAGAATTCGTGTCAGGAAAGGTTAATGACCTTGATGTATCAAAAATTATACTTTGCGCAACCCATACTCACACATCTTACGAATATGCCTACAGAAACGAACCTTCTAAAGTTTCAACAGTTGAAATATTAAAGCGCTATATTCCGGAAGGCAGAAAATATGTAAAACATGTAAGCGGAGATGCGATGCATCCTTTTGATGCATTTGATTTCATTGCTGAAAAAGTATCACTTGCGGTTATAAGTGCCTGGGAAGACAGAAAGCTTGGTTGTTATGCACCGGGATTTGGTCGTGCCGCAACAGGTATGTGCCGTCGTGTTGCATACGATGATGGAAGTGCCAAAATGTGGGGCGATTCCAACATGGCTAATTTCTCGGAACTTGAAGGCGGAAACGATTCAGGTATCGAACTTTTATATTTCTTTGACGAAAATAAGATTCTTACGGGCATACTTGCAAATGTAGCCTGCCCTGCTCAGGTTGTTGAACAGAGAAGCATCATATCTTCAGATTATTGGGGAAAGGTTAAAATTCAACTTCGTGAACATTTCGGAGAAGATTTATTTGTTTTGGGGCTCATTTCCCCTGCAGGAGACCAGTGCCCCAGAGATTTAATCCGATGGGTTGACCCTGAAACTCCTATTGAAGACCCGAACGTTGCACCGAGAAAGTTAAGCAGGAATGCAGACCCTTCAATGTATGATGTGGCAGGAACATGGAAAATCGGCAGACGAATTTTTCATGAAATAGTTGACGAATATGATAATGCAGTTAACAAACTGCGCTACGATGATATTTTTATTCATAATGTAGAAACCCTTGCACTTCCTTTAAGAAGAGCTACAATAAAAGAATTTAATGAAGCTGAGGAAAAACTTCGTACATACTTTAAGGAATATGAAGGGGATATTGATTATAATGCCAATGCTTCGCTATATGTCTATGCAGGGACAATTATAAGATATGAAGAACAACAGACAAAGGATATTGTCCCGATAGAGCTTCACACAATACGTCTCGGAGAAGTTGCCATGTCAAACAATCCCTTTGAATTATATCTTGATTACGCAAACCGTATCCGTGCAAGAAGCCTTGCGAAGCAGACATTTCTTTTCCAGATGTCAAACGGCGATTTAGGCTATCTTCCTACCGAAAAAGCTGAACATGCCGGACACTACAGTGCATATATTTCCTCCGGAAACGTGGGACATGAAGGCGGAGATTTATTAGTCAGAAAAACACTTGAAAGTATAAATAAAATGTTTTAACGAAAGGTGCTGAGCCATTGTGAATGGTCAGATTTCAAAAGAGCTTTTTTCTTACGCCGTTGCTATCAGAAGAAAGCTTCACGAGTATCCCGAAGTAGGCTTTGAGCTTCCCAAAACGGTTGAATTGGTATCGAAAGAGCTTGAAAAATGCGGGATAGACTACACATATAAATATGGTAAATGTTCTATTGTGGCCGAAATAGGAAAAGGCGATAAAATTATAGCTTTGCGTGCAGATATGGATGCTCTTCCTGTTGATGAAAAAACAGATTTGCCCTATAAGTCGAAAATAAAAGGACAGATGCACGCTTGCGGTCACGATGCACATACCGCCATACTTTTGGCGGTTGCGAAATACTTAAAGGAAAACGAAGAAAAGCTATCGTGCCGTGTAAGGCTGATTTTTCAGCCGAGTGAAGAAGGTCAAATAAGCGGTGCGAAAATGATGGTAGATAATGGCGTGTGCCATGGATTGGACCATATTGTGTGCACTCACTGTGAAAACGATATGGAAGTTGGAAAAGTGGGTATTTGCGAAGGCGATTATATGGCGGCATGCATACCTGCAACAATTCGCTTTATAGGAAGGACTTCTCACGCCACTTTACCGGAGTATGGCATAGACGCTGTGGCTATGGCTGTAGATGCATACAACAAAATGAAGGATATGGTAAAAGAAGAAGCAGGAGATGCAAAATACATATGGTCAGTAGGCCGTTTTCAAGGTGGCCATGTTCATAATGTTATTGCAGACTTATGCGAGCTTGATATTTCCTTCAGATTTTATGATATGGATTTTGCAAGACGTGTGGAGGCAAATGTGCGAAGAATATGCACCGAAGTTGCGGAAGCTTACGGCGGTAATGTTGAATTTGATTGGAATATGAGTACAGGTGCAGTTCATAATGATGAGAATTTAACCCATAATTTCAAAACTATTGCACAGGATTCGGGAATTGTGGCAGAAGATATTGTTCAAAGAATGTCTTCTGAGGATTTCGGATGGTATCTTAGTAAAGTGCCCGGAATAATATTTAGATTTGGTACAAGGAATGAAGAGCAAGGATGCACAGCACTTGCTCATCGTAACGACTTTAAAATTGATGAAAACGGTATGAAATATGCAATTATGATGTTTTTAAGTTATGTTATGAACTATCAATGAGGCGAGGTAGAAATACAATGGACAACAGAAAAATTTTGAGCACTGCGGCACAAAACGCTCTTCCCTCCGGCGTAAGAAGGATGTTTGAACTCGCCGGAAAATACGATGATTCAATAAATCTTACTTTGGGTGAACCGGGTTTTACAGCACCTGAGCACATAATAGAAGCGGCAATAAAAGGACTCAAAGAGAAGAAAACAAAGTATACTCCAAACGCAGGAATTAAAGGTCTTCGTGATGCTATTGCCTACAAATTGCAAAAGGAAAATGACATAAAGTGTGATCCCGATAAAAATCTTATAGTTACGGCAGGAGCAACACAAGCACTTATGCTTGCAATAGTGACCTTGGTCAATCCCGGAGATGAAGTTATTATACAGGGACCGAACTGGCCTGATTATAAAGGTCAGATTGATATGGTTAATGCAAAAACTGTTTATGCCAAGGTTGATGAAAAGAATGAATTTAAGATGACAGCAGATGTCATAGAACCCTTGATTACCGATAAGACAAAGCTTGTTATTATAAATTCACCCTCAAACCCAACTGGCGGTGTGCTTGATTATGAAGATTTGCTGGAAATTGCAGAGCTTGTAAAAAAGCACAAAATTTTTGTAATTTCCGATGAGCCTTATGAAAAACTAGTTTATGATGGATTTGTGCAAAAAAGTCTGGCTTCAATTCCGGGAATAGAAGACTATGTGCTTACCATAAACAGCTTTTCAAAAACATTTGCAATGACAGGTTTCAGAGTGGGATACATATGTGCCAATGAAGCTATAACAGAAAATTTGATAAAGTTACAGGAAAATATGATTGCCAGCGTACCTGAACCTATGCAGATGGCGGCTATTGAAGCTATTTATAACGGGGATGAAGATGTTGCAAGAATGGTTAAATATTATGACAGAAACAGACATCTGATTGTGGATGGGTTAAATGAAATAAAAGGCTTTTCCTGCCTGTGTCCGAGGGGAGCTTTTTATGTATTTCCCAATATTACCGGATTTGGCATGAACAGTGTAGATACGGCAGAGTACATACTTGAAAAAACGCACGTGGTAACCGCACCGGGAAGTGCCTTTGGCCCTGACGGTGAAGGTTATATAAGAATATGCTTTGCATCAAAGTATGAGGATATAAAAGAAGCTTTGGAACGTATGAAGAAAGCATTCGGAACCAAATAAGCGGAATTTCAAAAAAGGGAGCGTTGTTTTAATGAGTTATACAAAATTTGCGGTAACGAAATTAGAGGAAGTTGTAATAAAAGTTTTTGAAAAACTGGGATATAATGAGAATGATGCAAAAATCATTACAGAAGTATTGTTACTTGCCGATATGTACGGAATAGAATCACACGGCGTACAGCGTCTTATGAGATACTATAATGCAATTAAGAAAAACTCAATACATTTAGATGCTAAGCCGGAAATAGTTTTCGAAACACCTGTTTCTGCCGTAATTGACGGACATAGCGGCATAGGACATCTGACATCAACTTTCGCTAATAATCTTGCTATAGAGAAAGCGAAAAAAAGCGGTATAGCATTTGTAACTGTCAGAAATTCAAATCACTATGGTATTGCAGGATATTATACTAAAAAAGCTGTTGATGCAGGGATGATTGGTATGTGTGTTACAAATACCGAGTCAATAGCAGTACATACAAATTCAAAACAGGCATTGCTCGGCTCAAACCCTATTGCCTTTGCTATGCCGGCAGAACCTTATCCCTTCTGGTTTGATGCCGCAACCACAGTTATTCCGAGAGGAAAATTGGAGGTTTACAATAAAGCAGAAAAACCTCTTGAATATGGCTGGGCAACGGGAGAAGACGGAAGGGTATCAACCGATGCGGCACATGTACTTCATTGTATTAACGATAAGGTTGGTACAGGCGGAATTTTGCCTGTCGGAGGAAACACCGAAGTAACAGGTTCACATAAAGGCTATGGCTACAGTATGATGTGCGAACTTTTAAGTGCGATTGTATCGGGCGGAGCTACTTCCAATCATCATATCAGAAAGGAAAATCAGGGTGCCGGCACTTGTCACAGCTTTATAGTAATTAACCCTGAAATTTTCGGAAACGCAGAAGCACAAAAGGAAAATCTTAGTATTTTCTTACAGGAACTGCGTGACGCCAAAAGAGCTGATGAAAATGTGCCGATATACACTCACGGCGAAAAAGAAGCATTAAGATATGAAGAAAAACTTGAAAACGGAATAGATGTAAACATAAAGACGGTAGAAGAAATAAATAAAATATGTAAAGAACTTGGCATTGAAGAATTAAACTGACACATTAGGAGGAAGAAACTATGCCGATTAAGGAAGAAAGTTTCAGAATAGGATGTGGAAGATACATTCAGGGTAAAGGATATATAAACAGATGTTTGGACGAGGTAAAAAATCTGGGAAATACTCCGCTTCTGATTGGTGATACAACCTCACTTTCAATTACGCGTGATATTCTTACAAAAAATCTTGATGGAAATACAAATAAATTTGAATTTATAACTCACGATGGAACATGCGAAGAGCAAAGGGCAAAAGAGATTGCATGCTATGCTGCAGAAAACGGATTTGATGTTTTTATAGGAATCGGAGGCGGAGTTATAATGGATTTTGTAAAACTCTGTGCGTATTTTGCAAAAATTCCGGTTATTAACATCCCTACATCCAGTGCAACATGTGCCGCGTATACTCCCCTCAGCATTCGTTATACCCCCGATGGAAAAACTGTAGGTTCAATTCATTACAGCTATGAAGTTGATGCGGTTATTTGCGATACAGAAATAATTGCCGGACAGCCGAAAAGACTTTTGGTTGCCGGAGTTTTTGATGCACTTGCAAAATTCGTTGAGATTAAGCAACGATTCAGGGAAGATATGCAGGAATATCCTATGGGGTTGGATTATGCTTACGTTATGGCAAAAAGAGCATATAACGTCCTTACTGAAAAAACGAAAAAGTGCATCGAGGATATTGAAAATAATATCATAAGCGATGATGTGGAAAATGTGATTTTTATATGCATTGCAATTGCCGGGGTAATAAGCGGTGTGGCTCGTGGTTCAAATCAAACGGCACTCGGTCATAAATTTTATGAGACCACAAAATTTTTGTTTCCGGAAGAATCAAAAGCATATCTGCATGGCGAAATTGTGGGCATAGGATTACTTTTACAAAATCATTTTAACGGAGAAGAAGAAAACAATGCATTTCTTGTGGAATTGATGAAAGAATATAATATGCCCTATAGCGTAACTTCGTTGGGAATATCAAAAAACAACAGCAATTTTGATGCTTACTATGAAAAATTATGTAATTCAAGTGCAATAGATAAAGATAATAAATCAGAATGTGAAAGATTAAAAGAAAGTTTAAGCTATTTATGGGGGATATAAAATGACTGTTTCAGAAGCATGGAAAGGTTATATAAAGCCTGCAAGAATTTTCGGGAATTTATATTTTATAGGAGTCCGTGCGGTTTCTACACATCTGATTGATACAGGAGACGGACTTATAATAATTGACCCGGGATGTTTCGAAAGTTTGCATGTAATAATCAATAATATTTGGTCACTTGGTTTTAATCCCTCGAATATAAAGTATATTGTGATTTCTCATGCTCATTACGACCATATGGATTCGGTAAAAGCTTTGGTGTCACTCACAGGGGCAAAAACTTTTATCGGAAAGAAGGACCTACCCCTTCTTACAGGAGAAATATTCCACTATCCGTTGATTTCTTTTACTCCGGATTTTCTTCTTGAAGACGGAGATGAAATAAGCCTTGGAAATACAAAGATAAAATGTGTTTCCACTCCGGGACATACAGAGGGAACAATGTCTTTTTTCTTCGATGTGACGGATGGAAACGAGAAATATCGTGCGGGAATGTTTGGAGGCGGAGGATGCAATACTCTGCGTCGTGATTTTCTTGATGAACATAACCTTCCTTACGAAAACAGAAATAAGTTTGCTGAAAGCATCACAAATTTGAAAAATGAAAAAGTTGAGCTTTTCCTCGGAAACCATCCGGAAAACAATAAAACAGAAGAAAAGCTTTCAAAGCTTGGAAAATCCGATGTAAACCCCTTTATTTACAACAGTCAGAATGAATGGCTTGATTACTTAAATGAGCGAATGACCTTAATTACAAGAATTATAGACAATAACGAATAACCGGAGGAAGTAATAATGAATAACATTAAAGTGGATTTTTCTAAAATCAAGGGCGAAATAAAGGCTCTTAACGGAGTATGCTGTGCACCCTATTCCATTAATGCAGGTCCTAATCAGGGATGGATAGATAAATATTTCAAGGAAGGTCACATTCCTTATTGCCGTCTTCACGATTGTCAGGGCGGTTATGGCGGAATGTACTTTGTTGACATTCCCAACGTATTCCCCAACTTTGATGCTGATGAAAACGACCCTGCAAGCTATGATTTTCATTATACCGATGAGTATATAACAGCAATTCAGAAAGCAGGATGCGAAGCTTACTATCGTCTTGGTGTTACTATCGAGTGGGGCAGCAAGAAATATTCTTCGGTTATGCCTGCCGACTTTAACAAATGGGCAAGAATCTGTGAGCACATCATTATGCACTACAATAAGGGTTGGGCAAACGGCTTTAATTACGACCTTAAATATTGGGAAATCTGGAATGAACCTGAAAACCCGGGAAACCAGTGGGGACCCTGCCAGTGGAGCGGAACAAAAGAAGAATTTTATGACCTCTACAGAGTTACTTCAAAGTACCTTAAAGAAAAGTTTCCCGAAATAAAAATAGGCGGTTACGGCTCCTGCGGCTTCTATGAAGTAACAAGAGGATTGGAAAAGATTCCTGCAAGTTTCAAGGCTTTCGTGCCTTACTTTGTGGATTTCCTTAAAATGATAAAGGAAGAAAACCTTCCTCTAGATTTCTACTCGTGGCACATCTACACAGGCGATGAACTTGAACTTTTGGCTCACGCAAAATATGTAAGAGAAACTCTTGATTCTTTTGGTCTTACCAAAACAGAGTCTCATCTTAATGAATGGAACATTCACGCCGAAGGCAGAGGCTTTCCCTCCAAGCATACAATGGAAGGTGCAACCTTTAATGCGGCAGTACTTTCCATGCTTCAGGAAACAGACTACCTTGACAAGGCAATGTACTATTCATTTGAACCCAGAAGCTCATACAACGGTTTTATTGACCCTGTTCACGATGTACCGGAATATCCCTGGTTCTCCTTTGTTGCATTCGGCGAACTTTATGCGCTTAAAAACCATGTTGATGTAAGCGTGGAAGGTGAGCACATCTATGCGACAGCGGCAACAAATGAAAATTTGAGTGGTGTTATTTTGTCAAACTTCAAGAATGAAGATTCTGAAATTAATGTCGAACTTTCGGGACTTTCCAATAATGCAACAATTAAGGTTATAAGACTTCGTGAAGGTGAAAATCTTGTAGAAGATTTCTCCTTTAGTGCATCAGGTAGTGCTGCACTTAAAATTAAGCTCCCTATTTGGGAAGTAGCATATTTAAAAATCGAAGCATAATAACCATTTTAGTATTTTTTATACTTTAGCGGGATTTCCTCAAAAAATTATGGTCTCAAACGAACAAATAAATAATAAACGAAAACTATTCGGAAACAACTCGGAAAATTATCAAATGCGTGAGAGAAAATCTTTCGTTGAAACTTACGACAGCAAATATAGCAGATAATTTATGCCTGCCTGCAAAGACATTAGACTACTATTTAAAAAAAGACACGGGGGAGACGATCGGGAGATATGTTCGTGAACTCGTATACAGGGAAGCGGAGGAATTGTTAATCAGGTCAGAACTATCTATAAGGAATATTATTATGAAAAATAAAAAGATTATTATCGGTGCATATTCGCCCATTTTAACCTTTGACAAGGAACACGTTAAATTAATGGCAGAAGCGGGAATTAATTTCGCTGTCAGCAATTTCAATGTGATTCCTGAGGACTTTCAGCAGGAATATTTGTAACAGTTGAATGATATATTTGATTTTACAATTGACATAAAACAAAAAGCGCTGATATTTAATCATAAGTTAATTTAAGGAGGAAAAAATTATGGCAAAAAGACTTGTTTCTGCATTACTTGCGATGCTTATGATTTTATCAATGGTATCAATAGCAAGTGCGGAAGAAACAAAAACCTACAAGCTTTCGGATATGACAGAAAACGCCGAAGGCTTAACGGTAGACGGAGATTATTTCTACGTCAAAAAGGCGATGGGCTATTTCGGAATTAAAGGGGTTGACCTTACCGGAGTAAAGTCCATCGGTTTAACAGGTACATGGTCAGGCGGTAATGCGGAGGTTTTCCGTATTAAAATTGACGATCCTTATGGTGACGCAATCGGATTTGTGTCTTTTAACCAGCTTTCTGCAGACAAAGACATAACCGTTAGAGCAAACATCAAAGAGGTAACAGGTGTACATAATCTTTACTTTGTTTCAACTTTAGTTGAAAACAACCAAAACTGGAGAATAAAGGGTGTTTCCCTTTATAACGATGCAGTAGTAGCGGAAGCTCCCATTCCTGATTCTGCTATAATTGACAGTTATTCAGATACATGGGCGGCAACAGACAGCTACGGCAGAAAAGTTGCGGACTTTGAAGAAACAGGTGCTGTAAAAGAAGGCGAGAGAAAGGTTATGATTTTCTATCATAACTGGCACACAAGTCCCAATAAAACCTATAATCAGATTGTTCCCGAAATACTTAAAAAAGCACCCGAGGCAAGATATGACTTTGCTCACGAAGCCTGGGGCGATCATATGAGTAAATATTTCTGGGGCGAGCCTGTTTACGGATTTTATTTAAGTAATGATTTCTGGGTTTACAAAAAGCAGATGGAACTTTTTGCATCAGCAGGTGTAGACGCTTTATCCCTTGACTATACAAACGGAAACACTATTTTCTCACATCAGTTAAAGGTAATGCTTGATGCAATGTGCGAATCTAAAGCAGAAGGTCATAATATTCCTAAGGTTACAATCTATGGTAACATGACAAACAACGGCACCAGCAGATTTGACCAGATGGCAATGCTTTATTATAGTGTAATTAAAAACGAAAAATACAGTAACTTATGGTTTATATGGGACGGAAAGCCCTTTGTTGCAGGCTATCCCGTATCCGATGTTAACATTCCCATAAAGGATAGCGACTTACTTACACTTAAAAGAACAATAGATGAGACTTTCAGTTTCAGACAGCACGGAAACCGTATGAATTCCGACGGTCACTTAAACGATATTTCCTGGCTTGATAACTATCCTCAGCCTCTTCGTGGTGTAGAAAGAGCAGATGGCAGAATTGAAAGTGTAACTGTTGGTGTTGGTATCAACCAGTCCACAGTTGACAAGGGAACAAAGACAGGTGTATTCTCAGATCCTTATGCAAAGGGCAGAGGCTTCTCCGAAGCTTTCGGTGAAGATTATTCCGCTGATAACGGCAGAAAGGCATACTTCTTCCGTGAACAGTCAGCTCTTGCTTTGGATGTGGATCCTGCATTCGTTATGATTGACGGTTGGAACGAATGGACCACGCCCAAATATTCTGACTATAAGGGTCACAAGGTTGCTTTCGTTGACCTTTTCGACGAAGAAAACAGCCGTGACTTTGAACCTTCAAGAAGCTACATTAAAGACGACTATTACAATCTTTTAGTTGACTTTATAAGAAAGTATAAGGGCGTTCGTCCTGCTCCAGTAGCAAGTGAAAAGGTTACCATTGATGTTAACGGAGATGCAGCACAGTGGAACAGCGTTGCTCCAGAATATATCAGCCTTTCGGGTGATTCAGAAAGAGATTCCTACGGCTATCTTGATACAGCTACAAAGGAGAACATCCACTATACTACAACCATTAACAATGCAATTATGCGTTCAAAGGTTGCAAGAGACGATGCAAACTTCTATTTCTATGCAAAAACGATTAAGACAATTAAGCAGGGAACAGAAGGTTGGATGAATCTTTACTTAAACACCGACAGAAACTATGCAACAGGTTGGGAAGGATATGACTATTCCGTAAATGTACTTGGCGAAGGTATAGTTGCAAAGTATAACGGAAGCACCTGGGAAAATATCGGAACAGCACCCTTTAAGGTTACCGATAATGTTCTTGTGATGTCAGTTCCCAAGGCATTAATCGGTGAAACAGACAAGGCAGAGTTTGAATTTAAGTGGACAGATTCCATCACTTCGGGTGACTTACTTGACTTCTATTCAGAAGGAAGCTCAGCTCCTGTCGGAAGATTTAACTATCTCTATACAGAAATTCCTCAGACCGCTTTGACTGATGCTGAAAGAAGTGCTCTTAAAGGTACATCAATAATCAAAGCAGGTGCGGCTAAGATGATTGTATCCGGCGGTAAGATGCCTGTTTATGAAGCAGATACAAGAATTACAGCATTTGAATCAAACGGCACACTTTATGTGCCTTTCAAGACCTATGAAGAAATTTTAGGTTATGGTCTTTCAAAGGTTGAATATGATTCTGAACAGAACATTGTTCATCTTTCAAGACACGACTTGTCCGAAGACTACAAGGAAATTACCAACATGGAATGGACATACAATGTAATCGGCTCAACAGAAGCAAGAAACAACGGCGTTGTAAAGACACTTACAGCTCCCGTTACGGTAGCAAACGGAATGATTTATGTTCCCGTTTCATACCTTGCCGATGTATTCGGATGGAATGTTAAGAATTTCGGAAACGGACTTTATGCTGTTTCCAAAACCGCAATAGACGATGCAACTGTAACAGCGGTTGCAAATCACTTAGGTTAAGGAGGGACTAATTATGAAAAAGATATTTGCATTAACTTTAGCGCTTATCCTCGCTTTGTCCCTTTTTACAGTAGTATCTTCTGCCGATGAGTATCTTGACAGAAGCGACTGGACATATACCGCATCTTCCGAAATGAACGGATGGGGCTTTATTGACAGAGCATTTGACGGAGATTCCAAAACCTTCTGGCACACAAAATACATAGCGGAAGGCTCAACAATAACTCACAAGGATCCGCTTCCTCACACAATTGAAATTACTTTGCCTAAGACAACCGCGATTTCCGGTATGGCATATCTTCCTCGTCAGGACCATCAGTCAGGACACCTTACAACTTATGAGGTTTATATTTCATCCACAGGAACTGACAAGGGCGAACTTGCCGCAACAGTAAATATTGAAAATACAGCAGCAATGGATGAGGTTGTAACAAAGTTTAAGAAATCTTATAACGCAAAGAAAATTACCATCGTTGTAACAAAGAGCGCCAGTGTTAACGGTGCCGCAGCAGAATTTAACTTTATCGGAGCAAGTACAGGAAGTGACAGTGTTGCTTCAAGCGATAGTGCGGCAACAGAAGCTGTAATTACAAAGCTTGATAAAACAGAATGGACTTTAACTGCATCCTCCGAAATGAGCGGATGGGGCTTTGTTGACAGAATGGCAGACGGAAAGGAAAACACTTACTGGCATTCCAAATATACCGCAGAAGGTTCTGTTATAACAAGCAGCGATAAGCCTCCTTACACTTTGGAAATTACTTTCCCCAAGGTTGAAGAAGTAAACACTATGAAATACTTGCCCCGTCAGGACGGACAGAGCGGAAGATGGCTTGAAATTGAAATTTACGCATCCGAAAGCGGAGAAGATAAGGGTGCCCTTGTTAAAAAGGCTACATTTGTTCAGACAGATACTACCTGGCAGACTGTTAAATTCGGAAAGACCGTAAATGCAAAGAAAATGACCATTGTTGTTACCAAAGGTGCAGGAAACCACGGTACTTGTGCAGAAATTGACTTCCTTAACATTAAGGACGTGGTAACAGAAGGTGCTGCCGAAGAAAAGGCTGAAAATCCCTATCCCGAAAAGTTTGATACTTCCGACTGGATTATCTCAACAAACTCCGAAAAGAGCTGGGGTAAAGTTGAAAAGATTTTGGACGGCGATGTAACAAGCTTCTGGCACACTAACTACGAAGAAGCAAACGGACAGGTTTTAAGCCACGATATGCCTCCTTATGATGTTGATATCACACTTCCCAAGCTTACACTTATAACAGGTATGAAACTCACTCCCAGAAGCGACAGAACAACCGGTGCGATTAAAAAGTACAGACTCTATGCTTCAAGAGAAGATGAGGGAGAACTGTTCATGCTTATGGAAGAAGCGTTGCCTTCCGCTTATGGTGCGATAACAGTAGATTTTGCCTGCGGTATCGAAGTAAAGCGTATTCGTTTCGAGGTGCTTGAAGGTAGCGGCGGTTATGCAACCTTGGCAGAATTAGAGCTTATCCCCGGAAAGGCAGATACCCTTGTTGTACCTTATGAAGATTTCAACCAAACAATGAATGAAAACAAGCTTCATAAAATTGACCCTACCACTATTAAAGCAGAAAATGACCTTCCTGCCTGGGCAAACACCAATGTGTCCACCATAGTTAGCGGTCAGACCTGGCAGACAGAAGAAATCCAGGGCGGTGAACCTGTTATTATTGCAATTGACCTTGGCGAAGTTAAAAACTTCAGCGCAATGTCTGTACGCCCCAGACAGTCTAAGGACTATCACGGTTACTGGCTTAAATTTAATGTTTGGGCAAGCTCAGATGGCGTAGACTATTTCCCTGTTCTTGAAGACTACAGCTTCCCCAAGAAAAATTTAGATGAAAAACTCATTTATTTTGATGATTCTGTAACAGCTCGTTATGTTGAAATCGAAGTAACCGAATACTCTAATTACAGAGTAAGCTGTGCAGGTCTTTACTTCTGGCAGACCTATGAAGATAAGATGAAGACAAGCGATTCAGCCAAGTTCACAATGCAGATAGGCTCCAACGAAATAAAGGTTGAAAAGGGTAAGGAGTCCTACACAAAAACCATTGACGTAGCTCCTTATATCACTTCTGCAGGTTCAACACTCATTCCTCTCCGCGGTCTTGTGGAAGAAATGGGATGTGAAATCATCTGGGATGGAGATACACAGACCATTACACTTAAAAAAGGCCTTCTCGAAATAAAGCTGCAGATTCAGAATAAGCGCGTTTATGTCGAAGATCCCGTCTACGGTCACACAATGTATACTCTTACATCTGCTCCGAGAATTAAAGATTCACGTACATTTATTCCTGTAAGATTCGTATCAGAAATGCTCGGATATAACGTTTCCTGGGATGGTACAACACAGACAATTACAATTGAAAAATAAAAATTTTAAGTATCTTGACTTTGAAGTCGTAAGGAATAACAAATATGTAAAAAACACGCAAAAGATACATTTGAGGTATTAGTTCCGAAGGCTTGAAAGTTTTAGATAACGAGGATATAGTAGCGAAATGGTATTATAAGACTATTAACCATATTTTGTTTTCATATCCCTCCCTTCCATAGGGGCTTTTAGTCGATAAGCCCCTGTGGACAACAATGTTTATTATGCAATAAGCAACCCTTCCTTCGCTTACTACCTTGATAATTATAGGATCACTCTATGTAAAAGCCACCATTTCGGTGGCTTTTATGCTTTAGCGGGATTTTTCTCGGGAAAAGACGGCTACAAACTAACAAATAAATAAACAGAAGAAAACAAGTGTTTCGGAAACGAAACACTTGTTTTCTTTATATATAAAAAATCCCATAAAAGCATCAACGGTTCACATCATGATTCAAAATTACCTTTTATTTCTCGAAAAAGTGCGTATTTGCGTATAAAGCCTTGAAGTGCAAGGGTTTCTGTGCGTAAAATGTGCGTAAATACAGCGTATTTTTTGCGTAAAAATAAAACCGGTGCTAAACGGACTCGAAAAAACCAACAAATAATTAGAAGGACAAAATTAAAAAAATTACGCCCTTTTAATAAACAATAAAATAGGAGAGATACATTATGACCAAAACAATACGCAAATGTAGACTTGCTGACTCCTCTCACAGGAACATAGACTTAAGATATTATGAAGATGTCATAATTGATACCATAAATAAGACCGTACCCGGGAAACATCCTTCTGTGCACAAGGACTGTTTCTTAACAGATAAGCTGACTCAAAGTGAGGCTGTAGCACTGGGAAGAGCTTTAGCTAAGATTGATGAACTTAAGGTATATGGCAAAGAGGTAAAGATATTCAGATTATTTGATGGCAGAACCTGTGAGGTAGAAGAAAAGAATGACAAAAAGAAAACTAAAGGAGGTAGAATGATATAGAAAAGATAGTAAGAAAATTCTTGAATATTGACGATATTCAAAAGGAATACTTGCCGGTGAGCAAGAAAAGGATAAGGTGTTTTGTGAAGAAATATCTTACATATAAAATAATAGGCGGACGAATATTCGTAGACAGGGAAGTCTTGGAAGGAATCTTGAATGATCCTGATAGAGAATATCTTCCGCTTACATGAGGTATAAAATTTTGAAAGAACAAGATATAAAAGTTTTGATGATAGAACCAAGGAAAAAGCCACGAGTTGCATTCCTTAACACGTCAGTAAAAGCTTTCGGTTGCGCTATAAGCATAGGTGCTGATGAACCGGGAGAGATAGGCGTTAAAAAAATAGATACAGGAATATATGTGATATACAACAAAGGAAGAGCTTTTTCAGGGCTGGAAGCAAATAGGCGTATAGGTAAAGATATTCTTGCCGGAGTTATTTATATAATAGCTGTGGATGAGGCCTATTTCCCTAGGTCTCTTAATGACGATGAAATTAAGAAATATACACATAAATTTATTAAAAAAGAAACCTTTACCGAAGAAGACATAATAAAAAACAATTTGAGAGAGCTTTTTGCTATGTGATAAAAGCGTTTTTGCGGATTTTATAAATATATATTATAACATTGAACCGATAGTGGCAGATGCTACTATCGGTATCTTTGTTTTTTTGGAGGTATAAATCTAATGAAAGAAATCAAGGTTCTTATGGTGGAGCCGGGAAAAGCACCCAAGGTAACGACAATCAAGAATGAACTTGAATCACTGCAGGATGCGGTATCAATAGGAGCAGATGAAAGAGGTCTTATTGAAATCATAACAATTTCCGAGGACGTGTGCATTCTCTGTAACGAGGAAGGGAAGCTCATAGGTCTTGAACCTAACCGCAGATTAGGCTGTGATATTCTCTGTGGCGTATTCTATGTGATAGGTAACGGAGAAGAAGACCTGGCTTCTTTGTCTGAAGAGAATATTGAAGCTTACAAGAAAATCTTCGAGAAACCCGATACATTTTCTCCCGGTGATGTGGAACGCACAATTAATTCGGGATTTTTCGTGTTTTAAGGAGGCGCCTGAGAATGGTATACAAGTTAGGAAACGTTAAAGACATTGAGAAAGTCCCGGCAATAGAGGGAGATACCTATAAGGCTCTCTATAAGTACTTAAATATTCTTGAAAGCGAGTATGGGAAAGACAGAGACCTGGATAAAGACGATG